>DASTOQ010000103.1:0-5508 GCA_035720205.1 Steroidobacteraceae bacterium | reverse complement strand
GGCCGGGAAAGGCGCTGGTCAGCGCCGAGGAAATGTGCGACCGGATCCGCGCGGCCGTGGATGCCCGCAGCGACGAGCAGTTTGTCGTGATGGCGCGCACCGACGCCCATGCGGTCGAGGGCCAGCAGGCCGCGATCGCGCGCGCCGCGGCCTATGTCGAGGCCGGCGCCGACATGATCTTCGCGGAGGCGCTGACGACACTCGACGAGTACCGCGAATTCACGCACGCGCTGCCGGTGCCGGTGCTCGCGAACATCACCGAATTCGGGCGCACGCCGCTGTTCACGACCGCCGAGCTGGGCGCCGCCGGCGTGCGGCTCGTGCTCTACCCGCTGTCCGCGTTCCGCGCCATGAGCCGGGCCGCGCTCGCGGTGTACGGCGCGATCCGCCGCGACGGCGGGCAGCGCGCCGCGCTCGATCTCATGCAGACGCGCGCCGAGCTGTACGCAGTGCTCGACTACCAGGCCTACGAGCAGAAGCTCGACGAACTGTTCAGCCGCAACAGGGAACGATGAGCATGGCAACGTCCGGGGAAGCCGCCGGATTCCGGCCCAAGAAGTCGGTCGCGCTTTCCGGCGTCGCGGCAGGCAACACCGCGCTGTGCACGGTCGGCACCAGCGGCAACGATCTGCACTACCGCGGTTATGACATCCTCGACATCGCCGAGAGCTGCGAATTCGAGGAAATCGCCTACCTGCTGGTGCATGGCAGGCTGCCGGACCCGGCCGGGCTCGCGTCCTACAAGGCGCGGCTCGCCGGCCTGCGCGGGCTGTCGCCGCGGCTGCGCGCGGCGCTCGAGCTGCTGCCGGCGACGGCGCACCCGATGGACGTGTTGCGCACCGCGGTGTCGGTCGCCGGCTGCGAGACGCCCGAAGGCCCCGGCCACGATCCTGCCGGCGCGCGCGAAATCATCGACCGGCTGATCGCCTCGCTCGGCTCGATGCTGTGTTACTGGCACCACTTTGCGGTCGCCGGCCGGCGTATCGAGGTGGAGACCGCAGACGACTCGATCGGCGGGCACTTCCTGCACCTGCTGCACGGGCGCGAGCCGCCCCGCTCCTGGGTGCGCGCGATGCACACCTCGCTGATCCTCTACGCCGAGCATGAATTCAACGCCTCCACCTTCACCGCGCGCGTGATCGCCGGCACCGCCTCCGACATGCACTCCTGCATCGTGGGCGCGATCGGCGCGCTGCGCGGCCCCAAGCACGGCGGGGCCAACGAGGTCGCCTTCGAGACCCAGCGGCGCTACCGGGATCCCGCCGAAGCCGAGGCCGACATCCGCCGCCGGGTCGCCGCGCGCGAGGTCGTGATCGGGTTCGGCCACCCGGTGTATACGGTCGCGGATCCGCGCAATGAGGTGATCAAGCGCGTCGCGCGCGGCCTCGCCGAGGAGGCCGGCGACCTCGGCCGGTTCCGCATCGCCGAGCGCATCGAGGCGGTGATGCGCGAGACCAAGAACATGTTCGCCAACCTCGACTGGTACAGCGCCGTCTCCTACCACCTGATGGGCGTGCCGACCGCGATGTTCACGCCGCTGTTCGTGATCTCGCGCACCACCGGCTGGGGCGCGCACGTGATCGAGCAGCGCGAGGACGGCAAGATCATCCGCCCGAGCGCGAATTACACCGGCCCGGAACCGCGCAAGGTCCCGCCGGCCGGCCAACGCTGAGGGCCTGAGCCGCCATGAGCCACCCTGACATCCGCGCAGCCTCGCGGCCCGCCCCGGATCGCGTGCTCGTCGACATCGCAAGCTATGCCCGCGACGCCCGCATCACCAGCGACCTTGCGTACGAGACCGCACGCTATTGCCTGATGGACACGCTGGCCTGCGGCTTCCAGGCGCTCGCCTTCCCCGCCTGCACCCGGCTGCTCGGGCCCGTCGTGCCCGGCGCCACCATGGCCGGCGGTGCGCGCGTGCCGGGCACGAGCTATGAACTCGATCCGGTCCAGGCCGCGTTCAACATCGGCGCCATGATCCGCTGGCTCGACTTCAACGACACCTGGCTTGCCGCCGAGTGGGGCCACCCCTCGGACAACCTGGGTGGCATCCTCGCGGTCGCGGACTGGCTGGCGCGCGGCGCCACGGTCACGGGCCGCGAGCCGCTGGTCGTGCGCGACCTGCTGACCGCCATGATCAAGGCGCACGAGATCCAGGGCGTGACCGCGCTGGAGAATGCCTACAACCGCGTCGGTCTCGACCACGTCATCCTGGTGCGGGTGGCGACCACGGCCGTGGTGACGGCGATGCTGGGCGGCACGCCCGGGCAGGTGATCAACGCGGTGTCCAACGCCTGGCTGGACGGCGGCGCGCTGCGCACCTACCGCCACGCGCCCAACACCGGCTCGCGCAAGAGCTGGGCCGCCGGGGATGCGACCAGCCGCGGCGTACGCCACGCGCTGATGGCGATGACCGGCGAGATGGGTTACCCCTCGGCCCTGTCGGCACCGAAGTGGGGCTTCTACGACGTGCTGTTCCGCGGCCAGCCATTCCAGTACCGGCAGCCTTTCGGCAGCTACGTGATGGAGAACGTGCTGTTCAAGATCAGCTATCCCGCGGAGTTCCACGCGCAGACAGCGGTCGAATGCGCGATGCAGCTGCACCCGCAGCTGCGGGGCCGGCTCGACCAGGTCGAACGGATCGTGATCGAGACCCAGGAGCCGGGCGTGCGCATCATCGACAAGACCGGGCCGCTCGCGAACCCGGCGGACCGCGACCACTGCATCCAGTACATGGTCGCCGTGCCGCTGATCTTCGGCCGGCTCACCGCGGCGGACTACGAGGACGAGGTGGCCCGCGACCCGCGCGTGGACGCGCTGCGCGCGCTCATGGAAGTGCGCGAGAACCCGGACTTCACCCGTGACTATTACGCCCCGGACAAACGCAACATCGGCAACGCCATCCAGGTGCACTTCCGGGACGGCGGCAGCACGGCGCGCGTCGCCATCGATGCGCCGATCGGCCACCGCCGGCGTCGCGCCGAGGGGTACCCGGTGCTGGTACGCAAGTTCGAGTCTTCGCTCGCGGAGGTCTACCCGGACAAGCAGCGGCGCAGGATCGAGGCGCTGTTCGCGGACCCGGCCAGGCTCGAGGCCATGCCGGTGGACCAGTTCGTCGCGCACCTCGTGCGCAATTGATCGGGCCCGGGGCGGGCTCAGTCCCCGAAGATCGAAAGCTGCCCGCGGTCCGAACCGCGGGCCGGCCTGGGCCTGCGCACACCCGAGGCCGCCGGCTTGCCGGTCCTGCCGGCCCGTCCCTCCCCGGCCAGGCCCGCGAGATAACGGGCCAGGTCCCCGAGGATCTCCCGCTGCAGCACATAGATCACAAAGCGGCCCCGCGGCCTGCCTTCCAGCAAGCCGGTACGGCTCAGCTCCTTCAGATGGAAGGACAGGGTCGAGGCCGGACAACGGACCGAACGGGCAATGTCCCCCGCAGCCACCCCCCTGGCGCCGGCCTCGGCCACCCGGGCCAGGATCTGCAGGCGCGTGGCCTGGGCCAGTGCCGCCAGGACGGGGACCCGCTTCTGAGCCATGGTTTCGGGCATCGCTTGGCCGGTTGCGGACGATTATTTTGGAACTATAGAACGAAAAATCTTGACGAAGCGCAAGAATCCCGGGTCAGGGACTCTTCCCATCGCAGGAAATCGCGCTATATTCGGGTCGTATCGATTTGATGTAACGGGGAATATCGAATCGATATACGGCGAATCGCAGTTGAGATCCGGTTCAGTTCTATCGATATCGAAACGAGTTCAGCAGAGGGAGTGATCGACGCCGTGAGTGCTGCCGCCTGGGAGAGTCTGCATAAGGCCACGCTGGAGCTGGCCAAGTCATCGGGATTGAAGCAACGACTGGCTGACGCCTGGTCGCGTTACCTGGAAGACCTGTCGGTCTCGGAGATTCCCGGCGAGCTGCGCCAGGACTTCGAGTGGCTGCGTCGCGCCATGACCAGCGTACGCCCGTTTCCGGGCGAGAGCGCGGTCATCGCCACGGTGCGGAAGATGTCCATGGGCGAGGCTGACGCCTGCGCCCAGCGCATCGTGGCGCTCCTGGATGCCCTGCACCGGGCGGCCACGGCACCCCCCGCGCGCGGCAACGGCCAGGCCCACGCTCGCCCTGCCATGGCCAAGGAATCGCCGTCAGTACGGATCCCGACGCTGATCAGCGTCAATCGAGCTTGAATTCGATCGTGTCCCAGCGCGTCGTATCTTCATGACGCGCCTGGCGGCGAATCGCATCCGCGATCTCCCGGCCATTCCACGGCACGACCTCATCGGCCATCTCGCGGAGCTTGGCGGGCACCGCATCGGTCGTGCCGAAGGGTTCCATGACGACCAGCGGCTTGTCGCAGGACTGGGCGTAGAGCCCCTGGTACTCGATCAGCACCGGGTCGCGCGCGTGCAGCGAGGACAGCAGCACGACGACCTCGGCGTCGGCCATCTGCCGGCGCAGGTCCTCGCGGATCGCCTCCTTCTCCTTGCTGCGCGGCGGTTTCTCGGGCGTCGCGAGGTTGGTGTAGAAGAAATTGGGCTGGCTCTCGAGGTACTCGAAGACGCGGAAGTACGCCTCGTCGGGTGCGAAAAGGTGGGTCACGAAGAGCCGGATCGGGTTGTTTTCCGTCATGGTCGGCATCCCAGACGCTGCCCTTTGCCTAGAATACGTCTTTTGCCGGAGCCCGGATACGCCTGCTGATGCGCCTGCTGCTCTACAACATCCGCTACGCCACCGGCACCGGCCCGTCGTTCCACCTGCCGGTGCCCGGCGCCGGCTACCTGCGCAGCAGCCGCCAGGTGCTGGAGCGGATCACGGACTTCATCTCCAGCCGCGACCCGGACATCGTCGGGCTGATCGAGGTGGACACGGGGTCCATCCGAAGCGGCATGATCAACCAGGCCGAGTTCATCGCCAGCCACCTGTCCCATTTCTCGACCTACCAGTGCAAGTACGGCGAGGACTCGATCAACCAGTTCATGCCGATCGTGCGCAAGCAGGCGAACGCCTTCCTGGCGGCGCCGCGGGTGCGCGGCGAGCGGTTCCATTACTTCGACACCGGCATCAAGAAACTCATCATCGAGCTCGAACTCGAGGACGTCGCCGTCTTCCTCGTGCACCTGTCGCTGAAGTTCCGCCACCGCCACTACCAGCTGCGCCACCTGCACCAGCTGGTGCGGCGCCAGTCCAAGCCGGTCATCGTGGCCGGAGACTTCAACACGTTCTGGGGCGAGCACGAGATCTACCTGTTCATGCAGGCTGCGGGGCTGCGCAGCGCGAACATCGCCGGCCTGCCGTCGTATCCGAGTCGCTGGCCCCGCAAGGAACTCGACTTCGTCCTGTACGGCCAGGGCATCCGGCCGAAGGGCTTCGACATCCCGGCGGTGCCGCTGTCCGACCACCTGCCGCTGGTGTTC
Source organism: Steroidobacteraceae bacterium (assembly GCA_035720205.1). Classification (GTDB taxonomy): domain Bacteria; phylum Pseudomonadota; class Gammaproteobacteria; order Steroidobacterales; family Steroidobacteraceae; genus SCUD01. The sequence continues at coordinate 100 of DASTOQ010000103.1, read as the reverse complement.
GACTTCGAAGTCGAGCCGCAGCGCGTGCGCGCGGCCGACGCGACCGAATCCGCGGGAGCGTGACCCGGCGGCGGCGTGCATAATCGTGTTTCCGGGCCAC
>DASTOQ010000102.1:0-10608 GCA_035720205.1 Steroidobacteraceae bacterium | reverse complement strand
GCCGCACCTCGCACGGCCGCCGGAGCCCGATGCATTCGCATCCGCCGTCGCTGCTCGTGAGCCAGGACTGGATCCGGCTGAAGCTCACGCTGACGGACGGCAAGACCGCGATTCACGATTTCCACCCTGGGCAGGTGCTTTGGCTGCCGCAGGGTGGGGAGCACTCCTGGGAAGCAATTGCCGGCAGCGGCCGCGTGATCGCGATCGAGGTGAAATCGGCGCAGGCGCCACGGAAGTGACCGCGGCGTCGCGCGCCGCTAGCGGAGCGGCGCGGCGAAGACCTGCGCCCAGTAGATGATCGCGGTGCTCCCGGGCTCGACCGCAAAGCCGACGCCCATGTCGGAGAAGTCCGGGTCCATCAGGTTCGCGCAGTGCCGCGGGCTCCTGAGCCATCCCGCGACCACTTGTTCGGGCGTCGGCTGGCCGGCGGCGATGTTCTCGCCGACGACGCGCCAGGCGTAACCGGCGCGCGTGACCCGCTCGGCATGTGTGCTGCCGTCGCCCCCGGCGTGGCTCAGGGTGCTGCGGCGGGCCATGTCGCGCGCGTGGACCTGCGCCGCCTGTTCGAGCGCGCCGGACAACGACAGCGGCGCAGCCACGCCGAACCGTTTCCTGCCGCACCGTCGCGGGCTTGCCCGGGCCTCGTTCACGAGTACGAGCACGCGCGCGCTGACCGCCGCCGCCTGATCGCGTGCGGGCGGCGCGAGCGGAGCGGCCAGCACGATCCAGGCCGTGCCGCCGCGCCGGGCGATGCCGGCCTCCCGGAAGACCGGATCCGCAATGTCGGCGCATCCGCGGCGGGCAAGCGCGCGCAGGATCGCCGAATCGTCCGCGCCCGACACTTCGAGCATCGCCGACTGCCCGGCGCCGTATCCTGCGTCGGCCAGTGCTGCGCGCAGGCGGCGGCCATCGCTCAATGCGGCAGCGGCACGGTCCAGGCGCGGGTCAGCTCGCAGTGCGGCGCTCACGCCCTGCCGACCGGCACAGCCTTGCGCGCGGATCGCATTGATGGCGGCCAGGAGATCGGCATCGGCCGGGGTGGCGCTCGCGACGGGGAGCGCGAGCAGCGCGAGCAGCAACGGCAGGGCGACGCCAGCGGGTTTCATGGGGCGTCGATGTCATAGCACTTTTCGTCGGTCCCTGCTTCGGCAACGGACGCGCGCCCGGGACGATCGTGAGACGTCGCGATCCGGCGACAGGCGCAGCGAGCGGATTGCGCCCGTGCGCAGTCGAAGGTGGTGTGGGCGCGATTGCCAGACCCAGGAGCAACGACCATGCGGAATCTGATCGCCTGTCTGATGCTGTCCGGCCTGATGGCCGGTTGCGCATCGAGCGGAAGCCTCGGCGCGGCCGCCGACCGGCTCGACGCCTCGGCGCACCGTTTCTCCCGCCAGCTCCATGACTCGCGGGCTCCGTCGCACACCGTCACCGATGCCGCGCAGCTGGCGGACGCAGCGCGGCAATTCAACCGCGAAGTCGATCGCAGCCGTTCGCGCGACCTGCTGCGCGCAAGCTTCGACGATGTGGCCGAGCGCTACCATCACCTGCGGCAGCGGCTCGACGACGGCGGATATTACGCCCGCTACTACGACCGATACGGTTTCGACCGCGTGACGGAAGCGTATCTCGACGTCGATCGCGCGATGAATCATCCGCGAAGCCGTTACGAATTCTGAGTGGACGGCGGTCCGCGCCCGCCGACGCCCAGCATGCGGCGGCGGACTGGTCGGGGTGACAGGATTTGAACCTGCGACTCCTACGTCCCGAACGTAGTGCTCTACCAGGCTGAGCTACACCCCGAACTGGCGGACTGCGAACCGGTCAGGAGCGGCGCGTCACTGCGTATTTCGCGAGTGCTGCGAGCCCGTCGCGGAAGGCCGATGCGGGAACTCCGGCCAAAACCTCGATCGCGCGGTTCGCCTCGTCTTCGGCGAGTCGGGCAGTGTAATCAAGGCCCCCCGTGCTTTCAACGACTTGGCGAATCCGCAGCTGGTCCTCCGTGCCGCCCTGCGAGATGACGCTGCGGATCATCGCCGCGTCGGCCGGCGCGGAGCTCCTGAGCGCGTGGATGAGCGGCAGGGTGGGCTTGCCCTCCGCCAGGTCGTCGCCGACGTTCTTGCCGAGCTCTTCGGCGTCGCCGCGGTAGTCGAGCGCGTCATCCACGAGCTGGAAGGCGATGCCGAGGTGCTTGCCGTAGCGTGCCAGCGCGGCCTCGACGGGCGCGGGCGCCCGGGCCACGATCGCGGCGATCTGCGCGCCGGCCTCGAACAGCCGTGCGGTCTTGCGGTAGATCACCTCCAGGTAGCGGATCTCGGTCGTGTCGGGGTCCCCCGAATTCATGAGCTGCATGACCTCGCCGGCGGCGATCGTGTTGGTGGCGTCCGCCATCACGCGGATCAGCGCCGGCGAATCGAGCGCGGCCATCATCTGGAATGCGCGCGAGTAGAGGAAGTCGCCGACCAGCACCGACGCGGGGTTGCCGAAGGCCTCGTTCACGGTGTCGCGGCCGCGGCGCTTGGCCGAATCGTCCACGACATCGTCGTGCAGGAGCGTCGCGGTATGGATGAACTCGATCAGTGCCGCGGCCGGGACGTGGGCGGCATCGCGGACCCCGGCCGCGCGCGCGGCCAGTACGACCAGGAGCGGCCGGACGCGCTTGCCGCCCGCGCCGACGATGTATTCGCCGACCTGGTTGACGAGCGCGACATCGCTGCCGAGCTGGCGGCGGATCTCGGCGTCCACGGCAGCGAGGTCCGTGGCGACCAGCGCCCGTAGGTCCTTGAGTTGCATGGCTTCCTGGCAGCCCCCCTGCGGCTGGCGCATCCTAGCGGCAAACGCCCATCCGGGGAACTTGCGGCCGTCCCGCCGGGTTTGACCCCGGGGGGTCCCGTCACTACAATTGCCGGCTCTTTTTGGAGTCCAGTCAATCATGTACGCCGTCATTGCCACCGGGGGCAAGCAGTACCGGGTGAGCGAAGGCACCGTCGTGCGGGTCGAGAAACTCGACGCCGATGCGGGCGCCACCGTGGAGTTCAACCAGGTATTGCTGGTCGGCGAGGGCGCCGACGTGGCCGTCGGGGCGCCTTATGTCACGGGCGCGCGCGTGACGGCGACCGTGCAGGCGCACGGCAAGGCCGACAAGGTGGGCATCACCAAGTTCCGGCGCCGCAAGCACTATCTGCGCCAGAAGGGCCACCGCCAGCCGTACACCGAAGTCAAGGTGACCGGCATCACGGCGGCCTGATCACCGAGCGAGGATCGAAGAGATGGCACACAAGAAAGCCGGCGGCAGCACCAAGAACGGCCGCGAATCGCAGTCGAAGCGGCTCGGCGTCAAGAAATTCGGCGGCGAGCGTGTGCTCGCGGGGAACATCCTCGTGCGCCAACGCGGCACCCCGTATCGCGCCGGCGACAACGTCGGCGTCGGCACCGACCACACCCTGTTCGCGCTCAAGACCGGCCGCGTGCAGTTCCAGAAGAAGGGCAGCGACGGGCGCACCTTCGTCTCCGTGCTTCCGGACTGAGCCGGGGCAGGCAGGATTGAAGAAGGACCCCGGCCCGGCCGGGGTTTTTCGTTAGGGCCACCGCATGAAGTTCGTCGACGAAGCGTTGGTGAAGGTGGTCGCCGGCCACGGCGGGCGTGGCGCCGTGAGCTTCCGCCGCGAAAAGTTCGTGCCTTTCGGCGGCCCGGACGGCGGCGACGGCGGGCTCGGCGGCAGCGTCTGGCTGCGCGCCCAGGAAGGCATCAACACGCTGGTCGACTACCGCATCCGCCGCACTTTCCGCGCGCAGAATGGCCAGCCCGGCGGCGGCCAGGACTGCACAGGGCGGAGCGGGGACGACCTCTACGTGCCGATGCCGGTCGGCACGGTCGTGATCGACGATGACACGGGCGAGACGCTCGGGGACCTGTCGCAGGCCGGGCAGACGCTGCTGGTCGCGAAGGGCGGCAAGGGCGGCTGGGGCAACCAGCGCTTCAAGAGCTCCGTCAACCGCACGCCGCGCCAGATCACGCCGGGCCTGCCCGGGGAGGCGAGGACCCTGCGCGTGGAGCTACGCCTGCTGGCGGACGTGGGCCTGCTCGGGCTGCCGAATGCCGGCAAGTCCACGTTGATTCGCGCGGTGTCCGCCGCGCGGCCGAAGGTCGCCGACTATCCTTTCACCACGCTGCATCCGCAGCTCGGCGTGGTGTCGGTGGGCCCGGCGAAGAGCTTCGTCATGGCCGACATCCCGGGACTGATCGAAGGCGCGGCCGAGGGCGCAGGTCTCGGCATCCGCTTCCTGAAGCACCTGCAGCGCACACGGCTGCTGCTGCATCTCGTCGACGTCGCGCCGCCGGACCCGGATGCGGACCCGGTCGAGGGCGCGCGCTCGATCGTGAAGGAACTGAAGAAGTTCAGCCCGGAACTGGCGAAGAAGCCGCGCTGGCTGGTGCTCAATAAGATCGACCTGGTGGGCGGGGCGGAACGCGAGCGCCGCTGCGCCGAAATCGTGCGGCGGCTGCGATTCAAGGGGAAGGTGTTCCGGATCTCCGGGGCGACCGGCAAAGGCACGAAGGAACTGTGCCAGGCCGTGATGCAGGAGCTCGAAAATAAATAGGGACGCATCCCATTTATCGGCAGGCGCCGATAAATGGGATGCGTCCCTATTTATTTACATCGCCTTGACCTGGGCGGCGAGCCGGCTCTTGTGCCGGGCGGCCTTGTTCTTGTGGATGATGCCCTTGCGCGCCATCGAGTCGATGACGGGCATCGCGTCCTTGAGCGCCGCCTGGGCGTCCTGCTTGTTGCCGGCGCCGATGGCGGCGACGACCTTGCGCACGGCGCTGCGCACCTTGGAGCGGTGAGCGACATTCTGCGCGCGGTTGGCAAGGGCCTGGCGGGCGCGCTTCTCGGCTGACTTGGTGTTGGCCATAAGGGCGCGCATTGTCCCGATGCGGGGCGCCCTTGTCAACGCGGTATAGTGCGCGGCGCATGCACCGCGGATTCCTGCGCAATACCGCCGTCGTCGGTTCGCTGACCCTGCTGTCGCGCGTGACCGGCGTGCTGCGCGACATGGTCTACCTGATCATGTTCGGCGCCGGGCCGCTGATGGACGCCTTCCTGGTGGCCTACAAGATCCCGAACTTCCTGCGGCGCCTGACCGCGGAGGGCGCCTTCTCGCAGGCCTTCGTGCCGGTGATCTCGGAGTACCGCGTCAAGCGCGAGCACGCCGAGGTGCAGGGCCTGGTCGCCGGGGTCGCCGGCGTATTCGGCGCGGTGCTGTTCGCCGTCGCAGCGCTCGGCGCGATCGCGGCGCCGGTGCTGGCGTTCCTGTTCGCGCCCGGTTTCCGCGACGACATGGGACGATTCGACCTGACCGTCGAAATGCTCCGGTTCACGTTCCCCTACATCTTCTTCATCTCGCTGGTCGCGCTCGGCAGCGGCGTACTGAACAGCTACGGTCGCTTTGCGATGCCGGCCTTCAACCAGGTGCTGCTCAACGTCGTGATGATCGTGGCGGCGGGCGTGGTCGCGCCGTACTTCGAGAAGCCGCATCTCGTGCTCGCCGCGGGCGTGTTCGTGGCCGGCATCGTGCAGCTGGTCGCGCTCTTTCCCGCCATGCACGCGCTCAGGCTGCTGCCGCGCCCGCGCTTCGACCGCGCGCACGAGGGCGTGAAGCGCATCGCGCGCCTGATGCTGCCGGGCATCTTCGGCTCCTCGGTGGCGCAGGTGTCGCTGCTGCTCGACACCATCATCGCGTCCTTCCTGATGGTCGGCAGCGTCACCTGGATGTACGCGGCGGACCGCCTGGTCGAGTTCCCGATGGGCGTGTTCGCGATCGCGCTCGCGACCGTGATCCTGCCGGGCCTCTCCTCGCATCACGCGGCCGAGTCGCGCGAGAAGTTCAACGCCACGCTCGACTGGGCGCTGCGGCTGACCGTGACCATCGCGACCCCGGCGGCCGTCGGCCTGCTGATGCTGGCGGGACCGCTGATCGCGACCATTTTCGGCTACGGCAAGTTCGACGACCGCGACGTGCTCATGTGCGGCTACGCGCTCATGGCCTATTCGCTGGGCCTGATCGGCTTCTCGCTGGTCAAGGTGCTGGCACCGGGATACTTCGCGCGGCAGGACACGAAGACGCCGGTCAAGGTCGGCATCATCGCGCTCTCGGTCAACATGGGCTTCAACCTGGCGGTGGTGGTCCCGGCCTACCTCGCGGGATTTCCGGTGCCGCACGCCCTGCTCGCGCTCTCGACCGGGCTGTCGGCGCTCTTGAACGCCACATTGCTGTACCGCGGCCTGCGCCTGCGGGGCGTCTACACGCCGAGCGGGAACTGGCGCCGCCTGCTGCCGCAGGTCCTGTCCGCATGCGCCGCGATGGCGGCCTTCCTGTGGTGGGCGTCGGGCGACTGGTCGGCCTGGAACGGCCTGGGCGCGGCGGAAAAGGCCTGGCGCATGGCGCTCGCGGTTGCGGGAGGTGCGGGCGTGTATTTCGCGGCCCTGGGCCTCGCGGGACTGAGACCGCGCCACCTGAAATCCCTATAATTCCGGCGGGCCGATGCTGATCCGACGCGGCGAGGAACCCTGCCGGAACGCGCGCCGCGGATGCGTGGTCGCGATCGGCAACTTCGACGGCCTGCACCTCGGGCACCAGGCGATCCTCGACGTGCTGCGACACGGCAGCCGCGACGAGGGGCTGCCCGCCGCGGTGCTGACCTTCGAGCCTCACCCGCGCGAGTACTTCGTGCCGGATGCGGCGCCGGCGCGCCTGATGCGGCTGCGGGACAAGGCGGAGCTGCTCGCCGCGCTCGGCATCGACGAGCTGCGCGTGCTGCGGTTCGGCGCGACCCTGAGCCAGTGGGACGGGACGACGTTCATCGAGCGCGTGCTGTGGCGCGCCATGGGAGCCAGGCGGGTGGTGATCGGCGAAGGATTCCGGTTCGGGCACGGCCGCGGCGGCGACGTGTCGCTGCTGCGGGACGCCGGCGCGACGCGGGATTTCCGCGTGGACGAAGTGCCGCCGCTCGTGGTCGGCGGCCATCCCGCGAGCTCGACCCGGGTGCGTGAAGCGCTCGCCGCGGGCCGCATGGCGGAGGCGAGGGCGCTGCTCGGGCGCGACTACCGCATGAGCGGACGCGTGGTCGCGGGCGCACGCCTCGGCCGCAAGCTCGGGTTTCCGACCGCGAACATGCGCCTGCACCGGCGCAAATCGCCGCTCGCCGGCATCTTCGCGGTGCGCGTCTCGGGCCTCGCGTTCGAACGGCGGCCCGGCGTCGCTTCGGTCGGCACGCGGCCGGCCGTCGGCGGCAGGGAATGGCTGATCGAGGTGCACCTGTTCGATTTCGACGCCGACCTGTACCGCCAGCGCCTGGACGTGGATTTCGTCGCGCGGCTGCGCGACGAGGTCGCTTATGACAATCTGGACGCGATGATCCAGCAGATGCACCGGGACGCCGCCCGCGCGCGCGAGCTGCTGGGGGCCTGAGGACCGGACGTGGACTACAAGCAGACCGTCAACCTGCCCGCCACCGACTTCCCGATGAAGGCGGACCTCGCCCGCCGCGAGCCGGCGATGGTCGCGAAGTGGCTGGCGGAGGACATCTACGCGAAGTTGCGCGCCCGCGCGGCCGGCCGGTCGAAATTCGTGCTGCTGGACGGACCGCCGTACGCCAATGGCGCGATCCACATCGGCCACGCGGTCAACAAGGTCCTGAAGGACATCATCGTCAAGTCGCGCATGCTCGATGGCTACGACTCGCCCTACGTGCCGGGCTGGGACTGCCACGGCCTGCCGATCGAGCAGCAGGTCGAGAAGAAGCACGGCCGCGTGGGCCAGAAGCTGGACGCGGACGCCTTCCGCAAGGCCTGCCGCGAGTTCGCGGCCAGCCAGGTCGAAGTCCAGAAAGCGGATTTCCAGCGACTCGGCGTCATCGGCGACTGGGAAGACCCGTACCTCACCATGGCCTCGCGGTTCGAGGCCGAGCAGTTGCGCGGCTTCGCGGCGATCATCCGTCGCGGCCACCTGGTGCGCGGCTTCAAGCCGGTGCACTGGTGCCTGGACTGCCGCTCTTCGCTCGCCGAGGCCGAGGTCGAGTACGAGGATCGCACTTCGCCCTCGATCGACGTGCGCTATGCCGTTGCGGACCCGATGGACGCGGCGCGCCGCTTCGGCCTGACGACCGAAGATCTAGCCGAGGCCGCGATCGCGATCTGGACCACGACACCCTGGACCCTGCCCGCCAGCCAGGCCGTGTGCCTGCATCCGCTGCTCGACTACGTGCTGGCGGAATTCGAGCGCCCGGCCGGGCGCGAGCGCCTGGTCGTCGCGGAGGGACTGCTGGAGGCGGTCGCGAAGCGCATCGGCGCCAGCGCGACGCGCGTGCTGGCGAAGGCCGGCGGCGAGAAGCTCGAGGGACTGCGGCTGGAGCACCCGTTCTACGAGCGCGAACTGCCGGTGATCCTGGGCGACCACGTGACGCTCGAGACCGGCACCGGGGCGGTGCACACCGCGCCCGGCCATGGCGCCGAGGACTACGAGATGGGCCGCCAGTACGGCCTGCCGATCGACAACCCGGTGGGACCGGACGGGCGCTTCGTCGCCGGCACGCCTCAGGTCGAAGGACTGTCCGTATTCGACGCGAACGCGACGATCGTGGACATCCTGCAGCGCGAACGCCGGCTGATCCACCAGGAGCCTTACCTGCACAGCTACCCGCACTGCTGGCGGCACAAGTCGCCGGTGATCTTCCGCGCGACGCCGCAATGGTTCCTCAGCATGGAGAGGCAGGGCTTGCGGCGCGACGCGCTCGCGGCGATCAGGACCGTGCGCTGGGTGCCGGACTGGGGCGAACAGCGCATCACCAGCATGATCGAGACGCGCCCCGACTGGTGCATCTCGCGCCAGCGCGCCTGGGGCGTGCCGCTCGCGATGTTCGTGCACAAGGAGACCGGCGAGCCGCATCCGCAGACGCCGGAGCTGCTCGAGCGCGTGGCCGCGCTGGTGGAGCGGGGCGGCATCGAGGCCTGGTTCGCGCTGAACCCGCGCCACCTGCTCGGCGACGAGGCGCTGGTGTACGAGAAGTGCGACGACGTCATGGACGTCTGGCTCGACTCGGGCTCCGTGCACCACTGCCTGCCGGCCCTGCGGCCGGAGACGATCCCGTTCCCGGTGGACGTGTACCTCGAAGGCTCGGACCAGCACCGCGGCTGGTTCCACTCGTCGCTGCTCGCGTCGGTGGCCGGCAAGGGCGCCGCACCCTACCGCCAGGTCGTGACCCACGGCTTCACCGTGGACGACAAGGGCCGCAAGATGTCGAAGTCCCTCGGCAACGTGGTCTCGCCGCAGAAGGTCATGCAGACCCTCGGCGCCGACGTGCTCAGGCTCTGGGTCGCGGCCACCGACTACAGCGCCGAGATCGCGGTCTCCGACGAGATCCTGAAGCGCATGACCGACAGCTACCGGCGCATGCGCAACACCGTGCGCTTCCTGCTCGGCAACCTGGCCGGCTTCGACCCGGCGCGCGACACGGTGCCCGCGGAGCGCATGGTCGGCATCGACCGCTGGGTGCTCGCGGCGGCCGCGCGCCTGCAAGGCGAGGTGATCGAGGCCTACCGCAACTACGATTTCCACCTCGTGTACCAGAAGGTGCACGGCTTCTGCGTGGTCGAGCTCGGCGCGTTCTGGCTCGACATCCTGAAGGACCGGCTCTACACGATGCCGGCCGCGAGCGCCGGGCGGCGCTCCGCGCAGACCGCGATGTACCACGTCGCGGAGGCGATGGTGCGCTGGCTCACGCCGATCCTGACGTTCACCGCGGAGGAGATCTGGCAGTACCTGCCGGGCCCGCGCGATGAATCCGCGCTGTTCGCGACCTGGTGGCCGCTGCCAGAAGCGAAGGCCGCAGGCGACGTGGACTGGGAGGCGGTGATCGCGCTCAAGACCGACGTGGCGCGCGAGCTCGAGCGGCTGCGCGCCGCAGGCGCGCTCGGCGCCCCGCTGGAGGCCGGGGTGGACGTGTATCTGGACGAAGCGCAGCATCGGCGCATGGCGGCCATCGGCGACGAACTGCGCTTCGTGCTGATCACCTCGCAGGCGCGGCTCTCCAAGGCCTCCGAGCGTCCGGCGGATGCGGTGCCCGCCCTCTCGGTCGCGAAGGACGGCGCCTGGATCTCGGTGTCGGTGCTCGATGCACCGAAGTGCGCGCGCTGCTGGCACCGGCGCGACGACGTGGGCGCCGACCCGCGGCATCCGGAGATCTGCGGCCGCTGCGCCGGAAACCTGGAAGGCCCGGGCGAGTCGAGGCACCACGCATGAACGAGGCCGCCGCCGTGAGGAAATCCGCGCTGGTATGGCTGTGGCTGTCGGCCTCGATCGTGGTCGTGGACCAGCTCACCAAGTGGATCGTCGTCGGGCAGTTCGCGCTGTTCGAGGTGCTCCCGGTGACGCCGTTCCTCGAACTCACCCGGCTGCACAACGAGGGCGCTGCGTTCAGCCTGCTGGCGCAGGCGGGCGGCTGGCAACGCTGGTTCTTCCTCGCGCTGGCGGGCGGGATCAGCGTGCTGATCGCCTGGTGGCTGGCGACGTTGCCGGCGCGCGGCCATCCCTGGCTGACGATCGGGCTGG
>DASTOQ010000101.1:0-5262 GCA_035720205.1 Steroidobacteraceae bacterium | reverse complement strand
TGCGCGGCCGCGGCGGCGCCGGCTTCCCCACGGGCATCAAGTGGAGCACGGTGCTGCTCGCCCAGGCGCCGCAGAAGTACGTCGTCTGCAACGCCGACGAGGGCGACTCCGGCACTTTCGCCGACCGGATGATCATGGAAGGCGATCCCTTCGTGCTGATCGAGGGCATGACGATCGCCGGCCTCGCGACGGGCGCGACCCGCGGCTATATCTACCTCCGCTCGGAATATCCCCACGCGAGGGTCGCGCTCGAGGAGGCGATCGCCGAGGCGGAGGCGAAGGGCTGGCTCGGGGCCCGGGTGGCCGGGTCGGGCCACGCTTTCACGCTCGAGGTGCGGGTCGGCGCCGGCGCCTACGTCTGCGGCGAGGAGACCTCGATGCTCGAGAGCCTCGAGGGGCGCCGCGGCGAGGTGCGCGTGCGACCGCCCCTGCCTGCCGAGCGCGGCCTGTTCGGCGCGCCCACCGTCGTCAACAACGTCATCACGCTCGCGACCGTGCCCGGGATCCTCGCGGACGGCGCGGCGGCGTACCGCGAGTTCGGCCAGGCGAAGTCGCGCGGCACGCTGCCGCTGCAGCTCGCCGGCAATATCCGCCGCGGCGGCCTGATCGAGCGCGCCTTTGGCCTCACGCTGCGCGAACTGCTCGAGGACTACGGCGGCGGCTCGGCGAGCGGACGGCCGATCCGCGCGGTGCAGATCGGCGGACCGCTGGGCGCCTACCTGCCCGCGTCCCAGTTCGACACGCCGCTCGAGTACGAGTCGCTGTCGGCCATCGGCGCCATGCTCGGCCACGGCGGCGTGGTGGCCTTCGACGACACGGTGGACATGCTGGAGATGGCGCGCTACGCGATGGAGTTCTGCGCGCACGAGTCCTGCGGCAAGTGCACGCCCTGCCGCATCGGCTCGGTGCGGGGAGCGGAGGCACTGGACAGAATCGGGCGCGGCGTGGACCGGGACGCCAGTCTTGCGCTGGTCGGGGAACTCTGCGATACGATGTTGCAGGCCTCGCTGTGCGGGCTCGGTGGCATGGCCCCCTATCCCGTGCTGAGCGCGATGAAGCACTTCCCGGAGGACTTCCGGCGGCGCACGGCCGGACACTGACATGTACGCGATCGACCACAGGGACCTCGGGACGCCGGCTGCCGCCGACGGCGAGCCGGTCACGCTGGAAATCGACGGCGCGACGGTGACGGTGCCCGCGGGCACTTCGCTGATGCGGGCGGCGGCGCTCGCAGGGACCGCCGTCCCGAAGCTGTGTGCGACGGATTCCCTCAAGGCGTTCGGCTCCTGCCGCCTGTGTCTGGTCGAGATCGAGGGCCGCAAGGGCTTCCCGGCCTCCTGCACCACGGCGGTCGCGCCGGGCATGAAGGTGCGCACGCAGTCGCCGCGGCTCGAGGGGCTGCGGCGCGGCGTGGTCGAGCTCTACGTCTCCGACCACCCGCTCGACTGCGACGACTGTCCCGCCAACGGGCACTGCGAACTGCAGGACGCGGCCGCGACGCTCGGCGTCACCGGTTCGCGCTATGCACCGGGCAGGACGCAGCGCGGCGTGACCCCGGACGTCAGCAATCCCTATTTCACCTTCAACCCGGACCTGTGCATCGTCTGCTCGCGCTGCGTGCGCGCCTGCGACGAGATCCAGGGCACGCTGGCGCTGACGATCGAGGGCCGCGGCTTCGGCTCGCGCGTGTCGGCGAGCGAGCACCAGCCCTTCCTGGCCTCCGAATGCGTCTCCTGCGGGGCCTGCGTCGAGGCCTGCCCCACCGCGGCGCTGACCGAAAAGTCGCTGGCCTCGCTGGGCGCGCCGGCGCAGGCGGTCGCGACGACCTGCGGCTACTGCGGCGTCGGCTGCTCGCTGAAGGCGGAGCTGAAGGACTCGACCGTCGTGCGCATGGTCCCGAACCGCGCGGGCCACGCCAACCAGGGCCATGCCTGCGTCAAGGGTCGCTTTGCCTGGGGCTACGCGACGCACAAGGACCGCGTGTTGAAGCCGATGATCCGCGAGCGGATCGCGGATCCCTGGCGCGAGGTCGGCTGGGACGAAGCGATCGGCTACGCCGCGCGCGAGTTCCGGCGCATCCAGCGGCAGTACGGCCGCGACGCGGTCGGCGGCATCACCTCCTCGCGATGCACCAACGAGGAGACCTTCCTGGTCCAGAAGCTGGTGCGGGCGGCGCTGCTGACCAACAACGTGGACACCTGCGCGCGCGTCTGCCACTCCCCGACCGGCTACGGGCTCAAGCACACGCTCGGCGAGTCCGCCGGCACCCAGGCCTTCACCTCGGTCATGAAGGCGGACGTCGTGATGGTCATCGGCGCGAACCCGACCGACGGCCACCCGGTGTTCGCCTCCCAGCTCAAGCGGCGACTGCGCGAGGGCGCGAAGCTCATCGTCGTCGACCCGCGCGCGATCGACCTGGTCCGGACCCCGCACGTCGAGGCATCGGTCCACCTGCAGCTGCGGCCGGGGACGAACGTCGCCGTCATCAATGCGCTGGCGCACGTGGTCGTGACCGAGGGCCTGGCGAAGGACGACTACGCGCTCGAACGCTGCGAGCCGGACTCCTGGCGCCAGTGGAAGGAGTTCATTTCCGACGCGCGGCATTCCCCCGAGGCCGTCGAGGCGATTACGGGCGTGCCTGCGCAGCGCGTGCGCGAAGCCGCCCGGCTGTATGCCGCCGGCCCGAACGGCGCGATCTACTACGGCCTCGGCGTCACCGAGCACAGCCAGGGCACGACCATGGTGATGGGCATCGCGAACCTCGCCATGGCGACCGGGAACCTGGGCCGCGAAGGCGTCGGCGTGAACCCGCTGCGCGGGCAGAACAACGTGCAGGGCTCCTGCGACATGGGCTCCTTCCCGCACGAGTTCAGCGGCTACCGTCACGTCTCGGACGGCGCCGTGCGCGGCCTGTTCGAGTCGGCCTGGAGCGTCACGCTCGCGGACGAGCCGGGGCTGCGCATCCCGAACATGTTCGAGGCCGCCCTCGACGGCAGCTTCCGCGCGCTCTACATCCAGGGCGAGGACTTCGTCCAGTCCGACCCGAACACGCAGCATGTGACGGCCGCGTTGTCCGCCATGGAATGCGTGGTCGTGCAGGACCTGTTCCTGATCGAGACCGCGCGCTACGCGCACGTGTTCCTGCCGGGCTCCTCCTTCCTCGAGAAGGACGGCACCTTCACCAACGCCGAGCGGCGCATCTCGCGGGTGCGCAAGGTCATGGAGCCGCTCGCCGGACTCGCCGACTGGGAAGTGACCATGCGCCTGGCGCAGGCGCTCGGCTACCCGATGCACTACACGCACCCGTCGGAGATCATGGAAGAGATCGCGCGCCTGACGCCAACTTTCCGCGGCGTCACTTACGAGAAGCTCGATCGCCTCGGCAGCATCCAGTGGCCCTGCAACGACGCGGCGCCCGAGGGCACGCCCACGATGCACGTCGGCAGCTTCGTGCGCGGCAAGGGCAGGTTCTACCGGACCGAGTACGTGGCGACGGCCGAGCGCTCGACCAGCCGCTACCCGCTGCTGCTGACCACCGGGCGCGTGCTGTTCCAGTACAACGTCGGCACGCAGACCCGGCGCACGAAGAACCTCGCCTGGCAGTCCGAGGACCTCCTCGAGATCCACCCGGACGACGCCGAGAGCCGTGGAATCCAGGACGGCGACTGGGTCGGGGTCGCGAGCCGCGCCGGCGAGATCGTGGTGCGGGCCTCGGTGACGCGACGCGTGGCGCGCGGCGTCGTCTACACCACCTTCCACTTCCCCGAGTCCGGCGTGAACCTGGTGACGACCGAGAACTCCGACTGGGCGACCAATTGCCCCGAATACAAGGTCACCGCGGTCGAAGTGGTGAAGGTCGCGCAGCCCGAGGCCTGGCGCGCGCGCACGCGCGCCGAGCGCGACGCCCGCATCCACCGGGCCGCCCCGGTCGCCTGAGGAGTCCGCCTCATGGACGTGCAGCGCCTGGTGGCGATGGCGAATGACATCGCGGCGTTCTTTGCCGCGGAGCCCGACCCCGCCGCCGCGGCCGAGCAGGTCGCCACCCACCTGAGGAAGTTCTGGGAGCCGCGCATGCGCGCCGAGATCCGCCGCCATGCGACCGAGGGCGGCGAGGGCCTGAGCCCGTTGGCCCTGCGCGGCGTGAAGCAGCTCGGCTAGCGGCGCCGGCGCGCACCGCCTCAGCCAGCGCGCCGGATCTCGAAGCAGTGATGGACGCGCGCGTCGCGCTCGAAGTCGCGCGGGATCGTCTGCCGCGTGATGTCCCGGACGTCGAGGGCCGCGAGCGCCTCCTGGTCCGGCCGGAACTTGCGGAAATTGGTCGAGAACAGCAGCACCCCGCCCGGCGCCAGCCTCTGCGCCGCGCCGTGGATCAGCATGGCGTGGTCGCGCTGCACGTCGAGGTCGCGCGCCATGCGCTTCGACCGCGAGAACGTCGGCGGATCGAGGAACACCAGGTCATAGCGCCTGCCGTCGTCCCCGGCCAGCCAGGCCAGGCAGTCCTCCTGCACGAACCGGTGCGACGCGCCCCGGAAGCCGTTGACCTCCATGTTCCGCTGCGCCCAGTCAAGGTAGGTGCGCGACATGTCCACGCTGGTGGTGGACGCGGCGCCGCCCGCGGCCGCGCAGACCGTCGCGGTGCCGGTGTAGCAGAACAGGTTCAGGAAATGCCTGCCGCGCGCCTGCGCGCGGATGCGCGCGCGGGTCAGGCGATGGTCCAGGAACAGGCCGGTGTCGAGGTAGTCGGTGAAGTTCACGAGGAACTTCAGCCCGCCCTCCTCGACCACGACGCGCTCGCCCTCCTGCGCGAGCGCCTCGTACTGGGCACCGGCCTTCTGCGGACGGCGCGTGCGCCAGTGGATCGCCTCCATCGGCACGCCCGCGACTTCCGGCAGCATGACGAGCGCTTCCTCGCGCCGGGCGCGCGCCCTGGCGCGATCCACGGTCGCGGGCGGGGCGTATTCCTGCACGTACAGCCAGCGGCCGCCCGTTCCCCGGGGATCCGACTGGTACAGGTCGATCGCGAACGCATATTCCGGCATGTCCGCGTCATACAGGCGGTAGCAGGACACCGACTCCTTGCGCGCCCAGGCCGACAGCGCCTTGAGGTTCTTGCGCAGGCGGTTGCCGAACATGGCCGCGCCGGGCCGGGCGCGCGCGGCTTCGGCATCGATCGGCGGCGGACGGCCCGGTTCGCGCGGCCGCTCGTAGTCGGCGGGATCGATGCGCAGCCGCAGCAGCCGGCACTCGATCGGCCCGTTCATC
>DASTOQ010000100.1:0-15084 GCA_035720205.1 Steroidobacteraceae bacterium | reverse complement strand
GGGCGCGCGCTGGGCGTCACGATGTTCCTGCCCGAGGAGGACCGCTACAGCTACAGCAAGCGCCGCCTCGAGAACCAGATCGCGAGCCTGTTCGGCGGCCGCATCGCCGAGGAGCTGCGCTTCGGCCCGGAGGCCGTGACGACCGGTGCCTCGAACGACATCGAGCGCGCGACCAACCTGGCGCGCAACATGGTCACCAAGTGGGGCCTGTCGGCGCGGCTCGGCCCGCTGTCGTACATGGAGGACGCGGGCGAGGTCTTCCTCGGGCGTTCCGTCACGCAGCACAAGCAGGTCTCCGACGTCACCGCCCACGTGATCGACGAGGAGATCCGCCGCGTCATCGACGACTCCTACGGGCTGGCGCGGAAGATCCTGGTGGACAACCGCGACAAGCTCGACTCGATGGCCGCGGCGCTCATCAAGTACGAGACCATCGACGAGGGGCAGATCAAGGACATCATGGCCGGGCGCCAGCCGCGGCCGCCGGCCGACTGGGACGAACCGGGCACGCACAGCGTGGCGCCGGGCGGGCCGCCTCCGGAGCCCGTCATCGGCCCGCCGGCCAGCCAGACCTAGGGCAACGCTGCGCCGGTGGCATGAGGCGCGTGGGCGCGAAGCGCGCGACGGCTGCCCAGGACTGCGGATCGCCGCGTTCCGCCCTGCATTGCGCCCGCTTCCGCCTCGATCTCTCGGCGCCCGTGGTGATGGGAGTCCTGAACGTCACCCCGGATTCTTTCTCCGACGGCGGCTGCTATCTCGAGTTGCCGCGGGCGCTCGAGCACGCGCGGCGGATGGTCGAGGAAGGCGCGGCCCTGATCGACGTCGGCGGCGAGTCCACGCGGCCGGGTGCTGGGCCCGTGACGGCGGAACAGGAACTGCGCCGCGTGATCCCGGTCATCGAGCGTCTCGCCGCCGACCTGGCCGTGCCGGTCGCGGTGGACACCAGCAAGCCCGAGGTGATGCGCGCGGCGCTCGCCGCGGGTGCCGCGATGGTCAACGACGTCGCGGCCCTCTCGGCCGCGGGCGCGATCGAGGCGGTTGCGGCGTCGGACGCCGCGGTCTGCCTGATGCACATGCAGGGCGAGCCGCGCACCATGCAGCAGGCGCCCCGCTACGGCGACGTGGTCGGCGAGGTGCGCGCCTTCCTGCGGGAGCGCGTCGCGCGCTGCCGCGCGGCGGGCATCGGCCGCGAGCGCATCGTCGTGGATCCCGGATTCGGCTTCGGCAAGACGCTCGCGCATAATCTCGAGCTGCTGCGTGGCCTGGCGGAGATCGCCGCGGACGGCGCCCCGGTGCTGGCCGGCCTGTCGCGCAAGAGCATGATCGGGCAGCTGACCGGCCGCGCGACCGGTGACCGGCTGGCCGGCAGCCTGGCGCTGGCAGTGCTCGCGGCGATCAATGGCGCGCGCATCGTGCGCGCGCACGACGTGGGCCCGACGGTGGACGCGCTGCGGGTCGTGGCCGCGGCGGTGCGGATGGGAGACGGGGGATCATGAACAGGCGGTATTTCGGCACGGACGGCGTGCGCGGGCGCGTCGGGACGCACCCGATGACGGCCGAGTTCGCGTTACGGCTCGCGGGCGCGGCAGCGCGCGTGCTCGCGCCGGACGGCGGCAAGGTGCTGGTCGGCAAGGACACGCGCCTGTCGGGCTACATGTTCGAGTCCGCGCTCGAGGCGGGATTCGTCGCCGCCGGGGTGGACGTGCTGCTCGCCGGCCCGCTGCCGACGCCCGGGATCGCCTTCCTGGTGCAGCGCCTGGGCTGCGACTTCGGCGCGGTCATCAGCGCCTCGCACAACCGCTTCGACGATAACGGCATCAAGTTCTTCGACCGGGCCGGCGGCAAGCTGGCGGACCCACTCGAGGAAGCGATCGAGGCACGCCTCGACGAGCCGTCGCAGACGCTCGAGTCGGCGGCGCTCGGCCGGGCAATACGCGTCGACCGCGAGCGCGTGCTGTACCAGGAATTCTGCGCGGCGACGCTGCCCGCCGGCATGCGCCTCGACGGCATGAAACTGGTGATCGACTGCGCGAACGGCGCCGCCTACAAGGTGGCGCCGCGCGTGCTTGCCGACCTGGGCGCCGACATCGTCCCGATCGGCTGCTCCCCGAACGGGCGCAACATCAACGATGGCTGCGGCTCGACCGACACCGCGCTGCTCAAGCTGACCGTGGCCGGAGTGCGCGCCGACGCCGGCATCGCCCTGGACGGCGACGGCGACCGGGTCGTGATGGTGGATCACCGGGGCCAGAGCGTCGACGGCGACCAGCTGCTGTACCTGCTCGCCAAGGCGCGCCTGGCGTCCGGCGAACTCCGCGGCCCCGTCGTCGGCACCGTGATGAGCAACCTCGGGCTGCAACTGGCGCTCGCGGAACTCGGCGTGCCGTTCCTGCGCGCGCCGGTCGGCGACCGCCACGTGCTGCAGCTACTGCGCACGCACAATGGCGTGCTGGGCGGCGAGACCTCGGGCCACCTGCTGTGCCTGGAAAAGACGACGACCGGCGACGGGCTGATCGCGGCGCTGCAGGCGCTGGCGGTCATGAAATCGACCGGCCGGACCCTCGCGGAACTGGCTGCGGGCATGCGCCACTTCCCGCAGAAGCTCGTCAACGTGCGCGTCAGCCGGCCGTTCAATGCCGCTGCCCATGCCGGGGTCGCCGCCGCAGTCGCGGCGGTCGAGCAGTCGCTCGGCGCGCGTGGCCGCGTGGTGCTGCGCGCCTCGGGCACCGAGCCGGTGATCCGCGTGATGGTCGAAGGCGAGGACGAGCAGGCGGTCGAGCGCCATGCGTCGGCGCTGGCGCAGGCCGTGACGGCGGCCGCGGCGGCCCCGTGAATCCAAAGCTGCGCCGGCCGCTGGTCGCCGGAAACTGGAAAATGCACGGCAACCGTGCCGAGGCGCAACGCCTCGTCGGCGCGTTGATCGCCCGCGGGGCGGGCACCGGAACGGCCGAGGTCGTCGTCTGCCCGCCCTTCGTGCACCTCGCGGACGCCGGCCGTCAGCTCGCCGGCAGCAACGTCGCTTTGGGCGCCCAGGATGTCTGCGCCGAGGAACCCGGAGCGCACACCGGCGAGGTCGCCGCCTCCATGCTCGCGGATATCGGCTGCCGCCACGTCATCGTCGGCCACTCCGAGCGCCGCGCGATGTACGGCGAGGACGACGCGCTGGTCGCGCGCAAATTCCAGGCCGCCCAGCGGCACGGGCTGGTGCCGATCCTCTGCGTCGGCGAGACGCTTGCCGAACGGGACGCAGGCGCGACGGACCGGGTGGTGCTGCGCCAGCTCGACGCCGTGCTGGCAGCCGCAGGGGCCGGCGCCTTCGCGACGGCGGTCGTCGCGTACGAGCCGGTCTGGGCGATCGGCACGGGCCGCACCGCCACCCCGGCGCAGGCCCAGGAGGTGCACGGCCTCGTCCGCGGCAGGATCGCGGAAAAGGATGGTAGAATTGCGGCTTCCCTGCGGGTGCTTTACGGGGGCAGCGTCAAGGCGGGCAACGCCCTTGAACTGTTCGCGATGCCCGATGTGGACGGGGGCCTGATCGGCGGCGCGTCGTTGCAGGCGGAGGAGTTCGTGGCGATCTGCCGGGCGGCCGAGGGCCGAACCGGCGGGCCGGACGGGTGAAGAAAGCATGCTCCAGAATCTGATCTATGGCGTTCACGCGATGCTTTGCGCCGCGATCATCGGGCTGGTCCTGATTCAGCGCGGCAAGGGCGCGGACGCGGGCGCGGGCTTCGGTGCCGGCGCCTCCGGCACCGTGTTCGGCGCGCGCGGCTCGGCGACCTTTTTTTCCAAGCTGACGGCCGTGCTGGCGACGCTTTTCTTCATGACCAGCATGTCGCTCGCCTGGTTCGCGACGCGGCCGCAGGCCGCGGCGCCCGCCAGCATCGTGGAAACGGCGGCACCCGCGCCCGCGCCAGCCGTGGACGCCGACGCAGTGCCCGCGCTGCCGGATTCCACGGCCGCGCCGCCGCCGGCCGAGACTCCCGCTCCCGCGGGAGAGTGATCGCGGCGCAGAGTTCTTGCTTGCCGACGTGGCGGAATTGGTAGACGCGCTAGCTTGAGGGGTTAGTGGGGAAACCTGTGTGGGTTCGAGTCCCACCGTCGGCACCACTTCGATCGAGTAGGTAGTAACCCGGGGGTCCCACGGGACCCCTGCGGACGGTTACAATGCGCCCGGTTTGCGCGGCTCCTCCCGCAGTCCGCGACGGTCGCGACATTGCTAGAGAGTTACCTGCCCGTCCTGATCTTCCTGGCCGTCGCCGGCGGCTTCGGCGTCGTGCTCATGGTGCTCGGATGGGTGCTCGGTCCGCGCCGGCCGGATGCCGAGAAGGCCTCGCCGTATGAGTGCGGCTTCGAGGCCTTCGAGGACACGCGCATGAAGTTCGACGTGCGCTACTACCTGGTCGCCATCCTGTTCATCATTTTCGACCTCGAGATCGCCTTCCTGTTTCCGTGGGCCGTCTCGCTCGGCGAAATCGGCGGCTTCGGCCTGCTGTCGATGGCGGTGTTCCTGGGCGTGCTGGTGATCGCGTTCGTCTACGAGTGGAAGAAGGGAGCGCTGGAATGGGACTGACCGCCGAAGCGCCCGTATTCCAGGGCCGCGGGTTCATCACGACGAGCGTGGACGCCGTCATGAACTGGGCGCGCACCGGCTCGATGTGGCCGATGACCTTCGGACTCGCCTGCTGCGCGGTCGAGATGATGCACGCCGGCGCCTCGCGCTACGACCTCGACCGTTTCGGCGTGGTGTTCCGTGGCAGTCCGCGCCAGTCCGACGTGATGATCGTGGCCGGCACCCTGGTCAACAAGATGGCGCCGGCGCTGCGCAAGGTCTACGACCAGATGGCGGAGCCGCGCTGGGTCATCTCCATGGGCTCCTGCGCCAACGGTGGCGGCTACTACCACTATTCCTACTCGGTCGTGCGCGGCTGCGACCGCATCGTCCCGGTGGACGTCTACGTGCCGGGCTGCCCGCCGACGGCCGAGGCGCTCATATTCGGGATCCTCCAGCTGCAGGACAAGATCCGCCGCACCAGCACGATCGCGCGCGGGACGGCATGAGCCGCGTCGAGGCCACCGCTGCCGCAATCCAGTCCCGCTTTGGCGTGCGTGCGCGGCGCGTGCCGTCGCTGCCGGACGAGATCGCGATCGAGATCTCGCCGGAGCACCTGCTCGAGGCCTGCACGGCGCTGCGCGACGCGCCCGACCTCGCGTTCGAGGAGCTGATCGACCTGTCCGGAATCGATTATCTCGACTTCGGGCGCTCGGAATGGGCGACCGAGTCTGCGACTTCGACCGGATTCAGCCGCGGCGTCGAGCGCGGCGACGAGCGCGGCGGCGACGGCGGCCCGCGGTTCGCCGTCGCCTACCACCTGCTGTCGGTGGCGCGGAACACGAGGCTGCGGGTGCGCTGCCGGCTCGCGCCCGGCGAGCCGCCGATCGTGGATTCGGTCGCCGGCGTGTGGGCCTCGGCGAACTGGTACGAGCGAGAGGCCTTCGACCTGTTCGGCATCCTGTTCCGCGGCCACCCGGACCTGCGGCGGATCCTGACCGACTACGGCTTCATCGGCCACCCGTTCCGCAAGGACTTCCCGCTCACCGGCCGGGTCGAGGTGCGCTACGACCCGTCCAAGGGCCGCGTCGTGTACGAGCCGGTCAGCATCGAACCGCGCACCATCGTGCCGAAGGTGATCCGCAAGGCCGGCGGGCCCGGTGCAGCCGATGGCTGAGATCCAGAACTTCACGCTGAATTTCGGCCCGCAGCACCCGGCCGCACACGGCGTGCTGCGCCTGGTGCTCGAGATGGACGGCGAGGTGATCCAGAAGGCCGACCCGCACATCGGGTTGCTGCACCGCGCCACCGAGAAGCTCGCCGAATCGAAGCCCTTCAACCATTCGATCGGCTACATGGACCGGCTCGACTACATGTCCATGATGTGCAACGAGCACGCCTACGTGCGCGCGATCGAGCGTCTGCTCGGCATCACGCCGCCGCTGCGCGCGCTCTACATCCGCACCATGTTCGACGAGATCACGCGCATCCTGAACCACCTGCTGTGGATCGGATCGCACGGCCTCGACATCGGCGCGATGACCGTGTTCCTGTACGCCTTCCGCGAGCGCGAGGACCTGATGGACTGCTACGAGGCGGTCTCGGGCACGCGCATGCACGCGACCTACTACCGCCCGGGCGGCGTGTACCGCGACCTGCCGGACTCGATGCCGCGCTACCAGCCGTCGCGCTGGCGCAGCGAGCGGGACGCGAAGCGCAGGAACGAGGCGCGCTCGGGCACCATGCTCGACTTCATCCGCGACTTCACCGGGCGCTTCCCGGCCTGCGTGGACGAGTACGAGACGCTCCTGACGGAAAACCGCATCTGGAAGCAGCGCACCGTCAACATCGGCGTGCTGTCGCCCGAGCGGGCGCTGCAGCTCGGCTGCACCGGGCCGATGCTGCGCGGCTCGGGCGTCGAATGGGACCTGCGCCGCAAGCAGCCCTACGCCGCCTATGACCGCGTCGAATTCGACGTGCCGGTGGGCGTCAATGGCGATTGCTACGACCGCTACCTGTGCCGCGTCGAGGAGCTGCGGCAGGCGAACCGCATCGTCCGCCAGTGCGTGGACTGGCTGGCCGCCAACCCCGGCCCGGTGATGCTGGACGACCACAAGGTGACGCCGCCGAAGCGCAGCGAGATGAAGGACGACATGGAATCGCTGATCCATCACTTCAAGCTGTTCACCGAAGGCTACTGCGTGCCCGAGGGCGAGACCTATGCCGCGGTCGAGGCGCCCAAGGGGGAGTTCGGCGTGTGGCTGGTGTCGGACGGCGCCAACAAGCCCTACCGCGTCAAGTGCCGGGCGCCGGGCTTCGCGCACCTGTCGGCCATGGACGAGCTGGTCCGCGGCCACATGCTGGCGGACGTGGTCGCCGTGATCGGCACCATGGACATCGTGTTCGGGGAGATCGACCGGTGAGCGCCGCGGAGACCGCCGGCGTGCTGACGGAGGAGACGCGCCGCGAGATCGACCGCTGGCTGGAGAAGTTCCCGCCGGACCGTGGCCGCTCGGCCGTGCTCGCGGCGCTCAGGGCCGCCCAGCACCAGAACCACGGCTGGCTCAGCACCGAGCTCATGGACTCGGTCGCCGCCTACCTCGGCTTGCCGCCGATCCAGGTGTACGAGGTCGCGAGCTTCTACTCGATGTTCGAGACCAGGCCGGCCGGGCGCGTGCACGTCTCGGTCTGCACCAACATCAGCTGCATGCTGTGCGGCGCGGAGCGCATCGTCGAGGCCGTCGAGAGGCACCTCGGCATCAAGACCGGCCAGAGCACGCCGGACGGCAAGTTCTACCTGAAGCGCGAGGAGGAGTGCCTCGCCGCCTGCAACAACGCGCCGATGATGATGGTGGACCACGTGTACCACGAGAACCTGACGCCGGAATCGGCGATCAGGGTCCTGGATTCGGTGAAGTGAGCATGGCGCGCCCCATGAACCAGGTCGTGTTCGAGCCGCTCTCGCATCCGCAGAGCTGGACGCTCGCGGTGTACCGCAAGTTCGGCGGATACCAGGCCTGGGAGAAGATCCTGCGCGAGAAGACGCCGCGCGAGGCGATCATCGAGGAGGTCAAGGCCTCCGGGCTGAAGGGCCGCGGCGGCGCCGGCTTCCCGACCGGCGTGAAGTGGAGCTTCATGCCGAGGAACGCCCCGGGCCAGAAGTACGTGGTCTGCAACTCGGACGAGAGCGAGCCCGGCACCTGCCACGACCGCGACATCCTGCGCTACAACCCGCATTCGGTGATCGAGGGGATGGCGATCGGCGGCTATGCGATGGGCGCGACCGTCGGCTACAACTACATCCGCGGCGAGTTCCTGGCCGAGCCCTTCCCGCGTTTCGAGGCGGCCGTCGCCGAGGCCTATGCCGCCGGCCTGCTCGGCAGGGACATCCTGGGCTCGGGCGTGGACTTCGACTTGCACGCGGTCGCGGGCGCCGGCGCCTACATCTGCGGCGAGGAGACGGCGCTGCTCGAATCGCTCGAGGGCAAGACCGGCAAGCCGCGCTTCAAGCCGCCGTTCCCGGCGAACTACGGCCTCTACGGCAAGCCGACGACGATCAACAACACGCAGAGCTTCGCCTCGGTGCCCGCGATCATGCGCAAGGGCGCCAAGTGGTTCGCCGAACTCGGCGTGCCGAACTCGGGCGGCACCAACATCTTCTCCGTCTCCGGCCACGTGGCGAAGCCCGGCAACTACGAGCTGCCGATGGGCATCCCGTTCAGGGAGCTTCTCGAGATCGCGGGCGGCGTGCGCGGCGGGCGCCAGCTGAAGGCCGTGATCCCGGGCGGCTCCTCGGTGCCGGTGCTGCCGGCGTCGATCATCATGGACTGCACGATGGACTTCGACGCGCTGCGCAAGGCGGGATCGGCCGTCGGCTCCGCGGCGGTCATCGTGATGGACGAGACCACCTGCATGGTGCGCGTGCTCGAGCGCCTGTCGCGCTTCTACATGGCCGAGTCCTGCGGCCAGTGCACGCCCTGCCGCGAAGGCACCGGCTGGCTCACGCGCATGCTGCGGCGGATCCTCGCGGGCGAGGGCCGCATGGCGGACCTCGACCTGCTGGTGCAGGTCGCCAACCAGATCGAGGGCCACACGATCTGCGCGCTCGGCGACGCCGCGGCCTGGCCGGTGCAGAGCTTCCTGCGCCACTTCCGCCACGAGTTCGAGTACATGGTGCAGAACCGGGGGCGCAGCATCGTCGACGCCCCGGCGCAGGCCGTCGCATGAGCGAGGACCTGCTCAACATCGAGGTGGACGGCCGGCCCCTGAAGGCGAAGAAGGGGCAGATGGTGATCCAGGCGACGGACGCCGCCGGCATCTACGTGCCGCGCTTCTGCTACCACGAGAAGCTGTCGATCGCCGCCAACTGCCGCATGTGCCTGGTCGAGATCGAGAAGGCGCCGAAGCCGATGCCGGCCTGCGCCACGCCCGTGACCGAGGGCATGAAGGTCTTCACGCGCTCGCCGCGCGCGCAGGCGGCGCAGAAGGCGACGATGGAGTTCCTGCTGATCAACCACCCGCTCGACTGCCCGATCTGCGACCAGGGCGGCGAATGCGAGCTGCAGGACCTCGCGCTCGGCTTCGGCAGCGCGAACTCTCGCTTCGACGAGCGCAAGCGCGTGGTCAAGGACAAGAACCTGGGGCCGCTGATCTCGACCGACATGACCCGCTGCATCCACTGCACGCGCTGCGTGCGCTTCACTGCCGAGATCGCGGGGATCCAGGAGCTGGGCGCGACCGGCCGCGGCGAGGACATGGAAATCGGCACTTGGATCGAGCGCAGCGTGGACCATGAGCTGTCCGGCAACGTGATCGACCTGTGCCCGGTGGGCGCGCTCAACTCGAAGCCCTTCCGCCACCGCGCGCGGTCCTGGGAAATGACCGAGCACGCGCTCGTCTCGCCGCACGACCCGGCGGGGACCAACCTCTACGGCCACGTGCTGCGCGGCCGCCTGCTGCGCGTCGTGCCGCGCCAGAACGAGGAGATCAACGAGACCTGGATCGCCGACCGCGACCGCTTCTCGTACGAGGGCATCTACGCCCCCGACCGCCTGCGCGCGCCGATGATGCGTGTGGAGGGGCAGTGGCGCGAGCTGTCCTGGGAGGCCGCGCTCGCCGCTGCGGCCGCCATGCTGCAGGATGCCGCGCGCACCGCCGGGCCGGAGCGCGTCGGCGTCCTGGCGGCGCCGGGCTCGACCGCGGAGGAGGGCTTCCTGCTGCAGCGCCTGGCGCGCGGGCTGGGCTGCCACAACCTGGACTCGCGCCTGCGGCAGGTGGATTTTTCCGGCCAGCGGCAGGATCCGCCGTTCCCGGGCCTCGGCCTCGCGCTGCGCGACCTGGAATCGCTCACGGGCCTGCTGCTGGCCGGCTGCCACGTGCGCAGCGAGTCGCCGATCTTCGCGCACCGCGTGCGCAAGGCTGCGCTCGCCGGCTGCCAGGTCAGTTTCCTCGCCACCGCGGCGCAGCAGAGCCACTTCCCGGTGCACGCCGGGATCGTGGCGACGGCTGCGGAGCTGCCGGCGCAGCTGGCTGCACTCGCGGCAGGCACCGGGCTCTCGCCCGCGCAGCAGGCGATCCGCGATTCGCTGAGCGCGGGCCGTGCCGCAATCGTGCTGGGCGGCGTCGCCATGCGCCATTCCCGCTATGGGGCGCTGCGCGCCGCTGCGGCTCGCCTCGCCACGGCGACAGGCAGCACGCTCGGCTACCTGCCGGACGGGGCCAATGCTGCGGGCCTCGCGCTCGCCGGCATGCTGCCGCACCGCCTGCCGGGCGCGCAGCCGGATCCGCAGGCAGGCCTCGACCTGGCCGGCATGCTGGGCGCAGGACTGGCGGCTTGCGTGCTGATGGGCGGCATCGAGCCCGCCCACGACATCGGGATGGCCGGCGCGGCCGGGAAGCTGGCCGCCTGCCCGAAGGTCATCGCGATCACCCCCTACGCCGATCCGGAAGTGATGAAGCTCGCGCAACTGCTGCTGCCGATGGGCACCTTCGCGGAGACCTCGGGAACCTACGTCAACGTCGAGGGCCGCTGGCAGGAATTCCGCGGCTGTGCCCAGCCCGTGGGCGAGGCGCGTCCCGGCTGGAAGATCCTGCGCGTGCTCGGCAACCAGCTCGGCCTCGCAGGCTTCTCGCAGGAGAGTTCCGCGGAGGTGCTGGCGGAACTTCGCGCCGCCGCGGACGGTATCGCCTACGGCGGGCGTGTTGACGCCGGCGCCGCGGACGGCGTGCAGCCGGGCGGGACGACGGTGGAAGTCCCGATCTACGCCGTGGACGCGATCGTGCGCCGTGCGCCGTCGCTGCAGCAGACGCGGGCGGCGCGCCATGCCGCCGGTGGCGGGTAGGGGCGGGCCGGCTCGTGCAGTGGATCGCAGCACAATGGCAGTCGCTCGTCGGCCTGTGGGTCGCCCTGCCGTATTTCGTGCAGGTGACGGTCCAGATCGTGATCGTCATGATGTCCGTCATCATCGCGGTGGCGATCCTGACGCTCGCCGAGCGCAAGGTCATCGGCTGGATGCAGCTGCGCCTCGGCCCGAACCGCGTGACGTTCTTCGGCCTGCGGCTGTTTCGCGGCTGGGCGCAGCCGTTCGCCGACGTATTCAAGCTGCTGTTGAAGGAAATCATCGTCCCGGCGAAGTCGTCGCGGTTCCTGTTCCTGCTGGCGCCGCTGATCGTGCTGGTGCCGGCGCTCGCGACCTGGGCGGTGATCCCGTTCTCGCCCGAGTTCGTGCTGGCGGACGTGGATGCCGGCCTGCTCTACGTGCTGTCGCTGACGTCGCTCGGCATCTACGGCATCATCCTGGCCGGCTGGGCCAGCAATTCCAAGTACGCCTTCCTCGGCGCGATGCGCTCGGCGGCGCAGATGGTCGCCTACGAGATCGCCATGGGCTTCGCGCTGGTCGGCGTGCTGATGGCGGCCGGCAGCCTGAACCTCGGCGAGATTGTGCGCATGCAGGCGGGCGGCTTCGGCAGCTGGAACTGGCTGTGGCTGTTCCCGCTGTTCGTCGTGTACTTCATCTCCGGGCTCGCGGAGACCAACCGCGCGCCATTCGACGTCGCGGAGGGCGAATCGGAGATCGTGGCGGGCTTCCACGTCGAGTACTCGGGCGCGGCGTTCGCGACGCTGTTCGCGCTGCCCGAGTACGCGAACATGATCCTGATCTCCACGCTCACGTCGGTGCTGTTCTTCGGCGGCTGGCTGTCGCCGTTCCAGGGCTTCCTTGCGGAGGATTCTTTCCTCGCGCAGGGCAGCTTTTTCTGGCTGTTCCTGAAGATCTGTTTCTTCCTGTTCGTGTTCCTGTGGGTGCGCGCGACCTTCCCGCGCTATCGCTACGACCAGATCATGCGCCTCGGCTGGAAGGTGCTGATCCCGGTGACGCTGCTCTGGATCGCGGTCGAGGGCGTGCTGGCGTGGCTCGGCATCGGCCCGTGGGCGGCATGAGGCGGCCATGAAGAACCTGCGTTCCGTCTTCCGCACGGTGTTCATGTCGGAGCTCCTCGTCGGGCTCTCGGTGACGCTCAGGAACCTGTTCCGGCGCAAGATCACCCTGCACTACCCGGAGGAGAAGACGCCGGTGTCGCCGCGCTTCCGCGGCCTGCACGCGTTGCGGCGCTACCCGAACGGGCAGGAGCGGTGCATCGCCTGCAAGCTGTGCGAGGCGGTCTGCCCGGCGCAGGCGATCACGATCGAGTCGGACGTCGGCGCCGACGGCACGCGCCGCACGACGCGCTACGACATCGACCTGTTCAAGTGCATCTACTGCGGCTTCTGCGAGGAGGCCTGCCCGGTGGACGCCATCGTCGAGACCCGCATCCTCGAGTACCACATGGAGAAGCGCGGCGACAACATCATGACCAAGGACAAGCTGCTCGCCGTCGGCGAGAAGTACGAATCGATGATCGCGGCCGACAAGGCGGCCGACGCGCGCTACCGGTAGGGCTCATGCTGGTCGAGATCCTCTTCTGGACGTTCTCCGCCGTGCTCACCGGCGCCGCGCTCGGCGTGATCCTCGCGCGCAACCCGGTGCATTCGGTGCTGTTCCTGGTGCTGTGCTTCTTCAACGCCGCGGTGCTGTGGCTGCTGATCGAGGCCGAGTTCCTGGCGATCGTGCTGGTGCTGGTCTACGTCGGTGCGGTCATGGTGCTGTTCCTGTTCGTCGTGATGATGCTGGACATCAACATCGAGCAGCTGCGCGAGGGCTTCGCGAGGAACGCCCCGCTGGGCGCCGTGATCGCGCTGATCATGGTGGTCGAGCTCTGGTACGTGCTGTGGGTGCGCCGCCTGGGGCTCGACCTGCCGGGCGCGACCGCGCCGCTGCCCGAGGGCTACAGCAACACCGCCGCGATCGGCGCCGTGCTCTACACCGAGTACGTGTGGCCGTTCCAGCTCGCGGCCATGGTGCTGCTGATCGCGATCGTGGCCGCCATCGCGCTGACCATGCGCCAGCGCCCCGGGCTCAAGCTGCAGGACGTCGCGCGCCAGGTCGCGACGCGCCCGCAGGACCGCGTGCGCATCGTGAAGATGCCGGTGGAGCGCGAGCCATGATCGGCCTGACGCATTACCTGCTGCTGGCGGGCGTGCTGTTCGCGATCGCCGTCGCCGGCATCTTCATCAACCGCAGGAACGTGATCCTGCTGCTGATGTGCATCGAGCTGATGCTGCTGGCGGTGAACTTCAACTTCGTCGCCTTCTCGCGCTTCCTCGGCATCCTCGACGGGCAGGTGTTCGTGTTCTTCATCCTGACGGTCGCGGCCGCCGAGGCGGCGATCGGGCTCGCGATCCTGGTCGTGCTGTTCCGGCAGCGGCGCAGCATCAACGTCGAGGAACTCGACGCCATGAAGGGTTGACCGTGGCATTCGGGGACCTGTGCCTGCTGATCGTGCTCGCGCCGCTCGCGGCGGCCATCGTCGCCGGGCTCGGCGGGCGCTTCATCGGCCGCGCCGGCGCGCACTGGCTGTGCACGCTGGGCGTCGCGGTTTCGTTCGCGGGCTCCGCCTGGATCCTGGACCTGATGCTGGACGGCGCTCCCGTCTACAACGAGGGCGTCTACACCTGGGGCGTCAGCGACGGCCTGCACATGGAGGTCGGCTTCCTGATTGACAAACTGTCCGCCCTGATGATGACGGTCGTCACCTTCGTCTCGCTCGCGGTGCACGTCTACACGATCGGTTACATGAAGGACGATCCGGGCTACCAGCGCTTCTTCGCGTACATCTCGCTGTTCACGTTCTCGATGCTGATGCTGGTGATGTCCAACAACTTCCTGCAGCTGTTCTTCGGCTGGGAAGCGGTCGGGCTCGTCTCCTACCTGCTGATCGGGTTCTGGTACAAGCGCCCGACGGCGATATTCGCGAACCTGAAGGCCTTCGTCGTCAACCGCATCGGCGACTTCGGCTTCATCGTCGGCATCGCGGTCATCGTCGCCTACATGGGCAGCCTCGACTACGCCGAGGTGTTCGCGCGCATCCCGAACGCGATCGGCCACGACCTGTACCTGACGCCGGGCGAGCCCTCCAAGGTGATCACGGTCATCTGCGTGGCGCTGTTCCTCGGCGCGATGGGCAAGTCGGCGCAGGTGCCGCTGCACGTGTGGCTGCCCGACTCGATGGAGGGTCCGACCCCGATCTCGGCGCTGATCCACGCGGCCACCATGGTGACCGCCGGCATCTTCATGGTCGCGCGCATGTCGCCGCTGTTCGAGATGTCGCCCGATGCGCTGCATTTCGTGATCGTGATCGGCGCGACGACCGCGCTCTTCATGGGCCTGCTCGGCCTCGTCAACAACGACATCAAGCGCGTGGTCGCGTACTCGACGCTGTCGCAGCTCGGCTACATGACGGCGGCGCTGGGGGCAGGGGCCTATGGCGCGGGCATCTTCCACCTGATGACGCACGCCTTTTTCAAGGCGCTGCTGTTCCTGGCCGCGGGCTCGGTGATCATCGGCATGCACCATGAGCAGGACATGCGGCGCATGGGCGGCCTGCGCAGGTACATGCCCATCACCTACTGGACCTGCCTGATCGGCTCGCTCGCGCTGATCGGCTTCCCGGGGCTCTCGGGCTTCTTCTCCAAGGACGCGATCATCGAGGCGGTGCACCTGTCCGGGCGCGAGGGCGCGGGCTACGCCTACTGGTGCCTGCTGATCGGCGTGTTCGTCACCGCGCTGTACAGCTTCCGCCTGCTGTTCATGACCTTTCATGGCCGCGAACGCATGGACGAGCACACGCGCGAGCACCTGCACGAGAGTCCGTGGGTCGTCACGCTGCCGCTCATCGCGCTTGCGATCCCGTCGGTCGCGATCGGCTGGCTGACCGCCGGGCCGGTCCTGTTCGGCGGCTACTTCGACGGCTCCATCGCACAGGCGCCGGACGGTCCGCTCGTGCTGCTCGGGGAGGAGTGGCACGGCCCGGCCGCCTTCATCCGGCATGCCGCGGCCTCGCCGGCGCTGTGGCTGGCGCTCGCCGGCATCGCCACCGCCTGGTACCTGTACTTGAAGCGGCCCGAGCTGCCCGGGAAGATCGCGGCGCGCTTCGACCGG
>DASTOQ010000099.1:0-26512 GCA_035720205.1 Steroidobacteraceae bacterium | reverse complement strand
GCGGGCCCGCGCGCGGCGACAATCGAATGCACGCGATTCCAGGCGGAAGCAACGACTGAGCCGGGCTATTGGGGCCCGCCCTCGCCCGGCACGCTGGCGCGCGCGCGCCCGGGATAGCGCCGGAAGAGTTCCGTGACCACTCCGGAGATGGCGGTCTGCGGGTCCTCCATCGCCTGCTGCGTCAGCTTGCCTTCGGCGACGCCTTCCCAGATCAGCTGCCTGCGCCCGGCATCGACGATGTCGATGTTGGCCGTACCGACCTTGTAGTGCACGGTCGAGACGTCGCTGGCATAGAGCGGCCAGGCGCCGTACAGGCCGTAGCGGTAACCGTAGTAGCCGTAGCCGGCCCAGGCGCCCGGCACCGATCGCACGTCGGTGACGTCGCGCGCGCGGGCGAAGAAATTGACCAGCAGGTCCGGATTGACGTCAGCGAACTGGTAGCCGCGCAGGCGCATCTCGCGGTCGACCGCCTGCCTGAAGTAGCTGGTGATCAACGTCGAGTAGCCGCCGCGGTCGGTGCCCAGTTCGGCCGGATAGCCGTAGGTCTGGTACGCGTTGAAGTCGGCGGCACGGTCATGGTCCAC
Organism: Steroidobacteraceae bacterium; assembly: GCA_035720205.1. GTDB lineage: Bacteria > Pseudomonadota > Gammaproteobacteria > Steroidobacterales > Steroidobacteraceae > SCUD01. The sequence goes on along the minus strand of DASTOQ010000099.1, from coordinate 25,928 downwards.
ACGGATCCTCGGGCCGACCGTCGCGCACCCGGCCAGCGCCGCGATGGCGGCTGCCACCAGCGCCACCGTCAACCAGGCCACCGGATGCGCATACCTGCGCGGAACTTCGCGCTGCAAGATGTGGGTCATGGGCTTCTCCTGCGGATTCCTTCGCCTGGCACCCCGTGGATACTCCTCCGGTGCAGACCGGGGTACTGTGGAAAACCGCTACCGCCCGCGGCCACGGCACGCGCGTATCATCGGGGCCATGACCGAGCTCGAACTGAACCGCGACATCGTCCAGATCGTCATCGACAAGGCGCGCCAGTTCCAGGCCAAGGAAGAGGTGACCTTCCCGGAGGATCCGCTGAGCCCCACCGAGGAATGGGCCAACCAGGTGCTGGCCGACCATGCGGGGGACCCCGTGATCGAGGAGCTGACGAGCACGGTCGACGCCCTTGAACCCGACCAGCAGGCGCTGCTGGTGGCGCTCATGTGGGTCGGCCGCGGGGACTATTCGCTGGACGAGTGGGACGAGGCGGTCGCCGAGGCGCGCGGCCAGTGGAACGGCCGCACCGCCGAGTACCTGATCGGCACGCCGCTGGCCGCCGATTACCTGGCCGAGGGACTCGACCAGTTCGACACGGCTAGTGCTTGAGGCGCCAGCCGGTCCGGAAGATCCAGGCGACCGCGGCCAGGCACAGCAGCAGGAATGCGAGCGTCATCGCCAGGCTCAGCGCCACGTCCACGTCCGACTTGCCGTAGAAGCTCCAGCGGAACCCGCTGATCAGGTAGACCACCGGATTGAACAGCGTCAGCGTGCGCCAGGCCGGCGGCAGCATGTCGATCGAGTAGAATGCGCCGCCCAGGAAGGTCAGCGGCGTCACGATCAGCATCGGGATCAGCTGCATCTGTTCCCAGTTCTTCGCCCAGATGCCGACGATGAAGCCGAACAGGCTGAAGGTGACCGCCGTCAGCGCCATGAAGGCGACCATCCATAGCGGGTGCAGGATCGTGACCGGCACGAAGAAGGACGCAGTCGCCAGGATCACGAGCCCGAGCAGCACCGACTTGGTCGCGGCCGCGCCGACGTATCCTGTCACGATCTCGAACGCCGACACCGGCGCCGACAGCACCTCGTAGATCGTGCCGGTGAACTTCGGGAAGTGGATGCCGAACGAGGCGTTCGAGATGCTCTCGGTGAAGAGCGAAAGCATGATCAGTCCCGGCACGATGAAGGCGCCGTAGCTGACGCCATCCACCTCGGCCATGCGCGAGCCGATCGCCGCGCCGAACACCACGACGAAAAGCGCGGTCGTGATCACGGGCGTCAGCACGCTCTGCAGCAGCGTGCGCAGGAAGCGCGCCATCTCGAAGCGGTAGATCGCCCACACGCCGTGCCGGTTGAACGCCGTGCCGTTCACGCCCGCCCCTGCCCGCGCTCGCTGACCAGGCTCACGAAGATCTCCTCGAGCGAGCTCTCACGCGTGTTGAGGTCGCGGTAGCTGATTCCCAGCTGCTCGAGCCTGCGCAACAGCGCGGGGATGCCGGTCTGCTCCAGCGCCGCGTCGAAGGTCAGCTCGAGCTCGTGGCCGTTCGCCTTGAGCGCCAGCGGCCAGTCCGCGAGTTCCGGCGGCAGTGCCGGGAGCGCGTCCTGCAGCGTCAGCGTGAGCTGCCGCTTGCCGAGCTTCTGCATGAGCCGCAGCTTCTCCTCCACCACGATCAGGCGCCCGTGGTTGATCACGCCGATGCGATCGGCCATCTCCTCGGCCTCGTCGATGTAGTGCGTGGTCAGGATGATGGTGACGCCGGAATCGCGCAGCCGCCGCACCAGCGCCCACATGTCGCGGCGCAGCTCGACGTCCACGCCGGCGGTCGGCTCGTCCAGGAACAGGACGCGCGGCTCGTGCGACAACGCCTTCGCGATCATCACGCGCCGCTTCATGCCGCCCGACAAGGTCATCATGATGTCATTGCGCCGGTCCCAGAGCGACAGGTCGCGCAGCACGCGCTCGACGTGCGCATCGTCGGGAGGGCGGCCGAACAGCCCCCGGCTGAAGCGCGCCGCCGCACGCACCGTCTCGAAAGCCTCGGTCATGAGTTCCTGCGGCACCAGCCCGATCCTGGCGCGCGCGGCGCGGAACTCGCGCACGATGTCGTACCCGTCCACGGCCACCCTGCCCGCGGTCGCATTCACGATGCCGCAGACGATGTTGATCAGGGTGGTCTTGCCGGCGCCGTTCGGCCCGAGCAGCGCGAAGATCTCGCCGTGCTCGATGTCGAGCGAGACGTCGTCGAGTGCGCGACGGCCGCCCGCGTAGGTCTTGGTCAGGCCGGTGATCGAGATGACGGCAGGCATGCGCACATCTTACCCGCGCGCTTCACGGCAATTCACTCAGGCGCTGTTCCAGGTGACGCCGCAGCGACTCCTGCCGCGAGAGCGCGAGCGCGCGCTGGTACGACCGGCGCGCGTCCGCCGTGCGGCCGAGCCGCCGGCACAGCTCCGCACGGGCCGCGTGCGCCGGCTGGTAGTCCGCAAGCTCGCCGCGGGCCAGGATGCCGTCGATCAGCGCGAGTCCCGCCGCGGGCCCGTCGCGCATCGCGACCGCCGCCGCGCGGTTCAGCTCGACGACCGGAGACGGGCCGGTCGCCAGCAGCAGGTCGTAGAGCGCGACGATCCGCGCCCAGTCGGTCACGCCCGCCTCGGGGGACTCCGCGTGCACGGCGGCGATCGCGGCCTGCAGCAGGTACGGGCCCAGGCGGCGCGACGCCAGGGCGCGGCGGATCAGCGCGAGACCCTCGCCGATCTGCGCGCGGTCCCAGAGCGAGCGGTCCTGGTCCTCGAGCAGCACCAGCTCGCCCGCCGCTGTTGCGCGCGCGCGGCGGCGGGAATCCTGCAGCAGCATCATGGCCAGCAGGCCCTGCACCTCCGGTTCGGGCAGCAGTTCCTCGAGCAGCCGCCCCAGGCGAATCGCCTCGCCGGTCAGGTCGGCGCGGGTGAGCGCATCGCCACGGGTCGCCGCATAACCCTCGTTGAACACGAGGTAGACGACGCGCAGCACGGCGTCCAGGCGCTCCGGCAGTTCCGCGGGCTCCGGCACCTGGTAGGGGATGCGCGCGTCGCGGATCTTCGACTTCGCGCGGACGATGCGCTGCGCGAGCGTGGACGGCGGCACCAGGAAGGCGCTCGCGATCTCCTCGGTGGTGAGGCCGTAGACCTCGCGCAGCGTCATCGCGACCTGCGCGTCCGGTGCCAGCGCCGGGTGACAGCACGTGAATATCAGCCGCAGGCGGTCGTCCGGCAGCGCTTCGCCCGCGGCCTCGGCCGGGTCGGCGCCCTGCGCTTCCAGCTCGTCCGCGAGCCCGGCGAGGCCCGTGTCGAAGCGCGCGCGGCGGCGCATGACGTCGATCGCCTTGAACCGGCCCGCGGACACGAGCCAGGCGCGCGCGTTCGCGGGAACGCCGTCGCGCGGCCACTGCTCGAGCGCGGCCGCGAATGCCTCGGAAAGCGCCTCCTCCGCGAGGTCGAAGTCCCGCAGCAGGCGGATCAGCGTCGCGAGCACGCGGCGCGATTCGGCGCGGTAGACGGCCTCGACCTGCGCCCGCGCGGCCTGCCCGGGATCGCCGTCACTCAGCTGCGCGGCTCCACCGGGCGTACCTCGATGGTGCCGCCGACGCGCAGCGTCGGGATGCGCGCGGCGATCGCGAGCGCCTCGTCGGCGTCGCGGCACTCCACGATGTGGAAGCCGCCGAACTGCTCCTTCGTCTCGGCGTAGGGCCCGTCGGTCACGACCGGCTTGCCGTCGCGCAGCCGCAGCGTCTTCGCGGCCGGGCTCCCGGCGAGCTTTTCCGTGGCGCGGTGCTGGCCGGACTGCTGCAGGCCGGCGATCCAGGCGGAGTAGTCCTGCATCACCGCATCGCGCTCGGCGTCCGGCAGCGCGAACCAGCGCCGCTCCTCGATGCAGCACATCAGCATGAACTGCATCAGTACTCCACGATCGCCTTGAAGCCGCCCCAGAACATGCGCTTGCCGTCGAACGGCATGTTCTTCGGATCCATGTACTTCTTGAACCGCGGCTCGACCATGATCTTCTTCATGATGCGGTCGCGCTGCTGGCGCGACTTGTAAACGATGTAGGAAAACACGACGACCTCTCCCTTCCTGAGCTTCACGCTCTGCGGGAAGGAAGTCCACTTGCCCGGCTTGACGTCGTCGGCGACGCATTCGACGTAGCGCAGGGCGCCGTATTCCATCCAGATCCTGCCGGCGTACTTCGCCATGCGGCGATACGCCGCCAGCTTCCTGCGCGGCACCGGCAACACGAATCCATCCACGTAATGCATCTTTCGGCTCCTTACATTTCCTTCAGCACGGGGTGTTGCGCCATGAACGCCTCGTCCGCCGGCCGCACTTCGAAACCGCCCATGCGGACGCCGGGGTGGCGCATGATCAGCCGGACCGCCTCGTCCCTGTCCTTCGCTTCGAGGACCAGGATGCCGCCCAGCAGTTCCTTGGTTTCCGCAAACGGCCCGTCGGTCGCCGCCGGCCTGCCGTCTTTCCAGCGCACGGTGGTCGCGGTGGCGGCGCCTTGCAGCGCAAAACCGGAGGCAAAATGCCCGTCGCGGCGCAGTTCGACGTCGTAGGCGGTGCAGGCATCGATCATGTCCTGCTGTGTGGACGCTCCCAGCGTGCCCCAGGCGGCTTCATCGAGGTAGCCGAGGCAGACGAACTTCATGACTTGCGCTCCCCATCGCCGATGGCCAACTGCCGGAATCGCTCGATCGCGTCGCCCGCCGCGGAGTCCTTCGTCGCCTTGACGGTGATCATGTATCGCATTGCTTCATCTCCATGACCGGCCGAACTTCGATGCAGCCGTACCTGGCGCCCGGGATCCTGGCCGCGAGCTGGATGGCCTCGTTGAGGTCCTTCGCCTCCAGCAGGTAGTAGCCGCCGAGCTGTTCCTTGGTTTCCGCGAACGGGCCGTCGGTCGTCGAGATCCGGCCGTTGCGCACGCGAACCGTCGTCGCGGCCGATGTCGGCTCCAGCGGATGGCCACCCCGCAGGTGGCCGCTGCGGCGCACGTCGTCCGTGTAAGCGAGGTACTCGCCGTACACGCGCTCGTACTCCGGCCTCGGCAGCTTCGGCCACTGGCTCTCCTCGCTGTAGATCAGGCAAAGGTACTGCACGGCCACCTCCTGCTTCGGGACCGGGTCCAGGCGCCTCGCAGCGACCACGGCTGCGACCATATACGCGGGATTCATTTCACCCAATAGTCGGATGGCGGGCGCCGGAATCGACAGCCCCCGCAGAGGCGCAGAAGTGCCTGATCCGGCTAGAAGAATCCGCGGCGCAGGTTGATGCCGTGCTCGGTCCAGGCCTTGAGGCAGCAGAGCATCTGGGTCCAGCCGTAACAGTTGAGGTAGGAGCTCTTCAGGCCGGCGGGGTTCTCGCGCCAGCCGCTCTCGGCAATGCGCAGCAGCGTGCCGCCGCCCGCCGCCGGCTCGAACGTCATGACCACCTGCGTTTGATAGCCGCCCTCTTCCGCATCCCAGCTGAACTCGATGCGCTCGTCCGGCACGAGCTTCGACACCCGCACGGGGAATTCGCCCGGATGGTCCCCGAACTTCCAGAGCACGGTCGTGCCCTCCGCGAGCGCCGCGCTCGCGCCGCCGGTCGCGAAATACGACGAAAGCTTTCCGGGATTGACCACCGCATCGAAGACCTCCGCGACCGGCCGCGCGATCTTCGCGTAGACGTCGAACTTCTGCTCCATGGCGGCTTCCTCGCAGCTGGCCTGTATGTTATAAATATATAACATGATTAGACGGCTCGACAAGCAGGACCGCGTGTTCCGCGCGCTCGGCCACGCCACCCGCCGGGAGATCCTCGACCTGTTGCGCCGCGGGCCGCGCACCACCGGCGAGGTCTGCGAGGCGTTCCCGCGGCTCGACCGATGCACCGTGATGCAGCACCTGGGCGTGCTGGAGCGCGCGGAACTCGTGGTCCCAAGGAGCGAGGGCCGCCAGCGCTGGAACGTGCTGAACGTCATGCCGATCAAGGAGATCCACGACCGCTGGATCGGGCGCTACGCCGCGAACGCCGCCACCCTGCTGGCGCGGCTCAAACGCGACCTGGAGCGGCCCGCGGAGATGCCCGTCACGGGGACCCGCCGCGGCCGCTGACGCTAAGATGGGCTCATGTTGGCGATGCGCCTGCACGCGCCGGGACGGCCACTCGTGGCGGACGAGCTGCCCGTGCCGGAACCCGGCCCTGGCGAGCTGCTGCTGCGCGTCCTGGCCTGCGGCGTGTGCCGCACCGACCTGCATCTCGTGGACGGCGAGCTGCCTGGCATCCGCTGCCCCGTCACGCCGGGCCACGAGATCGTCGGCCGCGTCGTGTCGGCGGGCCGGAATGCCCGGTTCCGGGAGGGGGATCGCATCGGCGTGCCCTGGCTCGGCGGGACTTGCGGCGCTTGCCGCTGGTGCCGCATGGGGCGCGAGAATCTCTGCGACCGCGCGGTGTTCACCGGTTACACGCGGGACGGCGGCTACGCGGAATATGCCGTCGCGAATGCCGACTTCTGCTTCGCGATCCCCGCAATGTACGACGACGCCGAGGCCGCGCCGCTCCTGTGCGCGGGACTGATCGGCTACCGCGCCTGGCAGGCTGCCGGAGACGCGCGCGTGGCCGGTCTCTACGGCTTCGGCGCCGCGGCGCACCTGCTCCTGCAGCTGGCTACGGCGCAAGGTCGCCGGGTATTCGCCTTCACGCGGCCGGGCGACAGCGAGGCGCAGCGCTTCGCCGTCGGCCTCGGCGCGGACTGGGCCGGCGGGTCGGACGAGAAGCCACCGGAACCCATGGATGCCGCCATCCTGTTCGCGCCGGTCGGCGCCCTCGTGCCGGCGGCGCTGGCGGCGACACGGAAGGGCGGGCGCGTCGTCTGCGCGGGCATCCACATGAGCGACATTCCTTCCTTTCCCTACCGGCTGCTCTGGGAGGAACGATCAGTCGTCTCGGTCGCGAATCTCACCCGCCAGGACGGCGAAGAGTTCATGCGCCTCGCGTCCGCGGTGCCGCTGCGCGCGACGGTCGCGCGAATGCCGCTGGCAGGCGCGAACGAGGCGCTCGCCCGGCTGCGCGGTGGCGAAATCCAGGGCGCCGCCGTACTCCTGGACGGTGCGGATCCGTGACGACCCGCGGATCCCCGAGTACACCGCGTGCCAGGCACCCGGGGTTCCTGCCGTCCGTTCTTCTGAGCGCGGCCTGCGCATGCGGCCTGGCGGACCCCGCCGCGGCCGAAGCCAGGGTCAGCCTGACCGTCGGCCAGGCCGAGTTCGAGGGACTGCGCATCGACGGACTCGAGGTCGGCCTGGCGCAGGACAAGGAGGGCAGCGCCGCGGCCACGATGCGCGCCGCGCGCATTCGCGGCATCGCCTCCACCGGACCGCTTTCCGGCTTCTCTCTCGACTGCCCTTCGCTCCAGTTCATCGGTGATGCGATCCACTGCCCGCGCGGCCGGCTGCGCGGGACGCTCGGCTCCCTGGGCGCGCAGGACACGGCATTCACCGCGCAGGCCGGCGCCGACGGCAGCCTGCGCATGGCGCTCGATGCCTTTTCGCTTGCGGCTGGACGCGCGAAAGTGGACGTGCAGCTCGCGGGTTCCCGCTGGCAACTCGACGCCCGGGTTGCCGGACTCGATCTTGCACAGCTGGCGGCGATCGCCAGGCCCTGGATGGAGCTGCCGGAAGGCTTCACGGTCGCGGGTGCGGCATCGGGCACCGTACGTGCGTCGGGGGGCGGCGACGCACTGCGCACCGCCACCGTCGAAGCGGATGTCGCGCGCCTCGATTTCGCCGACGCCGAAGGGCTGCTGGCCGGCGAGGCCGTCGCGGGCACGTTGGGGGTGAGCATCGAAGCGGTGCCGGAAGGATTCGCCGTACGGGACGGCCGCCTCGAGCTCGCCGGCGGCCAGGCTTACAGCGATCCCGTGTTCCTGGATTTCGGCGCACAGCGCGCGACGCTCGATTTCGCGGGCAGGCTTCGCACCGACGCCGCACGATTCGAGGCGCGCGCGTTCACTCTCGATCACCTTGGCGTGCTGCAGGCGAGCGGCCAGGCGACACTCGACTTCGCAGGCGAGTCGTTGCTGCCCGAGGCGCGGGTGAAGATCGCGGCGCTGGAGCTCGCGACCGCGCTGCCGGCGTACCTGCAGCCGTTCCTCGTCGACTCCGCCTTCAAGGACCTCGAAGGCATCGGCCGCGTCTCCGGCGAGCTCGAAATCGGCGCGGGCCTGCCAAAGCGCGCGCAGTTGCAGGTCGCGGACGTGTCGCTGGACAGCAGCAATGGCGCGCTCTTCGTCGGAGGCCTGAACGGGCAGATCAACTGGTTCGACGACGCCTCGCGCAGCGAGCTCGCCGGCACCATCGACGACGCCCTGTTCCAGTCGCGTCTCGCCTGGGACACGGCCAGCCTCTGGGGCATCGAGGTCGGCGCGGCCGTGCTCCCGTTCTCCACCACCGGCCGTCACTTCCGGCTGCTCGAACCGCTGCTGCTGCCGGTGTTCGACGGCGGACTCGCCATCGAGACCCTGCGCGTCCGCCACGCCGGCACCGGGCAGATGTATGTGCGCTTCGACGCCACGGTCCGCCCGATCAGCGTCGCGCCGCTGGCGCGCGCCTTCGGCTGGCCCGAGTTCCAGGGCACGCTGTCGGGGAGCGTTCCCGACCTGCAATGGGCCCAGGGCATCGTGACGCTCGGCGGAAATCTGGAGGCCACGGTGTTCGACGGCAGCGTCGTGGTGCGCGACCTCCAGCTGCGCGACCCGCTCGGCAAGTTCCCGCGCCTGTTCGCGAGCGTGGACGTGAGGAACCTGGACCTTGCGCTGGTCACGAGCACCTTTTCATTCGGCATGATCACCGGACGGCTGTCGGGCGAAATCAAGGACCTCGAGACCTTCGCCTGGATGCCGGAGTCGTTCGACGCGCGCTTCTACACGCCGCCCGGCGACCGCTCGCGCCACCGGATCAGCCAGCGCGCGGTCCAGAACCTGTCCAGCATCGGCGGCGGGACCGGCGGCAGCGTGGCGGCCGCGCTGCAGGGCGGTTTCCTCAAGTTCTTCGACGACTTTGGCTACGACCGCCTCGGCCTGAGCTGCCGTCTCGTCAACGACGTGTGCACGATGGGCGGCATCCAGCCCGCCGCCACCGGCTTCTACATCGTCAAGGGCTCGGGCCTGCCGCGCATCGACGTGATCGGCAACCAGACACGGGTCGCCTGGAGCCGGCTGGTGCGCCAGCTGGCCCGGATCACCGAATCCGACGTCGTGGTCGAATGAGCCCATCGGTGCGCTAGAATCGGTTCAGCAAGCATTCAGCCGCCTGGCGCGAACATGGTTCGCGAAAGGCCGGGAATCGAAGGAGGCATCCGCATGATTCGCTGGGTTACCGCCGGGATCGCCGCCGGCTCGCTGGCACTCGCGGCCTGCGTGACGATCAACGTGTATTTCCCCGAGGCCGCGGCCGAGAAGGCGGCGGACAGGATCATCGAGGACATCTGGGGCAAGGACGAGGCCCGCAAGCCGCAGGGCGGCGAGCAGACGTCGATCGTCGCCCCGGAGCGCGGCATGCTGGCCGCGGCCGTGGCCGGCCTGATGGACTTCATCGTGCCCGCGGCCCATGCGCAGGCCGACATCGACATTTCGAGCCCGGCGATCCGGGCGCTGACCGCGTCGATGAAGTCGCGCGCGGCGGAGCTCGAGCCGTTCTTCGATTCGGGCGCAATCGGCCTGACCTCGGACGGGCTGGTCGAGCTGCGCGACGCCAACGCGGTGCCGCTCGCCGACCGCAATCGCGCGCGCAAGCTGGTCAGCGACGAGAACGCAGACCGCAATTCGCTCTACCGCGAGATCGCCGCCGCCAACGGCCATCCCGAGTGGGAAGCCGACATCCGCAGCACCTTCGCCTCGCGCTGGGTCGCGAACGCGCGCGCGGGCTGGTACTACAAGCGTGCGGGCGGCGACTGGACGAAAAAGTAGCCGGGCTCAGCCGGCGACCGAGCGGTCCTGCTCGATCAGCTTCGCGCCCTGGTTCTTCGGCGCGTTGACCTGCCGGCTGACCGGCCAGAAGGCGAGTCCCCCGGGATCGTACGGCACGAGCAGCCGTGAGAGCTGTTCCGTGTCGGCATAGGCGGTGTCGAGCCAGCGGTCCCATTCGGCCTGGGGCAGCACGCAGGGCATGCGGTCGTGGATCCTGCGGATCGAGGCCGACGCGTCGGTCGTCACGATCGTGCAGGACTCGAGCAGCGAGCCGTCCGCAGGATCCTTCCAGCGTTCCCACAGCCCCGCAAACGCGAACGGCCGCCCGTCCTTCATGCGGATGAACCAGGGCTGCTTGCCGCCGGGCGCAACCTGCCACTCGTACCAGCCGTCGGCGACCACGAGGCAGCGGCGCTTGCGGAACGCGTCGCGGAACGACGGCTTCTCCGCCAGCGTCTCGGCGCGCGCATTGATCATGCGGTTGCCGATCGCCTTCTCCTTGGCCCACTTGGGCACCAGTCCCCAGTGCAGCATGACGAACGCGCGGCGGCCCTCCTCGCCCGCGCGCACCGCGGGCACCTCCTGGGTCGGCGAGATGTTGTAGCGCGGCTCGAGCGCCGGCAGTTCGTCCAGCGCGAAGGTCCGCCGCACGGCTTCGGCCGGCGAGAAAAATGCGTAGCGCCCGCACATGCCGCCGGCCCTACTCGCGGATGCCGGTGCCGCGGTTCATCAGCGTCACCACGACGGCGAACATGGCCACGGCGAACGCCGCCATGATCAGGAAGGCGAAGCGCAGGTCGACGTCGCTGGTGCCGAGGAACCCATGGCGGAACGCGTTCACCATGTACAGGATCGGGTTCACGTACGAGAGGCGCTCCGCCCAGTCCGGCAGCAACGACACCGAGTAGAACACGCCGCCCAGGTAGATCAGGGGCGTGAGCACGAAGGTCGGGAACCACGAGATCTGGTCGAAGTTCTTGGCGAAGATGGCGTTGAAGAAGCCGCCGAGCGCGAACACGACCGACGTCAGCAGCACCGAGGCGATCACCAGGAACGGGTGTTCGACCGGAATGTGCGTGAAGAACAGCGTGACGACCGTGACCACCGCGCCGACCAGCAGCCCGCGCATCACGCCGCCCGAGACGTAGCCGAGCACGATCAGCCAGTTCGGCAGCGGCGCAACCAGCAGTTCCTCGATGTGCTTGCCGAACTTCGCGCCGAAGAAGCTCGAGACCACGTTGCCGTAGGAGTTGCTGATGATCGCCATCATGATCAGGCCGGGCGCGATGTACTGCATGTAGTCGTACCCGCCCATGGTCCCGATGCGCCGCCCGATCAGGCTGCCGAAGATGATGAAGTAGAGCGTCGCCGTGACCGCCGGCGGCACCAGCGTCTGCCCCCAGATGCGGATGATGCGCCCGTACTCCCGGAGCACGATGGTCTGGAACCCGACGCGCCGGATGGCGGCGAGCGACGGGGTGCCCTGGGCCGGAGCCTCCATCTCAGCGCCTCCCCGCGCCGGCGGCGCCCTTGCTCTCGACCAGGCGCATGAACAGCTCCTCCAGGCGGTTCACCTTGTTGCGCATGCTGACGACGTCGATGCCGCCCTGCGAAAGCCGCGCGAAGATGTCGTTCAGGCTCTGCTCCCTGGTCACCTCGACTTCGAGCGTGTGGTCGTCGGTCATGCGCGAGACGTAACCCGGCAGCGCCGGCGGCGCCGCGACCGCCGAGCGCAGGTTCAGCACGAAGGTTTCCTGCGCCAGCTTGCGGATCACGCCCGTCATGGTGTCGTTCTCGATGATGCGCCCGCCGTCGATGATCGCGATGTTGCGGCACAGGCTCTCGGCCTCCTCGAGATAGTGCGTGGTCAGGATGATCGTCGTGCCCTGCGCGTTGATCATGCGCAGGAAGCCCCACATGCTGCGCCGGATCTCGATGTCCACGCCCGCCGTCGGCTCGTCGAGGATCAGCAGTCGCGGCTCGTGGACCAGGGCGCGCGCGATCATCAGCCGCCGCTTCATGCCGCCCGACAGGGAGCGCGCGATCGCCTCGCGCTTGTCCCAGAGCTGCAGCTGGCGCAGGTATTTCTCCGCGCGCTCGAGCGCGAGCCGGCGCGGCAGGCCGTAGAAGCCGCCCTGGTTGACGATGATCTTGAACACCTTCTCGAACTGGTTGAAGTTGATCTCCTGCGGCACCAGGCCGATGCAGGATTTCGCCAGGTCGAGCTCGCGGTCGATGTCGTGGCCGAACACCGACACCGTGCCGCCGCTCTTGGTCACCAGCGACATCACGATGCCGATGGTCGTCGTCTTGCCCGCGCCATTCGGCCCCAGCAGCGCAAAGAAGTCCCCTTCCTCGACGTCGAGGTCGATGCCGGAGAGCGCCTGCACGCCGTTGCGATAGGTCTTGGTCAGGCCGCGGATCGAAAGCGCCTTCATGGAGCCCCGGGGAATCGGTGGAATGCGTGCAGACAGGCGCGAAGCGTAGCTTTCGGCCTGCCCCCCGGCAACCGAACGGCGGCGCCGCCGACGCGCGGCGCCGGCGGTCAGCCGGTCGCCGCCCGCCGCGGCTTGCGCTGCAGTGCCTGCAGGCGCGCGCTCTCGGCGCCCTGGATCTGCAGCCCGAGCCGCTGCAGCTCGTCCACCGAGCGGTCGTCCGGGTGCGCGGCGCAGCCCTCGAACTGCAGCCAGAACCGCGCGCGCGAGCCGAATCGCGCGGCGAGCGCCGGCGCGACGCGGCGCGCGAGGCGATCGACGGCGGCCACCGGCAGGCGCGCGAGCGCCGTGATCGTCGCGGGCGAGGTGCCGAATGCGAGGCGCGCGGCCGCCGGGCGCGTCTGCGCGAGGTGCCACGCGAGCATGACCGCCGCGCGCGCGAACGAGACCAGGCGCTCGTCGCAGCCGGCCGCAGGCGGCGCATCCTGCACGCTGCCGGCGGCGGCGGCTTCGCCCTCCCAGAAGCCCCCGTCGCCGAAGCGCAGGTCGAACAGCGCGTAAGGCAGCCGCTCGCACAGGCGGTCGCCCGCGTCCGGGTGGATCAACGAGTCGATCGCGCGCGCCGGGAGGCCCGCAATGAGCTTCAGCCGCCCCTCCTCGGCAAGATCGGAGGCCAGTCCGAGGAACGCGTGGTTGACCGAACCGAGTGCCCGGCGCGTGGCGGCGTCGAGCAGGCTGTGCTCGGACCATTCCGCCGGACCCGCCGGCGGGTCCAGCGCCAGCGGCTGCTGCAGGTGCATGGCATTTCTCCCCGATGACGCGCCATTCGCATGGCGGCCGGCTCTGTGGCCGGTTCCAGATTTGCTGGTACGATAATACCAGTTGCTCCGGGGCGTCAAGGCAGCCACCATGCGCATCACCGACGACCGCTACACGCGCGACCGGCTCCGGCTCGACCTCGCGCTGCGGCTCATCCGCCACGAGGCGCGCACCCGCACCATCCGCAGCTGGACCGGCCTCACCGACGACCGCATCCGCAAGCTCTACCGGTCCTACGTCGCGGACGCGGGCCGGCGCGACGTCCGCCGGCGGCGCGGCAAGAGCCCGCGCCAGAATGCCTGGTTCATGAAGAATGCCGCCATCCGCCGCGAGGCCGCGGGCCTCGCCACGCTGTTGTGCGTACTCGGGCTGCTGCGGCGCGACACGGGCGCCGCGCCGGGCGCGGTCGAGCAGCTGCACTGGGGCGAGCGCTTCTGCGAGGCCTACGAGACCTTCCTGAGCCTGAACCGCCAGCCGCAGATCTCCTTCGAGCACGCCTGCCAGCTGCTGCGCTCGCTCGAGAAGCAGAACGAGATCTGCCTCGACGACTGCGAGGGCTGCGGCAGCCTGCTGGTCGTGATGCGCTATGCGGAGCGCCCCAAGGTCTGTGAATTCTGCGCGGGGACGCGGCCGCCCGCGCGCCCGGGGCTGGCGGTGGGCGACTGCTAGAATGCGCAGGTCGCCACTCACCCGCAGGTACTCATGCGTTCCGAATCGGAGCGGCCGAACGTCTTTGCCGGGCCGCACGTCGACCGGCTGAAGTTCGCGCAGGCCGATGGCGCGACGGTCGCGCGCTGGATCGCCGAGGGCTCCGCCCGCCTGGTGCCGGTCTGGAAGTCGCGTTGCCCGCTGATCCGCGGGCCCTCCCCCAGCGCCTGCCTGCTGCCCGTGGGGAGCGGCCCGCTCGCCGGCATCGGCACGGACGACATGATCCTGCTCGGCGAGTACCGCGGCCTGGCCGTGTTCACGACCGAGATCGAGGCGGAGGCGCCGCCGCCGCTGGACGGCGGCGCGGAGTTTGCCGACCTGCGGCTCGCCGCCAGCCTGTTGCCGCACGACGAGGCGGGCCTGGTCGCCTATGCGCGCGCGATGATCTCGTTCCGCCATCGGCACCGCTTCTGCGGCAGTTGCGGCGCGCCGACGCGCCCCGAGCGCAATGGCCGCGTCATGACCTGCACCAGCGAGGCCTGCCGCACGGAGTTCTACCCGCGCGTGGATCCCGCCGTCATCGTGCTGGTGACGCATGGCGACCGGGTGCTGCTCGGGCGCCAGCCCGAATGGCCCGCCGGACGCTACTCGACCATCGCGGGCTTCGTCGAGCCGGGCGAGAGCCTCGAGGACGCCGTGCGTCGCGAAGTGCTGGAGGAGACCGGCATCGAAGCCGGCGCCATGAGCTACCAGTCCTCGCAGCCCTGGCCATTTCCGCGCTCGCTCATGCTGGGATTCCGTGCCGAGGCACGCACCACCGACGTCAAGTTCGGCGATGCCGAACTCGAGGATGCACGATGGTTCGGCCGCGCCGAACTGGCGACCGGGTCCATGCTGCCCTTCCCGCAGTCGATTGCGTTCCGGCTGGTCGAGGAATGGTACGACGCGGGCGCCGCACGGCCGCTCGCGGCGGAAGCCGGGGTTCACGGGTGGAAGCGGCGCCGCTGAGCGTGCTGCTCTCGGTCGCCGCCGGCCTCGCGCTCGCGGCGGCCGCCGGATTCCGCGCCTTCGTGCCGCTGCTCGCGGCCGCGCTTGCCATCCGCTTCGGGCTGGTCGAGGCCGCACCCGGCTTTGCCTGGCTCGGCGATACGGGCGTGCTGATCGCGCTCGGCGTAGCCACGCTGCTGGAGGTCACGGCATACCTGGTCCCGGGCCTGGACCATGCGCTGGACGTCGCGGCGGCGCCGGTGTCGGTCGCGGCCGGCATCGTGGTGGCCGCAGGGGTCATGGTCGGGCTGCCGGACTGGCTGCGCTGGGGGGCCGCGATCGTCGCCGGCGGTGCGGTTGCCACGGCGGGTCATGCGCTGACATCGCTCGGCCGGGCCAAGACCGGGGCCGCGACCGGCGGCGTCGCGAATCCGCTGTTCTCGGCCGGCGAACTGCTGGTGTCGGGACTGCTCGCGACGCTGGCGCTGCTGCTGCCGATCATCGCGCTGGCCGCGGTCCTGGCGATCGTCGCGATCGCGATCGCCCGCCGGCGCCGCCGGGCCTGACGCACGATGCCTCGGGCAACGATCCTGGCCGCATGGCTGCTGGCGGCCGCCGCATGGCCCGCGATCGCGGCCGAACCCGCCATCGAGATCGACATCGAGGGCATCGAAGGCGCGCCCTACGACAACGTGGTCGCGCTGCTCAGCCTCAAGCGCCTGCAGCGCTCGCCGGACCTGGACGACGAGATGGTCGGCCGCCTCGCCCAGCGCGCGCCGGGCGAAGTGCGTGCGGCGCTGCGGCCTTTCGGCTACTACGAGCCGCAGGTCGACAGCGAAGTGGCGCGTCATGAAGGCGGCTGGCGGGTCCGCATCCGGGTCGAGCCGGGGCCGCCCGTGGTCCTCGTGGAACAGCAGGTCGAGATCACCGGCAGCGGCCAGGAGGAGCCGTTCCTGCGCGACGCGCTGGCGCGCTCGTCGCTGCGCACCGGCGAGCGCCTCAGCCACGCGGCCTACGACCAGCTCAAGGGTGAATTGTTGCGCGCCGCGGCGGGCAACGGCTACCTCGACGCCGGGTTCACGCGCAGCGAGCTGCTGGTCGACCCGTCGGCCCGCGAGGCGCGCGCCCATATCACGCTCGACACCGGCGACCGCTACCGCTTCGGGTCCACCACGATCGAGCAGGACCTGCTGCGGCCGGACCTGGTCGCGCGCTACCTGCGCTACCGCGAAGGGGACTGGTACGACGCGACCGCGCTCCTGCGCACGCAATTCGCGCTGGACGACTCGCAGTACTTCGCGGTCGTGGAAGTGCTGCCGGGGCAGCGCGACCGCGAGCGCAGGATTGCTCCCATCCGCATCAGCTCCGAGCCGAACCGCCGCCACCTCTGGACCGCCGCGGTCGGTTACGCCACCGACACGCGGGCGCGCGGGACGCTGGGCTTCGAGGACCGCCGCATGAACTCGCGCGGGCACAGGCTGCGCCTGGAACTGCGCGGCTCGAGCCCGGAGGAAGCCGTGCGCATCGCCTGGGTGATGCCATGGACCGACCCGGCGCTCGAGAAGCTCGCGCTGGAATTGCGCGGCTTCCGCGAGCAGCGCGCCGACGTCGACACGGCCGGCGCCAGCCTGCGGGCCGGGCTCACGCAGGTGCGCGGCAACTGGCAGCGCGTCGTGTCGTTGACGGCGGACGCGACGCGCGACCAGACCACCGCCGTCGTGGACGACGTCGCCACCGTGACCCGGACGAAGAGCCGGCTGCTGGTGCCCGGCATCTCCTTCGCGCTGCTGCCGCCGGGCTTTCTGGGCGCCGATGCCGTGCCCCGCGGCTTCCAGGCCGAGCTGCTCGGCTCGACCGCCGCGCTCGGGTCCGACACCGACTTCGCGCGGCTCGTCGTGCGCGATGAGCGGCGCTTCGGGTTCGCGCCGCGCTGGCACCTGCAGCTGCGCGCGGAGGCCGGCGCGAGCGCGGTCGGCGAGTTCCAGCAGCTGCCGGCGCAATACCGCTTCTTCGCGGGCGGCGATCGCAGCGTGCGCGGCTTCGGCTACGAGGAACTCTCGCCGGTGGATGCCGACGGCAACCGGGTCGGCGGGCGCTACCTGCTGACCGGGAGCGTGGAGCTGCAGCGCGATCTGCCGCGCAACTTCGTCGCGGCGCTGTTCGCGGACGCGGGCAACGCGATCGACGACTTCGGCGATCCGCTCGAGTACGCGGTCGGCATCGGGCTGCGCTACCGGCTGCCGTTCCTGTCCATCGGGATCGACGTGGCCCAGCCGCTCTCCGAGCGGGGCCGCGGACCGCGGCTGCACCTCAACTTCAGCCCGGAACTCTGAGATGCGCCAGCTCCGCAGCCGGATCCTGCGCTGGACGCTCGCCACCGCCGCGCTCGCGTTCCTTGCCGCAGGCGCGGGTTTCGCCTGGCTGGTGACCACGCAGGCCGGCCTCGCACGGGCTGTCGCCTTCCTCGAGTCGCTGGACGCCGTGGAGATCCGCGTCTCCGGCGCGAGCGGGCGGCTCATCGGACCGCTGCGCGCGGCGTCGGTCGATATCCGCCACCCGCGCGCCGTGGTGCGCATCGAGGAGCTCAGTCTCGACTACGAACCGTCGGGGCTGCTGGCGGTGCGCGTCTCCGCCGAGCGCATCCGCGCGGCGTCCGTTTCGGTGCGCCTGTCGCCGCGCGCCGGGCCGCCGAAGCCGGCCGCATTCCTGCCGCGCTGGCTCACGGTCGTGGCCGACGACGCCTCGATCGGCCGCCTGTCGATCGAAACGGCCGAAGGTGCCACGCTGGTGCTCGCCAGTGTCGCAGGGTCCGCATCCGTCACGCGTTCGCGCATCGACTTCTCCGCGCTGCGCGGCGACGCGGGCGCCTGGTCGGTGTCGGCCGCGAATGGCCGGCTGCGCGCCACGGAACCGCTCGCGATCGAGGCCGGAGTGGCCTGGACGCTCGCACCGTCTCGCGAGATCTCGGGTACTGCGCGCATGCGTGGCGACCTGACGCGCCTGCGGGTCGCGGCGGATGTCGCTTCCCCGGGCCGGGGCCGCGCCGAACTCGAGCTGCACGACCTCGCCGCCGGGCTGCGCTGGAACGGCAGGCTTGCGGTCCAGGGGATCGACCTCCGGCGCTGGATGGACGCGCCGCCGTTCGGGCCGCTGGCCGCTGCGCTGAATGCCTCCGGCAGCGCGCGCCATTACGCGGCGCACGGAACCGTCCATGGGACGGGGCTCCCGCCGGGCGGCGTCGCCATCGACGGCGCTGCCGCGTATGCCGACGGCCGCGTGAACATCGCGGAACTGAGGATGCGCAGCGGCGACGCGGCCGCCGTGCACTGGCGCGGCACGGTGACGACCGGGGAGCCGGCGGCGTTCGAGCTGCAGGCGGCCTGGCGGAACTTCACGTGGCCGCTCGCGGGTGCGGCACGGCTGCGCTCGTCCCGCGGCAGCTTGCGCGCAGCCGGCTGGCGCGAGTTCGAATTCGGGCTCGAGGGCGAGTTCGACCCGCTGCTCGCGCCTCTCGTAGCCGGCCGCGCGCGGGGCCGGTTCACCACCGGCGAAATCGTCGTGGAACAATCGGTGTGGCAGGCGCTCGGCGGGCGCGTCGAGGTGAGCGGCTCCCTCGGCCGCGACGAGAGGCGCACCTGGACGCTTTCGGGCCGCGCCACTTCCGTGGATCCGGCAATGCTGCGCCCCGGGCTCGACGGCCGCCTGAATTTCGCGTTCGCGGCCTCCGGGGCGGGCCTGCAGAGCAGCGCGGCATGGTCGGCAACCGTCTCGGCGCTGTCCGGCAGCTTCCGGGAACAACCGGTCGCCGGCGGCGGCACCGTGCGCCGCGCGCCGGGACGTACGCAGTTCGACCGAGTGACGCTGTCGCTCGGCCGCGCCAGCCTCGGACTCGAGGGGACGCTCGGCGCGGATGCGGTCCTGGACGCGCGCCTCTCCGCGCCCGACCTGTCGCGGTCCCTGCCCGGATTCGCCGGCCGCGTGGACGCGACGTTCAGGCTGCGCAGCGACCGCGCCTCGCTCACCTTCACCGGCCATGACCTGGCGTGGCGCGATCACCGCGCGGTCGTGTTCTCGGCCGATGCCCAAGTCGACCTCGCCGACCGGGAAACCTCCTGGCTGCGGCTGCGCACCAACGGGCTCACCGTCGCCGGCCAGTCGCTGACCGACACCAGGCTGTCGCTGGACGGCCTGGTGCGCGACCACGCGCTCGCGCTTCGCATCGGCCGCGGTGAAGACGCGATCGAACTGCGCGGCCACGGCGCCTGGGACGGCACGCGATTCCGGCTGGACCTCGCCAGCATCGCCGCCGAAGGACCGGGCGCGCCGCCCTGGCGCCTGGAGTCGCCCACCGCGCTGGAGGTTTCAGCCGCCGGCGGGCAGCTCGCACCGGCCTGCTTCGTCTACGGCCCGCGCCGCGCCTGCGTCGAGGGACGCTGGTCGCGCGACGGCGACTGGACGCTGCGCGCCGGCACGCGCGCCTTCCCGCTGGAGGCACTCGACCTGCGCGTCCCGGGAACGCCGCGCTATCGCGGCCTGCTGTCAGCCGAGGCGCAGGCGGTCCGTCGCGCCGGGCAGCCGTGGAACGGCGAGTTGCGCGGCGGCATCGAGGACGCCGTGCTCGAGTACCGGTCGGCGAGCGGCCAGCCGCGGTCGGTGGCGCTGGGCCGCACGTCGTTCACGATCCGGAGCTCGGCAGAGCGGCATCGACTCGAACTCGGCGTCACCGATGCCGCCGACACCGAGCTCTCCGCCGATCTCGCCGCCACGCGCGTCGCCGGACGACCGCTGGCGGAGCTGCCGATCACGGGCACGATCGTCGGGGCGACCCGGCAGATGCAGCTGCTGCCGCTGTTGTTCCCCGACATCGACCAGGCCTCGGGGCGCCTCGCGTTGCGGGTATCGCTGGCCGGAAGCGTCGGCGAACCGGCGCTGACGGGCGAAGCGCGGCTGGAACAGGGATCGCTCGACTTCTACCAGACCAACCTTCGGCTGCGCGCGATCGAGGCGAGGCTGCGCCTGCTGGATGCCGCACTCGAGCTCGAGGCGACGGCGCAGGCCGGCGAAGGAGCGCTCGCCGTCGACGGGCGCCTCGGCTGGCGCGACCGCCGCGCCTCCGGGTCCCTGTCGCTGCGCGGCGAACGGCTGCTGCTCGTGGACGTCCCCGAGGCGCGCGTGCTCGCCGCGCCGGACCTGCGCTTCACGCTCGACGGCCGACGCATCGGCGTGACGGGAACGGTCTCGATCCCGGAGGCGCGCATCGCGCCGGCCGAGACCGCCGGCGCGGTACTGCCCTCCGTCGACGAGCGCATCCTGCGGCCGGAAACGGACGACGGGGCATCCGGGCGCTTCGAGGTCGAGGGCGACGTACGCCTCGTGCTCGGCGAGCGCGTGCAGCTCGACGCCTTCGGACTGAGCGGCAGGATCACCGGCAGCGTGCGCACGCAGAGCCGCCCGCAGCAAGCCGCGGTCGCGTCCGGCGAACTCGAGATCGCGGACGGCAGTTACCGCGCCTACACCCGTGAACTCGACGTCGAGCGCGGACGGCTGCTGTTCACCGGCGGCCCGGTCACGGACCCGGGCGTGGACCTGCGCGCCTCGCGCAAGCTTCCCGGCCACGTCGTCGGCGTCATCGTGCGCGGGCGGCTGCGCCGCCCGCAGCTGACCCTGTATTCCGAGCCGGCGCTGCCGCAGGCGCAGATCGCCTCGCTGCTGATCGTCGGCCAGTCGCTCGACCGCCTGCAGGGCGAGGACCGCGACAGCCTCGCATCCGGCCGCGCGAGCCTGGCGGCCCAGGGCGGCGCGCTGCTGGCCGGCCAGCTCGGACGCTATGTCGGACTCGACGAGGTCGGGCTCGCGCAGGACGCGGACGACAGCACGGCGCTCGTGCTGGGCAAGTTCCTGTCGCCGCGGCTGTACCTGAGCTACGGCGTCTCGCTGGTCGACGAGATCAACACCTTCAAGCTGCGCTACACGATCGGCGACCGCTGGGTCATCTCGGCGGAATCCGGCCGCGAGTCTTCGGCCGACGTGGAGTACCGCGTCGAGCGCTGAGCGGCGCGGTCCGCTTGACGCGGCCTGCATAAATATGCACAATGTGTGCAAATTTATGCACACGCGCCCACGTCCCGACGCCGATTCCGCGCTGGCGCGCCGCGAGGCGCTGCGGCGCATCATCGGCCACGCGCCCGTCGGGCGGCAGGAGGACCTGGTGCGCCTGCTCGGCAAGGCCGGCCACCATGCGACCCAGTCGAGCGTGAGCCGCGACCTGCGCGAGCTCGGCGTCGCCAAGCAGGGCGACCGTTACGTGCTGCCGGACGAGTCCACGCCCGTGCTCGACGACTTCGGCGCGGTCGCCGCCTTCGTCCGCGACATCCGCCCCGCCGGCCCCTGCCTGACGGTCGTCCGCACGACCGCCGGCGCCGCCCAGAGCGTGGCGATCGTGCTCGACCGGGCGGACTGGCCGGACGTGGTCGGCACGATCTCCGGTGACGACACGATCTTCGTGGCGACCACGGGCGCCGCCGCGCAGCGGCGCGTGCTCGCCCGGCTGAACGACAAGCTCCGAGCCTGAGCCAAGCCATGACCCCATCCGGCCAGGGCGCGCCCGCGCCTATCCTGCTCGCATTCTCCGGCGGCCTGGACACGTCCTTCTGCGTGCCCTGGCTGGCGGAGACCTGCGGCCGCCCGGTGATTACGGTCACCGTGAATACCGGCGGCATCGACGCGGATGCCGCGCGGCAGCTCGCCGAACGGGCCCGCGCGCTGGGCGCGGTCGCCCACCACCTCGTGGATGCGCGCAGCGAGTACTTCGACCGCGTGCTGAAGTGGCTGCTCGTCGGCAACGTGCGCCGCGGCAACCTGTACCCGCTGTGCGTCGGCGCCGAGCGGTCGATCCAGGCCCAGACGGTCGCCGCGATGGCGAAGCAGCTCGGCACCGGCACCGTCGCGCACGGCTGCACCGCAGCGGGCAACGACCAGGTGCGCTTCGAGGTCGCGCTCAGGACGCTCGCCCCCGGGCTCGAGATCCTGGCGCCCGTGCGCGACCGCGCCTTCAAGCGCCCGGAGCAGCTCGCCTTCCTCGAGCAGCGCAGACTGCCGGTGCCGCCGCACGGCGCGGCGTACTCGACCAACCGCGGGCTCTGGGGCGTCACGATCGGCGGCCGCGAGACGCTCACCTCCGGCGGCAGCATCCCGGAGTCCGCCTGGGTGCTGTCGAAGGACGCATTCACGCATCCGCGCGAGCCGCGGCGCGCGGTCGTCGGCTTCGAGCGCGGTGTCCCCTGCTCGCTCGACGGCGAGGTTCTCGAGCCGGTGGAGCTCATAGAGAAGCTGGAGGCGCTCGCCGCGCCCTACGGCATCGGCCGCGGCATCCACCTGGGCGACACGATCATCGGCACCAAGGGCCGCGTCGCCTTCGAGGCGCCGGCCGCCGCGGTCCTGATCGAGGCGCACCGCGAGCTCGAGAAGCTGGTGCTGACGGCGCGACAGCAGCGCATCAAGGAACTGGTCGCGGCCGCCTACGGCGACCTCGTACACGAGGGCCAGAACCTCGACCCGGTGTGCCGCGACGTCGAGGCACTGTTCGCCAGTTCGCAGGCGCGCGTGACGGGCGACGTCACGCTGCTGCTGCGGCCCGGCTTTGCGTTCGTCGAGGGCGTCGAGTCGCCGTTCTCGCTGATGAAGGCCAGCAAGGGCGTGTACGGCGAAGCGGCCGGCGAGTGGACCGCCGGGGACGCCCGCGGATTCTCGAAGATGGTGGCACTGCCCGGCGTGTTCTGGACGCGAGCGGGCGGCGGGGACGGCAAGCAATGATGAAGTCGATCATCGTGGACAAGATCGCCTCGGTCACGCAGGCCTGCGGGCTGTCGCACGAGCTGCGCATCTCGACCGACATCCCCTGCGAGGAGGGCGTGGTGCTGGCGGTCGAGATCCTGACCGACAAGGCCCAGTACAACACGCTCGAACTCACGAGCGGGCGCATGGCCAAGCTCGCGCGCGGCAACGTCGTGGTGGGCGCGCTCGGCCACCGCAAGGCCCTGTTCGGCTACTCGGGCCACCTGCCGGACAAGCTCGCGGCCGGCGACGTGATCCAGATGCTGAACATCGGCGGCGTGCTCGGCGTCTGCGATTCCGCCAACCCGGAGAAGGGCCGCCCCTTCGACTGCCGCGTGCTGGGCGTCGTGCTGCACTTCCCCTACCTCGGCGAGCGCATCGGCGTGCCGGCGCGCGTCGGCCTGCGCAAGCTCGACCCCGACGCGAAGCTCGAGACCCATGGCGTGCCGGTCGTCGCGCTGGCGGGATCCTGCATGGAGGCCGGCAAGACGGCGGCCGCCTGCGCGATGATCTCGCGCATGCGCCACCGCAGCCTGACGATCGACGCCTTCAAGGCGACCGGCGTCTCGCTCAGGCGGGACATCCTCGCGATGGAGGACTCGGGCGCGCGCCGTTCCGCGATCTTCACCGACTTCGGCGTCGTGACCACGACCGCGAAGAACGGCCCCGCGCTGACGCGGACCATGCTGACGGAGATGGCCGCGGGCAAGCCGGACGTCATCGTGTTCGAGCTCGGCGACGGCATCCTCGGCGCCTACGGCGTCGAGGCGATCCTCGACGCGCCCGACATCCGCCAGGCGCTGACGGCCGTCGTGCTCTCGGCCAACGACCCGGTCGCGGCCTGGGGCGGCGTGAAACTGCTGCGCGAGCGCTTTGGCATCGAGCCCGCGGTCGTCACCGGTCCGTCCACCGACAACTCGGTCGGCGTGGACATCATCCGCGAACAGCTGGGCGTCCCGGCCGTCAATGCCTTGACCGCGGGCGCCGCACTCGGCGACTGCGTGATCTCCGCCGTCGGTCTGGATGCGGTCGCGCATTCCCGGGAACTCGCGGAATGAACACGAAGACGCCCGCGGTCATCCTCGGCGGCACCGGCTACGTGGCCGGCGAGCTGCTGCGCCTCACGCTCGCGCACCCGCGCCTCGCGCTGGCGGCGATCGCCTCGGACAGCCAGCCCGGCGAACCGGTGGCGAAGGCCTTCCGGCACCTCGCCTCAGCCTGCGCCGGCCTGCGCTACGTCTCCATCGAGGAGGCGGGCGACATCGCCGCACAGGCGCCGCGCGCCGCCGTGCTCGCGGCCGCGCCGCACGGCGTGTCGCACGTGCTGATCGATTCCGTCCTGAAGAAGGCCGAGGCCGCGGGCGCCAATCCGGCCGTGGTCGACATCTCCGCCGACTATCGCTACGCGGACCTCGCGGAATACGAGCGCGTGTACAAGCACGCCCATGGCGCGCCGGCCCGGGCCAGGCAGTTCACCTGCGCCGTGCCCGAGCACCTCGACCGCTCGCCGACCCCGCACGTCGCGCATCCCGGCTGTTTCGCGACTGCCACGCTGCTCGCCACGGTGCCGCTGCTCAAGCTCGGCCTCGCCGACGGGCCGGTATTCGTGTCCGCGGTGACGGGCTCCACCGGCGCGGGGCGCAGCCCGATCGCCGGTACGCACCACCCGCAGCGGCACAGCGATCTCTATTCCTACAACGCCCTCACCCACCGCCATGCCGCCGAAGTGCGCGCGCTCGCGCGCGCGGCTTCGGGCCGGGACCTGCAGCTCGCCTTCGTGCCACATTCGGGTCCCTTCGCGCGCGGCATCCACGCAACCGTGCAGGCGAAACTCGCACAGCCGCTGGACAGCGCGGGCGCGATCGCAGCGCTGCGCACTTTCTACGCCGGCAAGCCCTTCGTGCGTGTCCTCGACGAGCCGCCGCGCGTCAAGGACGTGGTCGCGAGCAACTACGCGCACCTCTCCGCCGCGGCCAATGGCGACACGATCGTCGTGATGTCGGTGGTGGACAACCTGGTCAAGGGTGCGGCCGGCGGCGCCATGCAGTGGATGAACCGGCTGCTCGACTTCGACGAGACCGAGGGGCTGACGGCGCCCTCGCCGGGCTGGACCTGAGCGCCGTGGATCATCTCGCTCCGGTCTTTGCGCAGTACCCGATCGAGGTCGTCTCGGCCGAGGGCGTATGGCTCACGACCCGCGATGGCCGCAGGATCCTCGACCTGTACGGCGGCCACGCGGTGGCCGCGCTCGGATACCGGCACGCCGGCTGGCTGGCGGCGCTGAATGCGCAGGCGCATGCCGTGCACTTCCAGAGCAACGCCGTGCCGATGGAAGTCCGCACGCGCGCCGCGCGCAGGCTGGTGGAATTCGCGAAGCTGCCGCTCGACACGGTCTTCTTCGTCAACACCGGCGCCGAGGCGAACGAGAACGCGCTCAAGCTCGCCTGCCGGATCACGGGACGCTCGCAGGTCGTCGCGCTGGAAGGCAGCTTCCATGGCCGCAGCGCCGCCGCCGGCGCCGTCACCTGGGGCGCGATGGCGAAGTGGTACGGTTTTCCGCGCGCGCCGTTCGAAGTCGCCTTCCTGCCGCGGCGCGATTCCTCCGCGCTCGCCGCCGGCATCACGGAGGCGACGGCGGCCGTGATCGTCGAGCCGGTGCAGGGCGTCGGCGGCGCCTTCGACATGGGCCGCGAATACCTGGCGGCGCTGCGCCGGCGCTGCGACGAGACCGGGACACTGCTGATCTTCGACGAGGTGCAGTGCGGCATGGGCCGCACCGGGCATCCCTTCGCGGCCAACCTCTATGGCGTCGTGCCGGACATGATCACGACCGCGAAGGCCCTCGGCGCCGGCTTTCCCGTCGGCGCGCTGCTGACCGGCGCGCGGGTCGCTGCCGCGCTCAGGCCCGATGCGCTCGGCACGACCTTCGGCGGCGGCCCGCTCGCCTGCGCCGTGGTGACGGCCGTAATCGACGCGATCGAGGGCGAGGACCTGCTCGGCAACGTGCGCCGCGTGTCCGGTCTCATCCGCGAGACCTGCATCGTCGGGCCCGTGACGGGCGCCCAAGGCGAGGGTTTCCTGCTCGGCCTGCGGACGCGCCGGCCCGCGAAGGAGGTCCACGCAGCGCTGCTCGCGCGCGACATCCTGGCGGGCACCAGCGGCGACCCGCAGGTGCTGCGGCTGCTGCCGCCAT
>DASTOQ010000098.1:0-6738 GCA_035720205.1 Steroidobacteraceae bacterium | reverse complement strand
GCCGCTCGCGCCGGCACACCATGTTCCTCACGCTCGCCAGATAGCCGGCGCGCGGCCTGGCGCGGGCCCCGCCGGCCAGCCCGCCGTGCACGGCCATCGCCTGCGCAGCGTATTCGATACCGCACACCGCCGGCAACCGCCCGCCGGCGCGCAGCGGGTTGCCGGCGTCGAGGTGGCTGCGGCTCACGCAGCGTATCCGGTTTTCGTCCCAGCTCACGACCCCATCCAGCAGGCACATGGCCCCGGCGTGGGGGATCATTCCGGCGATCTCCGCCCGGCTCAGGCGCATGGCGCCACCACCACACGAAGGTGCGTCCCGGAAACGTACTCGAGATCCACTGTCCCGGGGGAGCCGCGCGCCAGCAGCGTCAGCAGCGGCAGGCTGCGCGCCGCGGGGACATCGTTCCCGAGCGCTTCGAGCCCGGGAACCGCTACCGGGGTTGCGGCCGTTTCCCCGGGAACGAACGCGATATCCAATGCGGCAATGCTGCGGTCCGTCGCATCCCGGGCCAGCACCAGCGCGATGCCGAAAGCCGCGGGGATGGTCCGCACGGCGTGCAAAGGCTCGGGGTACGGGTGATCGTAGGCGATCAGCGCGACCGCTGCGCCGTCGCCCGCCACCTGGCACGCGGCTTCCAGCAGGCCCGCGGCAAAGCTCGCATCGCGGCAGGCGAGGCTGGTGGACGGGGCCCGACACCGGGTCGCAATGCTCCAGTATCCGGCGGCCGCGTTATGCACGGAATTGTGAAAACGGGTCGGCGAGATCTGGCGTTCCGGGGCGGCAAGCGCTTCGAGCATGTGGTGCACGTTGTCGCAATCGCCGCTCGATGAAGCGAACACGGTCGCCATTCCTGCGGCGTCGCGGGCGGCGGCGGCAAGAGCTTCGCGCCCCGCTGCCAGTGCGAGCTTGACCGGCATGCCGACGCGGCGCCGCTCTGCGGCGGGCAGCAGCTCGCTCGCCGCAACGGCAGTGGGCCCGGGTTGGTACGGCGCGTCGCCCGCGAGCAGTGCCCGGCTGGCCTCCCATCCGCCCAGGCCCGGCCCGCACAGCCCCACCCCTTCGACATAGGCGCGCATCAATCCGCCGTTCCCAGCACGAGGCTGCAGTTGGTGCCGCCGAACCCGAAGGAGTTGGTGAGCACCCGGCGCACGCGCGCTTCACGGTTGTCGAGCAGGTAGTGGCTGCGCAATGCGGGGTCGAGACGGCGCGTGTTCGCGCTGCCCGGCAGCAGGCCCTGCTCGATCGCGATCAGAGATATGACCGCTTCCGTGATCCCGGCCGCCCCGAGCAGGTGGCCGGTCGCGCCCTTGGTCGAGCTGCACGCCGTGCCCGTGCCGAACAGTTCGCAGACCGCGCGGTCCTCGGCCGCGTCGTTGGTGCGCGTTGCGGTACCGTGGAGATTGATGTAATCGATGTCCGCCGGCGCGAGCCCCGCACTGTCCAGCGCGCCCTGCACGGCGAGTTTCGCGCCCAGCCCCTCGGGATGGGGCGTGGACATATGGTGGGCGTCGCAGGACTCCCCCACCCCCAGCAGCAGCGAGCGGCCGGCATTCGCCTGCGCGGTGCGCTCGATCAGGGCAAAGCCGGCGCCCTCGCCTATGGAAATGCCGTCCCGCTCCTCGTCGAACGGGCGGCAGGGCCCGCGCGACGTCAGTTCCAGCGATTGAAAGCCATGGAGCGTGGTGAGGCACAGTGTGTCCACGCCACCCACCACCGCCGCATCGCAGATCCCGGCGGCGATCATGCGTGCCGCATTGCCGAACACCTTGGCGCTGGAGGAACACGCGGAGGACACGACGAAGGCCGGGCCGCGCAGGCCGAGGTAGCACCGCACGAAATCCGCCAGCGAGAAGGTATTGTGTGTCCCGGTGTAGCGATAGTCCCCCGGCAGTGCGCCCGTCCTCGGATCACGGCGGCGATAAGCCAGCTCCGTCTCGAGTATCCCGGAAGTGCTGGTGCCCATGAACACGCCGATCCGCTCCGCGCCGTAGCGCCTCACCGCGGCGGCAACGGCACCGGAAAAGCCGTCCAGCTCGAGCCCCAGTTGCGCGAGCCGGTTGTTGCGGCAGTCATAGGCAGCCAGGCCGGGCAGCACCGGCAGCGATTCCAGATCAGGAACCCGCCCGATCCAGGTATCGAGCGCAACGGTCTCGAAATCGCAGGGCCTCAGGCCCGATCGCCTGTCGCGCAAAGCTGTTGCGACCGCTCGCGCGCCCGCGCCGAGGCAGTTCACGACCGAGTAATGGCTGATGGCGAGAGGCTGCAAGATTCCAATTAGACCATGTGCAACAGAAATGCGGGATAAGGGATAAGGGATAAGGGATAAGTAAAAGTAGCACACCCGCGCCAGCGGGGAGTCCTATCCCCTATCCCTCATCCCCTATCACGCTTTTGACATACAAAAAGCATGTTGGCAAACGGCGTTCCCGCGCTCATCGGCTCGACGGCGACGGAAAAGCCGAGCGCTTCCAGCAGGCGCGTCCACTCGGCCGCGCCGCGATAGTGCAGCCGGGTGCGCAACCGGCCCCGCATTATTTCCAGCAGCCGCTCGCTCCACCGCGTCACCCTGAAGGCGAAACCGGCGTCCGCGTCGGCCTCGCGCAGCAGCAGCAGCCCTCCCGGCCCGAGCGCCGCCGCGGCTTTCTGCAGCACGCGCAGCTGGTCGCGCTCCTCGAGGTACATCAGCACATCGAGCAGGACGACAGCCGAGCACGGAGGAAAATCTGCATCACGCAAGTCCTGCCGCGTTACCTGGGCCTGGCCGGCGAGTGCGTGCTGCGCCACGCCGGCGCGATAGGGGTCGAACTCGATGCCCTGCTGGGTGAGATGCAACGGCGGTGGCGGCCAGCCCGGCGGCCACTGTCCGCGTCCGAACTGTTCCCGGGACGCGACGAGCAGCGCCAGCAGCAGGCCCTGCCCGCAGCCCAGATCGAGCAGCGTGCCGCGATCGGGCAGGCAGCCGCGACGCAGCAACGCGGAGAAGACCGGGTCGAAACGCAGCTTGCTGCGCGCGAACCGCCAGGCGGAGTTACTCGCGCCACGATAGGGACGTGCCGCTTCGTCCAGCAGGGCCTTATGCCGTGGACTCATCGCGACAGGCCTCCGGCAGGGTGACCGGCTTCAGCCCGCGCGCGGCGAGCTGGTCGAGCAGCGCAGGCAGCACCGCGAGCACGACCGGTTCGCCCGCGCGCGTGCGGGCGGACGCGCCGTCGTGCAGCAGCAGGATATCGCCGGGCGCGAGCCCGCGGGTCAGGCGCCGCAATACCGCATCGGCATTGCCGTGCACGGTGTCGAATCCGCGCCGCGTCCACGACACGTAATGCAATCCGCAAGCCGCCATGACGGGGTCGAGCAACGGGCTGCGAAATCCCGCCGGCGCGCGGAAGAACTCGGGCGCCCGCCCGATGATGCCGGCGATGGTCGCCTGGGCTGCTTCCACCTCGCGTCGCAAGCGCCCAAGCCCGTAGAAAGCGAAGGTGCTGGCATGGCGGTGAGTGTGGTTCTCCACGCTGTGGCCGCGGCGCGCGATTTCCTTTACGAGTTCGGGAAACGCAGCCGCCTTCTCGCCGATACAGAAGAAGTTCGCGCGCGCCCGATGGCGATCGAGCAAGTCGAGCACGCGCGGCGTCACCTCCGGGTCGGGCCCATCGTCGAAGTTGAGGCTGACCTCGTTACGCGCTGCAGCGGCGGATGGCAGGCGCACGAGATTCGGGCCCAGCACGCGCCCGCGCGGCCACAATACGGCCGCGATCAGCAGCAGATGATTCGTGGCGAGACCCCCCAGCACCCAAGGCCAGTGCGATGGCAGGAGCACGAGCGCCGCCACGCCCGCGACATGTAGCAGCAGGGATAGTCCGATGGCGGGCGCCGGCCGCCATGGGCGGGCCTTGGGCGCGAGATTCCCGGGGCGCGGTGTCATGGCTTTCCCGGTGATGCCAATGCATCGCTATCCAGCCAGCGTTCCCACAACTTCAGCCAGGTTGGCCAATCATGCCCGCCCGGTATGGTCATGACCTGCCGTTCGGGAAGTTGCTGCGCAAGCATGAGGCTCGCTGGCGCATAACGGTCCTCGGTGCCGTATCCCAGGCAGATGCGCGGCAGCGCCGGGTCGCCGGCGCGGTATTGCCGCAGCCAGGCCAGAAGCCGGCGCTCGTCGTCCTGCGGCGCAATGGTCCCGGGCTGCCAGTGCCGCAACCCTCCCGCTTGTGTGATTTCGGCGATAAGCCCGCGCGTGCCGAGAAACGGCGCAAGCAGGATCATGCCCTCGACGGCGCCGGCATGCTCGCGCGCGTAGGACAGCGCGCCCGTACTGCCCAGCGAGATGCCCATCAACCAGATCCGGGCGAGCCCCTTTCTCCGCAACGGCGCGATGATGTCCTCCTCGAGTTGCGCGACGATGCTGTGCTCGAGGTAGTGGTCGAAACGAGCGTCCACGGCAACGGCATCAACCGCCAGATCGCGGGTGCGCAGCGCTTGCACGAAGCCGTGCGCGACCAGGTCCTGCGCCCGGTCCCGGGCGCCCGGCAACATCACCAGCGCGATGCGGTCTGCGCCCGCGCCGGGCGCGGAGTCATGTATCGCGTCCATGGATGGGATCCGTGCTGCGGCTCAGGATCGCTGAACAGACGAGCGCCAGGGCGGCGCCGATGCCGACGGTGACCCCGAGCGAGTTCAGGACCGGCACTTTTGAAAACGACAGCACGCCGAAACCGATGATCGTGGACGCGCAGGCAAACAGCAGCGACACGACCGTGCGGCCGCGGTCCGGCCCCGAGGCCACCTGCCGGTCGAAGAACAGGGAATAGTTGGAGCCGACCGCCACCACCAGCAGCAGCCCCACGAGGTGAAAAATGGACAGAGGGCCCATCGTCGCCAGCA
Source organism: Steroidobacteraceae bacterium (assembly GCA_035720205.1). Lineage (GTDB taxonomy): Bacteria > Pseudomonadota > Gammaproteobacteria > Steroidobacterales > Steroidobacteraceae > SCUD01. The sequence goes on along the minus strand of DASTOQ010000098.1, from coordinate 1,859 downwards.
CGCCGGTCGTGATGACAACCGCCGCCGCGAGCGGCGCCAGCACGTCGAATACCCGGCGCGGCGAGCGCAGCCCGAGGAACAGCAGCGCCACGATGGCCACGGCGCCCAGAGCCGAGTGCGTCAGCGCTTCGCGGCGGTAGTCCGCGTAGAGCCGGTCGGATTCGCCTTTCAGGTCCAGCAGCACGGCCCGCGCGCCGGAAAGCGCACTGATTTCGCGGGCGATGCCCGCGGCGTCGGTCACGCCCCGCAGCGGCAGCATGGCCGCCCAGCCGGGACCGCGGCGGACCAGCAAGGTATCGAGCTTGAGCGCGACGCTCGTGCCCCGCAGGCTGTCGTGGCTCAGGAGCTGCATTGACCGCGCTTTCGCGGCGTCCTTCAGGAAAGGCTCGAATACTTCAGGACGATACGGCAGGCCTTTGAGCGCCTCGCGCAGGTTTCTGCGCAGCTCGGCCGGAGCCGGCAGCGCGTCCTGGCGCGCGCGTTGCGCCAGCCGGCTCGGCAGGTACGTCGCCGGGGAATCGTACCCTTCCAGCAAGCCCGCGCGCGCAGCGTCTTGCAGGACCGCCGCGACCGACTCTGCCGAGCGCAACGCGGTTTCCCTGTCCGCGGCGCCGGCCACCACGATATAGCGCAGGTCGGGCGCGCCAAGGTCCCGGCGCAACTGCTGATCGAGCAGCTGGTCGGCCCTCGGCACCGGGGAGAGGCTCGAGAGATTGTCGCTCCACAACGGCCCGCGATGGAGCGCGAGCGACGCGGCCGCCAGCACGATCACGGCGAGCAGCGGGTAGCGCAGCGGCGGCGCGCGGCGCAGCGCGGCCATCGCCGCGGGCGAAAGCGCCGTCACTGCGGCGGCCGTGAATCCGGCCGGCATCAGCGCCGGCAGCACCCAGCGCGTCACGGCCACCGCGACGATGAGCCCGGCGATGGAAAACAGCCCGAGCTGGGCGAGCCCGGTGAAACCCGAGAACAGCATCGCGCTGAAGCCGCACAGGGACGTCAGCACGCCCAGCCGCAGCGTCGGCCAGACGCGGTCGAGCGTGTGGTACGGCGAGATGCCCGGCGCCGCGCGCGTGAAAAGGAAAATCGCATAATCCACGCCTTCACCGATCAGCGTGACGCCGAAGCCCAGCGTGATGCCGTGCACCGAGCCGAAACCCAGGCTGACCGCGGCCACGCCGGCAGCCGCCCCGGTCGCAACCGGCACGAAGCTCAAGGCGAGGACCCGCGGCGAACGGTAAAAAGCCAGGGTCATGGCCCCGATCAACAACAGGGCGATCAGCGAAAACCGCAACGCATCGCCCTTGATGGCGGCGCGCGACTGGACCGAGAACACGCCGGGCCCCGACAGCAGCAATTTCGCTTCCGTGCCGCCGTCCAATTGCGCGAAGGCGCTCCGAATCGCTCCCAATGCGCGCTCCTGGGCGTCGATGTCGTATCCCGCGGCGCGGGTCTGCGCAACGAGCAGCGCCCGGCCGCCGTCGCGGGAGAACCATACGCCGTCCCGGCTCGCGGGCCGCGCCTGCCCTTCCATGCTCTCCAGGAGGTGAATCAGCTCGCCGGTCGGATCGTTGGGCAGGATGCGCCGCAACAGCATGCCGGCGGGCGAGGCCAGCAGTTGCAGGTTTTCTTCCAGGCGCGCGCGCAGCTCCTCCACGGAAAAGCGCCCGGGCGCGACGGCGGGGCTCAGCAGGTAGCGGTTGCGCCACAGGAACTCGCGGTCCCCGGCGAATCCCGAGTCCTCGCCGTTGTTGACGGAGGCGAAGCCGTCCTGCCTGCGCAATGCCGCGGCGAGCTGCCTGCTCGCCCGTGCGAGCGTTTCGGGCGCGGCACCCTCGATGCCGATCAGGATGAGGCGCGAC
>DASTOQ010000097.1:0-12671 GCA_035720205.1 Steroidobacteraceae bacterium | reverse complement strand
GAACGACAAGCAGCGCAAGGTGTACGAGGAGTTCTTCGAGACCGACTTTTCGTTCGAGATCCCGAACCTGGCGCGCTTCCGCGTCAACGCCTTCAACCAGAACCGCGGCGCGGGCGCGGTGTTCCGCAACATCCCGTCGCTCATCAAGACGCTCGACGAACTCGCCGCGCCGAAGGTCTTCAAGGACCTGTGCATGCTGCCGCGCGGCCTGGTGCTGGTGACCGGCCCGACCGGCTCCGGCAAGTCGACCACGCTCGCGGCGATGATCGACTACGTCAACATCAACCGCCCCGACCACATCATCACCATCGAGGACCCGATCGAGTTCGTGCACGAGTCGAAGCGCTGCCTGATCAACCAGCGCGAGGTGCACCGCGACACGCTCGGGTTCAGCGAGGCGCTGCGCTCCGCGTTGCGCGAGGATCCCGACGTGGTCCTGGTCGGCGAAATGCGCGATCTCGAGACGATCCGGCTCGCGCTGACCGCGGCCGAGACCGGCCACCTCGTGTTCGGCACGCTGCACACGAGTTCGGCGGCCAAGACCGTCGACCGCATCGTGGACGTGTTCCCCGGCGAGGAGAAGGACATGGTGCGCTCGATGCTCTCGGAGTCGCTGCGCGCCGTGATCTCGCAGACGCTGATGAAGCGGCTCGGCGGCGGGCGCATCGCCGCGCACGAGATCATGATCGCGACGCCCGCGATCCGGAACCTGATCCGCGAGAACAAGATCGCCCAGATGTATTCCTCGATCCAGACCGGCCAGGCGCAGGGCATGCAGACCCTCGACCAGTGCCTCACCGACCTGCTGCAGAAGGGCCTCGTCTCCAAGGAAGAGGCCCGCCACAAGGCCCAGAACAAGGACGCGCTCTGATGGACCGCGAACAAGCCATCCGGCTGATGCAGGACCTGTTGCGGCGCATGGTGGACCGCAAGGGCTCCGACCTGTTCATCACGGCGAACTTCCCGCCGGCGATCAAGATCGACGGCGAGGTACGCCCGCAGACCGACAAGGCGCTGGCGGCGGAGCAGAGCGCCGTGCTGGTGCGTTCGATCATGAATGACCGCCAGACGCGCGAGTTCGACGCGACCAAGGAGGCGAACTTCGCGATCGCCCCGCCCGGCATCGGCCGCTTCCGCGTCAGCGCCTTCGTGCAGCAGGGCATGACCGGCTGCGTGATCCGCCAGATCAACGCGACTATCCCGACCATCGAGGAGCTGGAGTTGCCGCCGATCCTGAAGGACATCGTGATGTCCAAGCGCGGCATCGTCATCGTCGTGGGCGCCACCGGCTCCGGCAAGTCCACCACGCTCGCGGCCATGGTCGGCTACCGCAACGAGAAGACGCGCGGGCACATCGTCACGATCGAGGACCCGGTCGAGTACGTGCACGCGCACCGCGGCTGCGTGGTCACCCACCGTGAGGTCGGCGTGGACACCGACAGCTGGCACACGGCGCTCAAGAACACGCTCCGCCAGGCGCCCGACGTCATCATGATCGGCGAGATCCGCGACCGCGAGACCATGGAGTACGCGATCCAGTTCGCCGAGACCGGGCACCTGGTGCTCGCGACCCTGCACGCGAACAGCACCAACCAGGCGCTGGACCGCATCATCAACTTCTTCCCGGAGGAGAAGCGCGAGCAGCTCCTGATGGACCTGTCGCTGAACATCCGCTCGATGGTGTCGCAGCGCCTGGTGCCGCGCGAGAAGACCGAGGGCCGCATCGCGGCGGTCGAGATCCTGATCGGCACGCCGCTGGTCTCCGACCTGATCTTCCGCGGCGAAGTCACCAAGATCAAGGAGGTCATGGCGCGCTCGAACCGGCTCGGCATGAAGACCTTCGACCAGGCGCTGTTCGAGCTGTTCGAGACCGGCGTGATCTCCTACGAGGAGGGCCTGCGCAACGCCGACTCGAAGAACGAGCTGCGCCTCCGGATCAAGCTCGAGAGCAAGCGCGAGGACCGCCTGCAGGCGGAGCAGTCCAGCACGCTGAGGATCGTCGATGAGCCAAATGACGGCAAAGTCTACTAAGCCGGCCGCCGACGAGACCTTCTCGGTCGTGGGAGAGGACGGGCGGTTCAACATCAAGCCGCTCCTGAAGCTGATGGCGGAGAAGAAGGCCTCGGACCTGTTCTTCTCGTCCAACTCCCCGGTCAAGATCAAGATCGAGGGCGTCATCTACCCGATCAACAAGCAGGTCCTGAACGCCGAGGCGGTGCGCGACATCGCTTTCGGGCTCATGAGCGCCGAGCAGCTGGAGCACTTCCAGGGCGAGCTCGAGATCGACTTCGCGATCTCGGAACCCGGCGTCGGCCGCTTCCGCGCGGCCGTGTTCTACCAGCGCGGCTTCCCGGCGCTGGTGCTGCGCTACATCAGCGTCGACACGCCCAGGCTCGACAACCTCGGGCTGCCGGACACGCTCAAGGACCTGGCGATGCTGAAGCGCGGGCTGGTGCTGATGGTCGGCGCCACCGGCTCCGGCAAGTCCACCACGCTCGCGGCGATGATCAACCACCGCAACGAGAACTGCTCGGACCACATCCTGACGATCGAGGACCCGATCGAGTTCCTGCACCAGAACCAGAAGTCGATCGTCAACCAGCGCGAAATCGGGCTCGACACCAAGAACTTCGCGCGTGCCCTGCGCGCGGCGATGCGCGCCGCCCCGGACGTGATCCTGATCGGCGAGATCCGCGACCGCGAGACGATGGAATCGGCGATCGCGCTGGCCGGCACCGGCCACCTCTGCATCGCGACGCTGCACGCGAACAACTGCGCCGAGGCGCTCGACCGCATCATCAACCTGTTCCCGCGCGACCAGCACGCGCAAATCTTCCTCGACCTGTCGCAGTACCTGCGCGCGATCATCTCGCAGCGCCTGGTGCGGGGCCGCAGCAAGAAGCGCGTCGCGGCGGTCGAGGTCATGCTGAACACGCCGCACATCCAGGACCTGATCAAGAAGGGCGACGTGATCGGCGTGAAGGAAGCGATGCTGACCTCCAACGAGCGCGGCATCCAGAACTTCGACGTGGCGCTCCTGCACCTCTACAAGGAGGGCAAGATCGACATCGAGGAGGCGCTCAGCAACGCCGACTCGCGCACCAACCTCGAGGCGCGCATCAACTTCGGCTGACGGCGGCGCCGGCGTCGGTGCAGGCGAGGGCAATGTCCCTCGCGTGCTCAGGGCGGCGACCGCATTCGCCCGCTCGGGACATTGTCCTCGCCCGGACCGATACCGTCGCCGGCGGCAAGGTCGGCAGATCGTTCAAACCACGACTATGGTTGCGGCATCTGAGGGGTATGCCCCGCCTGATGACCGACAGCGTGCTCGTCGTGCTGGCCGCGGCCAGTCTTGCGACTGCCACGGCCGTCGCTGCGGCGCCCCTGGCGGCTCTCGAGCGATTCGAGCTGCGGTTCGCGAACGAGGGCGTGGCTCTCGCCGGTACGCTGCTGCAACCGCCCGGTGATTCGCTGCCGGCGGTCATGCTGATCCAGGGCAGCGGCCAGAGCGGGCGGGACAACCGCTGGGCGATGTCGGTCGCCGAGGCGCTTGCCGGCTGCGGTGTCGCCGTGCTCATTCCCGACAAGCGCGGCAGCGGCGAGTCCGGCGGCGACTGGCGCACCGCCGGATTCGAGGAATTGGCCGCGGACGCGCGTGCGGGTTTCGAGCAGCTGCGCACGCGGCCGGGCATCGACCCGTCCCGCATCGGTTATTTCGGGCTCAGCCAGGGCGGCCACGTGGCTCCGCTGGCCGCGGCCCGGACGCCGGGGGCGGCTTTCGCGGTGAACATGGCCGGCTCGGTGCAGGTGATGGAGCAGCAGCTCTACGACGAGCTGGAATTCGCCTATCGCGAGCACGGGATCGACGACGCGACCATCGCCTGGCTGCAGGAATTCGCGCGCATGAGCTTCGACTACCTGCGAACGGGCCGCGGCTTCGAACGCTATCTCGCGCGCCACCGGGAGATCTCGGCAGGGCCGCTGGCGAAGGCGGCCGAGACCTGGCCGACCTCGGAGGACGACGCCTACTGGGAGTTCTGGCGCAAGGTCCACGACTTCGACCCCGTACCCTGGTGGCGGCAGCTCGCCGCTCGCGGCATTCCCGCGCTCTTCATCTACGGTGCCGAAGACCACAACGTGAACGTGGCGGCCAGCGCCGACCGCATCGCCTCCGGGATCTCCGCGCATGGCAGTACGCTCAGGATCTACCAGGGCACGGGCCACAGCCTGCGCGACGAGTCCGGCCGCCTGCGCTCCGACATGATCGCCGACACCTGCAAATGGCTGCACGCCGTCCCGAGGCGTCCGCGACCGGGAGAATAGGGCGGGGGGCCGGGAACCCGCGAGTGAGCGAATCCGGTCGCCGGCCTGAGCGAACGAGCGGGTCCCCGGCCCCCGCCCCGACCACTCAATCGACGAACACGCTCGCCGCGTCGAACACCGGCCCGTCGACGCACACGCGTTTCATCGCGGGCCCCTCCGGTGTCCGGACGAGGACGGTGCAGCCGGCGCAGCCGCCGACCGCGCAGGCCATGTTCTCCTCGAGCGAAACCTGGCACGGAACGCCGAAGCGCCTGGCGAGGGCCGCGGCAGCCTTCAGCATCGGTTCGGGGCCGCAGGAGAACATCTCCACCTCCGCCAGTGCCGCCGGCGATTGCGCCGCGAGCCAGGCCTCGGCCAGTTCCGTCACGTAGCCGCGGTGGCAGCCCGCGAAGCCCGCCAGGCTCGCAAGCCGGCTGGGCACGCCGATCGCCTCGAGGTGCGACATCGCCACGGTTGCCGCCGCCGGCAGGCCCGGCACGGACAGGCGGGAAACGGCCGTGTCGAACGGGAACGGCAGTTCCGAGCCCATCAGCAGCAGAGGCCGCCAGGCGCCGCCGCGCGCGGCCAGCGCCTCGGCGAGGAACACGAGCGGCGGAATGCCGACGCCGCCGCCGACCATGAGTGCCCGCGGGCGGCCGGCCCGCGGCGCGAAGCTGTTGCCGATCGGCCCGAGGCAGGAGAGGACTTCGCCGGGCCGGCGGCGCGCGAGTTCCGCGGTGCCGACGCCCACCACCTTGTACAGCAGCTCGATCCAGCCGGCGGCCGGGTCCGCGCGCAGGATCGAGAAGGGGCGGCGCATCGGCAGGCCGGGGCCGCAGCCGAGGTGCACGAAGCTGCCGGGCGTGGCCGCCGCGGCGGCGCGTGACGCCCCCAGGCGCAGCACGAATTGCGCGCCCTCGCGGGCCTCGTGCGCGAGCACGGCGGCCTCCTCGAGGAAGATCGTGCTGCGGTGCGCGGGCGCCGCGGCGCTCATCCGCGGCGCCCGCGGCGGGCGGCGGCGATGTGCGCGAGCACGGCCATGCGCACGGCGACGCCGTTCGCGACCTGGCGGCGGATCACCGACTGCGGTCCGTCCGCGACGTCGGACGTGACCTCGACGCCGCGGTTCATCGGGCCCGGGTGCATCACGATCGCCTGCGGCTTCGCGCGCGCGAGCCGCGCGGCCGTGAGCCCGTACTGCTGGTGATAGCGCACGGGATCGGCCTGCGCCGCGCCGATCGCGCGCTCGCGCTGGATGCGCAGCATCATGACGACGTCGGCGCCCTCGACCGCTTGGTCGAACGACTCGAGGCGCCGCGCGCCCGCGAACTCGGCGGCCTCCGGCATGAATTCCGGCGGGGCGACGATGCGGATCTCCGCGGCGCCGAGTGTGGCGAGCGCGCGGTGCGCCGAGCGCGCGACGCGCGAGTGGCGGATGTCGCCCGCGATGGTCACGACCAGGCCGTCGAAGCCGCCCTTGCACTGGCGGATGGTGAGCGCGTCGAGCAGCCCCTGGGTCGGGTGGGAAACGTGCGCCTCGCCGCCCGAGATCACGGCGACATGGCCGCCGACGTGACGCGCCACGTACTCGTGGATGCCGGGCTCCGCGTCGCGGATCACGAACACGTCCACCTGCATTTCCTGCAGCGTGTAGATGGTGTCGATGATGGACTCGCCCTTGGCGCGCGAGGACAGCATCACGTCGAGGTTGATCGCATCCGCGCCGAGCCGCACCGCGGCGAGCTCGAACGACGCGCGCGTGCGCGTGGACGGCTCCGCGAACAGGTTGGCTACGGTCCAGCCGGCGAGGTCGTCGCCGCGCGGCGCCAGCGCGCCCGGGGTGCCGAGGTAGCCTTGCGCGCGATCGAGCAGCTCGGTCAGCAGCGTGCGCGGCAGGCCGTCGAGCGTGACCAGGTGGCGCAGGCGGCCGGCGTCGTCGAGCTGCGTGAAACCGCGGTTCATGGGCCGGCGGCGCCGGGCCGGGCGCGCAGCCATTGCAGCAGCAGCAGGCGCGCGGCCTCGCGGTCCACGTCGCCGCGGCGCACGCGGCGCGCCTTCGCGCCGCTGCGGCGGCGCTCGCGCAACCCGTCCTCCGCCTCGCGCGACGTCAGTCTCTCATCCACCCGGTGAACCCCGATCCCGTAGCGGTGCTGCAGATCGCCGGCGAACCGCAGTGCCGCCGCGGCGATGCCGGCATCCTCGCCCTGCGCATTATAGGGAACGCCGACCACGAACTCCTGCGGGCGCCAGACCGCCACGAGCTGGTCCACGGCCCGCCAGTCCGGCGCGCCGTCCAGCGCGGCGACGGTGGCGAGGCCCTCGGCGGTGCCGGTTAGCGTGTTGCCGACGGCGACGCCGATGCGCCGCATGCCGTAGTCGAAGGAGAGCACCGTCCTCGCGGCCGGCGCGGTCATCGGCGATGACCTCAGGCCCGGCCCGCCTGCGTGCTGATGCGCGACAGCTCGATGCCGAGCAGCCGCGCGGCCGCGTGCCAGCGCTGCTCGTAGGGCAGCTCGAAGACCAGCGCGTCGTCGCACGGCACGGTGAGCCAGGCGTTCTGGAGGACTTCCTCCTCGAGCTGGCCCGCTTCCCAGCCAGCATAGCCGAGAGCGACGACCGCCTGCGCCGGGCCCTGGCCCAGGGCCATGGCCGCGAGCACGTCGCGCGAGGTGGTCACGCAGAGCGTGTCCGACACCGGCATGGTGGACTCCCAGGTCTGCGGGCCGGGGCGGTGCAGCACGAAGCCGCGATCGCGCTGCACGGGCCCGCCGGCGAGCACCGGCATCTCGCGCAGCCCGGCGTCCTCGGTGGAGAGCGACAGCTGCTCGAGCACCTCGGAGAGCTTCATCTCGAGCGGGCGGTTGATGACGATGCCGAGCGCGCCGCGCTCGCTGTGCTCGCACACCAGCGTGACGCTGTGCGAGAAATTGGGATCCGCGAGCGAGGGCATCGCGACCAGGAGCTGGTTGTTCAGGTAGGCGCCGGCCACGGCCCTAGTATCGGCCGCGTGGACCCGCCGGTCAAAGCGCATTTCGCGCGCGGGCCGCCCGGCGTGAGGACTCAATCCACCGGCACTTCGATCGCGGACCCCGCGAGCCGCCCGCCGACGAACTGCCACTCGTAGGCGAACCGCAGCACGTCGTGGCGCTCGGCGAGAATCGCCGGAAACGCCTCGAAGGGCGCGGCGAGCTTCAGGATCTCGAGCGCGGCCCGGTCGAGCTCGGCGTGGCCGCTCGAACGCTGCACGCCGGCGCGCACCAGCGCGCCGCTGGCGGCGAGCACCACCTCGATGACCGGGTTGCCGGACAGGTTCCGGCGCCGCGCCTCGTCGGGGAAGTTGAGCGTGCCGACCTGCTCGATGCGTCGCTTCCAGGCATCCAGGTAGGTCGCGACCTCGGACTGGCGCGTGCTCGGCGTGACCAGGAGCTCGCGCCGCGCGGCGCCCTTGAGCTCGAGTTCCGGGGCGTCGTCCTGGCCCGCGAACGGGAATGGCATTCCGGCGACCAGCTCCTGCGGCAGCGACGGCAGCGACGGCTGCTGCAGCTCGCCTGCCGCGGTGAGACGCGGCTCGGCCTCGCGCGCGGACAGCAGCTCGGGTTCCCCGCCCCGGGCGTCCCCGGCGAAGGGCTGCTCCGCGCCGGTCCGGGAGTCGCCCGCCACGTCCGCGGCCGCCGTGCCCGTGCGCGGCTGGCGCGTGTGCGCGGTCCGCGGGTCGCCGGCTCCCTGCTGCGTGCGCTCCGCAAGGTAGCTCGCGCGCTCGTTGGCCGCGGATTCGGGCAGTGCGCTCGAGGTCAGCAGCACCTCGAGCGTGGGCACTTTGCCGCGGTCCGTGTCGGGCGGGGCAAAGGTGATGCCAAGGACCAGGATCAGGTGGAACAGCCCCGCCAGGAACAGCGTGGCCGTCAGGCGGTCCTTGACCGTGACGTCGGTGGTCAGGATGACGTCGGCGGCGCTCACGGCCGCCGCAGGCGCGCCAGCACGGCGTCGATCACGCTGCCGGCGATGTCGCCGCCGAACTGCGCCTCGAGCTCGCGGATGCCGGTCGGGCTGGTGACGTTGATCTCGGTGACGAAGCCGCCGATCACGTCGAGGCCGACGAACAGCATGCCGCGCTCGCGCATGACCGGCCCGATGCGCGAGGCCAGCCAGCGCTCGCGGTCGGTGAGCCCGCGGCCGACGCCCCTGGCACCCGCCGCCAGGTTGCCGCGGTGATCCGACGGGCCCGGGATGCGCGCCAGCACCTGCGGCAGCGGCTCGCCGTCCACCAGCAGGACGCGCGCATCGCCGCTCTCGGCGATCTCCGGCAGGTAACGCTGCGCCATCGCATAGCGCCGACCGTAGCCGGTCAGTGTCTCGAACACGACGCGGGCGTTCTTGTCGCCGGTCCCGACCACGAAGATCGAGCGCCCGCCCATGCTCTCGAGCGGCTTGCAGACGATGCGCCCGTGCTCCTCGAGGAACGCGCCCATGGCATCCATGTCGCGCGTGATCAGGGTCGGCGCGCAGCAATCCGGGAACCAGGCCGTGTAGACTTTTTCGTTCATGTCCCTGAGACCCTGTGGCCGGTTCACGACCAGCACGCCCTCGGCCTCGGCGCGCTCCAGCAGGTAGGTCGTATAGATGTATTCGGTGTCGAACGGCGGGTCCTTGCGCATCAGCACGGCGCCGATGCCGGCGAGCGGCCGCACGGCGGGCGCCCCGGTGCGGTACCAGTCCTTGTCCTGTCCGGCGCCCGCGATCTCGATCGGCGTCAGGCGCGCGATGGCGCGTCCGTCGCGCACCGAAAGGTCCGCCTGCGTGAAGTACGAGGTCTCGCAGCCGCGGCGGGAGGCGGCGGCAAGCATCGCGACGGTCGAATCCTTGCCCGGCTTGATCGCATCCAGCGGGTCCATGAGCACGGCGAGGCTCGGGCGGGCTGGCATCAGGCGATCTCCGGCCGATTGGCGGGAATGTGACGCGGATACTGCACGTCAGGGGGGCTTGTCATAGTACACCTATCGCTGGTCCAGACCGTCCGCCAGACGGGGCTCCGGCGTGGCAGGGGGTGGACCGATATGTTAAAAGGAGGCCGCTCCGGCGTCGAAACCGAGGGCGCCTCCAGGCGAGCTTTGCGAAGCGCCCGGCCGGAGCAGCGCCGGGGCCGGAGGTACCCGATGGAGAATGCAGCGGCTGTCAGCGACGGGCACCGCCTGAACGGGCTGAAGGTGCTGGTGATCGATGACAGCAAGACCATTCGCCGGACGGCGGAGACGCTGCTGGCCAAGGAGGGCTGCGAGGTATTCACGGCCGTGGACGGCTTCGATGCGCTGTCGAAGATCGCCGACCACCAGCCTGACATCGTGTTCGTGGACATCATGATGCCGCGCCTCGACGGCTACCAGACCTGCTCGCTGATCAAGCACAACAAGGTGTTCCGCTCCATCCCGGTCATCATGCTGTCCTCCAAGGACGGCCTGTTCGACCGCGCGCGCGGGCGGATCGTCGGTTCCGAGCATTACCTGACGAAGCCCTTCACGCGCGACGAGCTCCTGTCCGCGATCGAGCGGCACGTCAGCCGCGAATGACCGGGCGGAGGGAGGCAGGCCCATGGCGCTCATCCTGATCGTGGACGACTCGCCGACCGAGGTGTTGCAGCTGCGGCGCATGCTGGAGAACCACGGCTTCGAGACCGAGTCCGCCGCCGACGGCGCCGAGGGCATCCGCAAGGCGCGCGAGATCCGGCCCGACCTGATCCTGATGGACATCGTGATGCCGGGAGTGGACGGCTTCCGCGCCACGCGCACGCTCGCCAACGACCCGGCGACGCGCGCGATCCCCGTGATCATGGTGTCGAGCAAGAGCCAGGAGACCGACCGCATCTGGGGCATGCGCCAGGGTGCGGTGGATTACCTGGTCAAGCCGGTGAACCCGGTCCAGCTCGTGGAGAAAGCGCAGGCGGCGCTCCTCGCAGGCTGACCGGATGCAGCCAGAGCCGACCCTGAGGGCCCTGCGCGACCGGCCATTCGAGCTGTTGCTGGCGCTGGAGCAGCGCGCGCGTGACGCCGCCGCCGGGGCGCGCGAGGGCGCGGCGGCGCAGGAATGGATCGGCGTCGCGTTCCGCCTGGGCGGCGAGACATTCCTGGTCGAGCGCGACGAGGCGCGAGAAGTGATGGGCGTGCCGGCCCCGATCACGCGCGTGCCGGGCGCGCGCCAGTGGATCATGGGCCTCGCCAACGTGCGCGGCCAGTTGCTGCCGGTGATCGACCTGAAACAGTATTTCGGCAGCGGCGAGACGGTGCCCGGCCGCAATACTCGCGTGATCGTCGTCAATCACCGCGAGATCCCGGCCGGGCTGGTGGTGGACGAGGTGCTGGGATTCCGCCGCTTCGCCGAGCGCGAGTTCAGCGCCGAGTCGCCGCCGACGCTGATTCGGTGCGAGCATTACCTGTCCGGGTCGTTCCGGCGCGGCAGCGAGGCCTGGCCGGTGCTGAACCTGCGTGCGCTGGTCGAGAGCCCGGCGTTCCTGCAGGGATCGGCCTGAACACCGGGGAGTGAAGGGGCAAGAGCATGGTCAACCTGCCTGAAAGGCACGCTGCGGCACGATGGATGCCCGTGATGCTCGTGACGGGACTCGCCGCCACGCTGGTGGCGGCGATGCTGGTCGCGCTCGCCGGCCGCGCGCAGCAGCACGAAAGCGGCTACCGCACGCACCTGTCGCGCCTCACGGTGCTGGCCGGCGCGATGCCCGCGCAGGCGGCCGACGCCGGCCGCGGCGACCAGGCCGCGTTCGCGCGGCTCGCGGACGCGCGCGCGGAGCTCGAGCGCGTGCTCGGCGAGATCGAGTCGGGGCGCGGCGCATTCGACGCGCTGTCGTCGCCCTCCGCGCTCAGGCTCGGCAACGAGCCGGGCTGGCACGAGGTGCTCGAAACCTCCGCGCAGGTGCTCGCGGCCCGCGACGCCGCGGGCGAGCTCCCGTCCTGGGCCGAGGAATCGCGCGCGGCGCTCGGCCGCGTGCTCGCGGGCACCGGCGACGCGGTCGCGGCGCCGGGCGGCGCCGCGGCGCTCGGGGCGCTGCCGCGCTTCGAGACCGTCGCGCGGCGCACCGGCGACGACCTCGCGGCGCTCGCGGGGACGGTGTCGGACCCGGGCGCGGTGACGCGGCGCATCTCCGAGAACACGGCGCTGCTGGCGCAGTTCCTGGCCGGACTCGCCGGCCAGGACGCATCGGCGGGCGTGCCCGCGGTCACGGGCCAGGCCGCCGGCCGGCTGGCCGCGCTGCGCGAGACCTTCGCGCAGTACGAGGATCGCGTGCGGGGAGCGCTCGAGCGGGCGGGCGCGCTGGCGACCGCGGAGCGCGCCGCCGCCGACCTGGCGGCCGCGGCCGGTGGCGTCGCCACGCGCCTCGAGGCGCAGTCCGGCCTGCAGGTCGCCGTGGGGCGCTTCGCCGGCACCGGCCCTGCGCTGGTTGCGATCGCGGTCGCCGTGCTCGCGTTTGCGGGCGCGCTGTTCGCCTGGGTCTCCGCCTCGGAACTGAGGCGCGCGGCCGAGATCGAGACCTTGCGCAACCGGCGCAACCAGGACGCCATCCTGCGGCTGCTGGACGAGATGTCGAGCCTCGCCGACGGCGACCTGACCGTGCAGGCGACCGTGACCGACGACATCACCGGCGCGATCGCCGACTCGATCAACTATGCGATCGAGGCGCTGCGCGAGCTGGTGGCCACGATCAACGACACGGCCGTGCATCTCGACGCCGCTGCGCGCCAGACCCAGGCGGCCGCGGGCCACCTCGCCAAGGCGAGCGTCGCGCAGTCGCGCCAGGTCGCCGCGGCGACCGACGCGGTGGGCGCGATGGCCGCCTCGATCGAGGAGGTGTCCGGCAACGCCGAGCGCTCCGCAGACGTCGCGCGCCACGCGGTGGACGTCGCGCACAAGGGCGGTGACGCCGTGCGCCGGACGATCGACGGCATGAACACGATCCGCGAGAACATCCAGGACACGTCGAAACGCATCAAGCGCCTCGGCGAGAGCTCGCAGGAGATCGGCAACATCGTCGAGCTGATCAACGACATCGCCGAACAGACCAACATCCTGGCGCTCAACGCCTCGATCCAGGCCTCGATGGCGGGCGAGTCCGGCCGCGGCTTTGCGGTGGTCGCCGACGAGGTCCAGCGCCTGGCCGAGCGCGCGGGGCACGCGACGCGCCAGATCGAGGTCCTGGTCCGCACCATCCAGTCGGACACCAACGAGGCGGTCGTGTCGATGGAGCGCACGACCACCGACGTCGTGGGCGGCGCGCTGCTGGCCGAGAACGCGGGCGCGGCGCTCGGCGAGATCGAGGACGTGTCCAACCAGATCGCGCAGCTGGTGCAGAACATCTCGGCGAGCGC
>DASTOQ010000096.1:0-6511 GCA_035720205.1 Steroidobacteraceae bacterium | reverse complement strand
TCAGCCGCTGCTCGATATCGTCCTGCGCGAACGCCGGCCCGAGATAGGCGCCCCGCATCCGGTCGTGGCCATTGCTGCGGGTTCGCTCGCCCTCGAGCATCCCGTAATAGGTCGAGAGCGCCGCGCCCAGCGCGCCGCCGGCGTCACCCGCGGCGGGCTGTATCCAGATCCGCTTGAATGCGCCGTCGCGCAGGATCTTGCCATTGGCCACGCAGTTGAGCGCAACGCCTCCGGCGAGGCAGAGGTTCTGTTGCCCCGTCTCCCGCGCCAGCGAGCGCGTGAGGCGCAGCATGACCTCTTCCGTGACCTTCTGCACCGAGGCCGCGAGGTCCATGTGCTTCTGCGTGAGCAGTTCTTCGGGCTTGCGCCGCGGGCCGCCAAACAGGGCATCGAACTTCCCGTTCGTCATCGTCAGGCCGGTGCAATAGTCGAAATACTGCTGGTCGAGGCGGAAGCTGCCGTCCTCCTTGAGATCCACGAGGTGCTGCAGGATCAGGTCGGCATACCTGGGCTCGCCGTAGGGCGCCAGGCCCATGACCTTGTACTCGCCGGAATTGACCTTGAAGCCGGTGTAGTAGGTGAATGCCGAGTACAGCAGGCCGATCGAGTGCGGGAAGTGGATCTCGCGCTGCATCTCGAGGCGGTTGCCGCTCCCGATCGCGAACGAGCTGGTGGCCCACTCGCCGACGCCGTCCAGCGTCAGCACTGCCGCTTCATCGAACGGCGAGGGGTAGAAGGCGCTTGCCGCGTGGCTCAGGTGGTGCTCGCCGAACAGCAGCTTGTCGAACCAGTCCGCGCCGGCGTCCACCTTCCTGAGTTCGCGGATCAGGAGGTCCTTGAGGAACAGCTTCTCGCGCAGCCATACGGGAATGGCGATCCGGAACGACTTGAAACCGCGCGGCGCGAAGGCGAGATAGGTCTCCAGCAGCCGCTCGAATTTCAGGAACGGCTTGTCATAGAACGCGACGTGATCGAGGTCCGCACCGGAGATGCCGCCTTCGGCCAGGCAGTAGCGCACGGCGTTGTGCGGGAATCGCGCATCGTGCTTCTTGCGCGTGAAGCGCTCTTCCTGCGCGGCGGCCACGATCTCGCCGTCGCGCAGCAGGGCCGCCGCGCTGTCGTGGTAGTACGCGGAGATGCCGAGGACGTGCTTCACGTCAGAAGAGCGTGTAGATGAACGGCGCGACCGCGGAGCCTTGCGACAGCACGATCAACGCGCCGAGCAGCGCCATGGCGATCAGCGTCGGCGCCAGCCAGAACTTCTTGCGCACCCGCAGGAAGGCCCAGAACTCTCGCAGGAAGGACATCATGTCGCGCGCACTCCTAGAACTGGCGGGTCATGGTGGCATCGGGCTTGCCCGGCGGCACGCGATGCACCCAGTAGCTCTTCGCGCCCGGATCGAAACTCCGGTGAAGAGGATCCTTGCCGAGCAGCCGCATGATGAGGCCGGTCGGCACGACCGCAATGACATAGACCAGGAACAGCATGATCGGGCTGATGATCCGGCCGAGCAGCAGGCCGAAGGCCATCCAGAGGCGGTTGAGCGGCGCCAGTACCCTCGGGACCACGACGGCGAGGATCAGGAAGATCGTGGCCATGGCGGCTGCCCAGAGCCGCACAGGGCCGCCCTTCATCAGCGGCCATGCCGCGATGATCGCGAAGACGATCGCGAATACGACCCCGAATGACCGGTCGGAGCCGCGCTCGGGGCCCGAGGCATGGGCGGTCAGGTCGGCCAGTGCGCCGCTGTTCTTCGATCCCGTGGACATAAGCTAATTATGCTTGAAGTCGTCCGGCTGCACGCCGTGGCGATTCAGCAGTTTGTAGAAATCCGTGCGGTTGCGCCCGGCCAGTTTTGCGGCCTGCGTCACGTTCCCCCGGGTGATCTGAAGGAGCTGCACGAGGTAGTTTCGCATGAACTCGTCCCGCGCCTGGTCGAATGTGGAGACCTGCGGCGCGGTGCCGCTGCCGAGCGCCCGCTGCACGAGCTCGGCGCTGATGACCGGCCCGGTGGCGAGCGACGCCGCGTGCTGCAGCAGCGTCTGCAGCTGACGCACGTTTCCCGGCCAGTCCCCGACCATCAGCAGCTCGAGCGCCTCGGGCGCCAGTACGTGGCGGTGGCCGGTACTGCGCGCGTATTCGTCCAGGAAGTGCGCCGCGAGCAGCGGCACGTCGTCGCGGCGCTGTGACAGCGGGGGCAGGTCGATGCGGCTGACGCCGAGCCGGTAGAAGAGGTCCTCGCGGAACCGCGCCTTGGTCACCAGCTCCTGCAGATTCCTCGCCGTGCCGGAAATGATCCGGGTCGGTTCCGTGTCCAGCATGCCGTTCAGCGACAGCTGCAGGTCGATGGGCAGGTCTGCGATCTCGTCGAGGAACAACGTCCCGCGAGGCGCATCGTGCGGCGGCGGCGCGTCCTGCTCGCGCCGGCCGATCAGCGCGGCCTGCAGGGACTCGAGCGTGGCGGTCGCGCAGGCGAGCGTCGAGAAGCGCGCGCCGCGCCGCGGGCTGGCCTGGTGGATCGCGCGGGCGAGCTGCATCTTGCCGGTGCCGGGCGCGCCCGTGATCAGCACCGGTGCATCCGAGCTCGCCGCCATCAGCGCCTGCGACAGGCGATCTTCCATGACCGGGTTGCGCGTGACGATGCCGGAACGCCAGTCCTCGGTGACGGTCGCGAAGCCGGAGACCCTGAGCGCCGCTTCAATCTGCTCCAGCAGCTGGTCCTTCTCGACCGGCTTGGTGAGGAATGCGAAGGCACCGCTCTTGGTGGCCGTGACGGCGTCCGGGATGGTGCCGTGCGCGGTCAGCAGGATCACCGGCAGGGCCGGGTAACGGCCCTGCAGTTCCTTCAGGAGCGCGATGCCGTCCTTGTCCTTCATGCGCAGGTCGGTCACCAGCACGTCGGGCTGGAAGCGCGGCACCGAGCCGAGGGCCTGGCTGGCATTCTCGCAGGCGGCAACCTCGAAGCCTTCCGAGCGCAGCCGGATCGTCAGCAGTCGCAGGAGTCCCGGATCGTCGTCCACCAGCACGATGCGCGCGCGCCGGCCGAGCTGGGTATTCATGGCTGGCGCGCGGCGGAGCCGCCCTCCAGGGCCGCGATCGCGTCGAGCTTGGCGCGCGCTTCCTCGAGTTCGCGCCGCAGGCGTTCCTTCTCTGCGGTCTCCTGCTGCAGCCGGCGATTCAGATTGGCGATGCGGTCCCGTTCGCCGGCGGTGGTGTCGGCACGCAGGGTCGCGTTCTCCCGCGCGAGGGCGAGTCTCGCATCGAGGTCGCGCACGACCAGTTCCGCCAGCGCGCGCTCGGAGGCCAGCAAGGTCTCCGGGGTTGCAAGTGCCTCGCCGAGCAGGCGGCGCGCGTCGGTGGAATCGGTACCGGGATGGCCGGGCACGGCCATCACGAAAGCGTAGTGGAGGCGATTGCGCGTGGACGGGTCCGCGAGGTAGGCGGATCGCGAGGATTCGAGGATTTCGTCCTGCTCGGCGGGGCCTCCACGGCCGAGGCGCTCGAGCGTGGCGAGGTAGCCGGCGACGATCTGGCCGTCGTCCACCACCGGTGCCGGGGCAGTCCCGTCCTTGCGCCTGGAACCGCTGCGGTCGTCCACGGCCGTGCAGCCCGCGGCGAGGCAGGCGGCAAGCGCGAACGCCATGAATCGGTTACGCGGCATGGGCGGTTTCCCGGGTCTCCTTGGGCTGCCGGATCGGCAGGCGGATGCGCAGGTGCGCGCCGCTGAACTGGCCGTCCACGATCTCGATCGTGCCGTCGTGGGCCTGCACGAACTCGCGCACGACCGAGAGCCCGATGCCGGTGCCCTTGATCGGGCCGCCCTGCGGCGTCTGGCCGGAATAGAAGGCCTGGAACACCTTGTCACGCTCGTCGTGCGGGATGCCGGGGCCGGTGTCGGCCAGGTCGATGATGGTCGAGCGGCCGGCCTGGTAGGCGTGCAGATGGATCGTGCCGCCACTCGGCGTGAATTTCAGCGCGTTCGAGAGCAGGTTGTCGAGCACGAGCTTGAGCTTGGGCCGGTCGGCGACGATCTGCACGTCGGCGACCTGCAGGTCCAGGGTGACGTTGCGCACGGCCAGCGCGAGGCGCTGGCTGTCCACGACCGCGCCGACCAGCAGCTCGAGGCGGAACTGCGACAACTCCACCGTGCTGGCGCTCGACTGCCAGGCGCTGTACGAGAGCAGGTTCTCGATCAGCTGCTGCAGGCGCAGCGCGTTGTCGCGCAGGATCGTGGCGACTTCGCGCTGGCTGTCCTCCAGTTCGCCGACCGCGCCGTCGAGCAGCAGGTCGGTGCCTTCGCGGATGTTGGCCAGCGGCGTCTTGAGCTCGTGCGACATGTGACGCAGGAAGCGGTTGCGTTCCATCGCGAGCTCCAGCAGGCGCGTGCGCAGCCACTCGAGCTGGCGGCCGAGCGCCGCCAGGTCCGCGGGCCCGCGGATCGCAATAGGCTGCGAAAATATGCCGCGGCCGAGGTCGCCGATGACGCGATCGATCGCGCGCAGCGGCCGTACGACGTAGACGAAGAACACGATCGCCAGGATGAGCGAAGCCGGGACCAGCGCCATGATCGCCCACAGCAGCCAGCGGCGCGTGGCGTCGGCGCGGCGCGCGGCGTCTTCGAGCCGGGCATCGATCGCCTGGCGCGTCTGTTCCGAGAGGGCGTTGGCCTCCGCCCCGAGCACGTCGAAGCGGCCCACGAGGCTCGAGGCGAGGTTGGCGCCGCGCGCTCCGCGCACCAGCGCCGCGGCTGCCCGCCCGGCCGCCCGCACCCGGGCGATCTCGATCGGCGGGGCCAGGGGCGCCAGGCGGTCGAGGGTCAGCTCCAGGGCCCTCTGATTGGCGCCGAAGGCGGACGCCAGGCGGGGATCCTCCAGCACGGCGTACAGGCTCGCGGAGCGCTCCATCGCCGCGATGTTCTGGAACAAGACCTGGGTGTGCTGCGTGAGGCCGATGCTGTCGCGCACCAGCGCGTCGCTGGCGCGGGAAAGCTGCCGCAGCTGCACGCCCCCATAGACGACGGCTGCGGTCAGCGGCAGCACGATCAGCAGCAGTGCCGCGGACAGGAGCCCACTGAGGGAGCGTGGGCGAAGGTTGACCATTCGCCTATGGTACCGTCAGGCGGCCGGCTGGCGCAGGAGGCGCTGCTCCCAGGCAAGGGCCGAGTGGACGATGCCGCCGATATCCTGATGCCGTGGCTGCCATCCCAGGCACTCCCGGATGCGTCCGGCGCTGGCGACCAGCCGGGGCGGATCGCCCGCCCGGCGCGCGGATTCGACGATCCGGAGAGGCCTGCCGGCGGCCCGTGCCACCTGGTCCAGCACCTCCCGCACGCTGAAGCCCCGGCCATAGCCGCAGTTGAGCGTCGTGGACTGCCCGCCGGCCCGCAGGTAGTCGAGCGCATTCAGGTGAGCCGAGGCGAGGTCCTCGACGTGGATGTAGTCCCGCACGCAGGTGCCGTCCGGCGTGTCGTAGTCGGTGCCGAAGATCTCCACCTTCTGGCGCTTGCCGGTGGCGTGTTCGCAGGCGACCTTGATCAGGTGGGTCGCCTCCGGCGTGGACTGGCCGAGGCGGCCGCCAGGGTCGGCGCCGGCGACGTTGAAGTAGCGCAGCGCCACATAGCGCAGCGGGAAAGCGGCGGCGGCGTCGGCCAGCATCCGCTCGCTCATGAGCTTCGACCAGCCGTAGGGGTTGATCGGCGCGGTTGGCGTGTCCTCGCCGGCCAGGCCGCCCGCGGGAATGCCGTACACGGCGGCGGTGGACGAAAACACGAATCGCTCGACTCCCGCCGCGATGCAGCATTCGAGCAGCGTGCGGGTGTTCGCCGTGTTGTTGCGGTAGTACTTGAGCGGATCGGCGACCGATTCGGGCACCACGATGTGGGCCGCGAAGTGCATGACCGTATCCACGCCGTGCCCGGCGAGCAGCCGTGCGACCAGCGCCGCGTCGCCGGTGTCGCCCTGCACGAACTCGCCATGCAGCACTGCTGAACGGAAGCCGGTCGAGAGATTGTCGAGCGTGACGATGCGCTCGCCGCGCTCGCCGAGCTGCCGCGCCACGTGGCTGCCGATGTAGCCCGCGCCGCCGGTGACCAGGATGGTGCCCATGCACGCTCCGCGATAAGGTTCCCGCATGATACCAACGCAGCCGGCCGCGCCGTTTGCGACCCTGTCGCCAGATTTGATCGTGGATGCGGTCGAAGCGGCCGGTTTCGCGAGCGACGGGCGCGTGCTGGCTCTCGGCAGCTACGAAAACCGCGTGTTCCAGGTGGGCCTGGAGGACGCCGAACCGGTCGTCATCAAGTTCTACCGGCCGGGGCGCTGGACCGACGAGGCGATCGCCGAGGAGCACGCGTTCGCGCGAGAGCTTGCGGCTGCCGAGATCCCGGTGATCGCACCGCTGGAGCCGCCGCAGCGCGACGCCCTTGGGGAAGGCCCGGTGCCGGTGTTCGCGGGCTTCCGACTGGCTATCTACCCACGCCGCGGCGGGCAGTGGCCGGAACTCGGCACGCCC
>DASTOQ010000095.1:0-11871 GCA_035720205.1 Steroidobacteraceae bacterium | reverse complement strand
TAATCGAGCCCATAGCGCATGGATATGGAGTAGAGCGTTTCGCCGGCGCGCACCACGTGCTGCGCCGGGATCTCCGGCCGCCGCGCTCCGCAGCCGGCGACGAGCAGCGCGGCCAGCAGCACCGGCCAGGCGGCGATGCGGGCGCCGTGCACCTCAGGACACGCCGCCCAGCAGCGGCACGAAGCTGACGTAGCCCAGGCGCTCCTGCAGGAACTGGTCGCCGCGGCGCGTGATGCGCAGCAGTTCCTGCCGGCCTTCCGGCCCGACCGGCGCCACCAGCCGGCCGCGGTCCGCGAGCTGGTCCAGCAGCTTCTGCGGGATCGCATGCGGTGCGGCCGCCAGCAGGATCGCGTTGAACGGCTTCTGCGAGGGCCAGCCTTCCGAGCCGTCGCCGTGCTTGAAGCGCACGTTCCGGATCCCGAGCACGCGGATGCGCTCCCTGGCCCGCGCCAGCAGCGCCTCGATGCGCTCGATGCTGTAGAGCCTGCCGACCAGCGGCGCGAGCACCGCCGTCTGGTAGCCGCAGCCGGTGCCGATCTCCAGCACCTTCTTCGGCGTGCCGCCGACGGTGACGGCCTCGGTCATGCGCGCCACCACGTAGGGCTGCGAGATCGTCTGGCCGAAGCCGATCGGCAGCGCGGTGTCCTCGTAGGCGCGGCTCGCCAGGGCCTCGTCCACGAACAGGTGGCGCGGGACGTTGCGGATGCGGTCGAGCACGCGCGGGTCGCGGATCCCCTGCTCCGTCAGGCGCTGGATCAGCCGCTCGCGCGTGCGCAGCGAGGTCATGCCGATGCCCTGCCCGCCGCTCACGGCGCGGGTCCCGCCAGCCAGCCGCGCAGCTCGTCGAGCGCGGCATGCCGCGTCAGGTCCACCTGCAACGGCGTGACCGACACGCAGCCATTCGCGACCGCGTGGAAATCGGTGCCCGGGCCGGCGTCCTGCCCCTTGCCCGCGGCGCCCACCCAGTAGATCTCGCGCCCGCGGGGGTCCATCCCGCGCACGGCATTCTCCGCGCGGTGGCGGTGCCCGAGGCGAGTGACTTCGAATCCCTTCAGTTCCTCGTAGGCCAGGTCCGGTACGTTGACATTCAGGATCATCGAGCGGTGCAGCGGCTTCGCCACCAGGCGCAGCACCAGTTCGCGCGCCACGCGCGCCGCGGTGGCGAAGTGCGGGCCGGTCGGCGCGCCGACCACCAGCGAGACCGCGATCGTCGGCAGCCCGAGGAACCGCCCCTCGATCGCAGCGGCCACGGTTCCCGAGTAGAGCACGTCGTCGCCCAGGTTGGCGCCGTCGTTGATCCCGGACACGACCATGTCGAACTCGTGCTCGAACAGGCCGGTGATGGCGAGATGGACGCAGTCGGTCGGCGTGCCGTTGATGACGTACCACACGCCGGGTTCCGCCTGCTGCACGCGCAGCGGCACCTCGAGCGTCAGCGAGTGGCTCGCGCCGCTGCGATTGCGATCGGGCGCGACGACCGTCAGCGGCGCGACGCCCTCGAGCACCTCGCGCAGGAAGCGCAGGCCCTCGGCGCGGTAGCCGTCGTCGTTCGCGAGCAGGATCTTCACGTGCGGGTCACATCCCCGTCGCGTCTTCCGCGACCGGGCCGAACTATACTGGAAAGCGGCGAACCGCTGGCTGTCCGCGGACGGGGCCGCAATGGAAGAGGACGAACGCAAACTGTTCCGCGCCGCCATCCGCGGCGTGAAGCCCCTCGCGCGGCAGGCGCCCCTGCCGCATCGCGAGCGCCGCCGCCCGCGCGCCGCATCGCGCCGCGCCGACGAGGCACGCGTGCTGGCCGATTCCCTGGCGCTGGACGCCGCGGACCTCGACGTGGAGTCCGGCGAGGAGCTCGGCTGGCGCCGTCCCGGCGTGCCGCTCCCGGTGCTGCGGCGGCTGCGGCGCGGCCACTACGCGCGGCGCGACGAACTGGACCTGCACGGCATGACGCAGGCCGAGGCGCGCGTCGCCCTCTCGCACTTCCTCGCCGAATCCGTGGCCCACGGCTTGCACTGCGTGCGCATCGTGCACGGCAAGGGCCTCGGGTCCGGTCACCGCGGCCCGGTGCTGAAGGCCGCCGTGAACCGCTGGCTGCGCCGGCACGACGTCGTGCGCGCCTTCACCTCGGCGCATCGCAGCGATGGCGGTACCGGCGCGCTCTACGTCCTGCTGGGCCGCTGAGCGTCATTCCAGGCCCTCGACCGGCGCCGCCGTGGCCACCAGCTCCCGCAGCAGGCTGGTCGCGTAGGCGCCGCGCGGCAGCGCGAATTCCAGCAGCAACGTGCCGCCCTCCCGGCGATGCCGCAGCGACGCAGGCCGGGCCACCAGTGCGCGCCGCTCCGCGCGCATGCCGGCCGCGGCGAGCCGCTCGGGGATCGGCGCGACTTCCTCCAGCGCGGATTGCTCCACGACCGCCGCCTCGGCGACCGGCGCAAGCCCTCCCGCGCCGCACAGGGGCCCGGTCGGGCCGAGGTCCCCCTCGCGGCAGCGCTGCGCAAGCCCCGGGTCCGGCTCGGCCGCGACGAACACCGAGGCGCTGCCCGCCAGGTTGACGACTTCTCCCGGCAGCAGGCTGCTCCAGCTGCCGTCGGCCACGCGCCAGGCCAGCACCGCCTGGAACGCGATGGAGCGCGCGGTCGAGAGCAGGAACGCGCGCGCCTCGCGTCCGCGCGGCAACCTGCCATCCCCCAGCCAGGCCCGGACCCGTTCGAGATTGGCGCCGTCCACGCCGAAGCGCTGCGGGCCGAAATAGTTCGGGAATCCTACCGCCGCGAGCCGCTCCAGTCCGGCGGCCAGTCGCGTCGGGTCGCCCGCCGCGTCACGCACCCGGATCGCGAATGCGTTGCCCGCGAGCGCACCGCGGCGCAGCTTGCGTGAATGCGCGTGCGACGCGAGCACCCGGAATCCGCTGCCCGCGTAGCCGGCCGGCGGCGGCTGGCCGCGCTCGGCGGGGACCGTGAACCACTGGCGCGCGACCGCGCGCCGGTCCTTCATGCCGGCGAAGCCCACCTCCGCCGGGTGGCAACCCGCCGCCGCTGCCAGTTCGCGCGCCACGTCCAGCGTATTGGCCGCGCGTTTCTCGACCCACAGCAGGCGATGCGCGCGGCCGCCGTCCGGCTCGTAGCCAAGCCGCTCCTCGACGGTGAAGTCCTCGGGCGCGGCGCGGATCTCGCCGGTCACGGGCGGCGCGCCAAAGGCGCGCGGCGGATCGAGCGCGAGCCGCCGCCACGCGGCTCCCGCCGCCGTCTCAGGCACTGTCCACTTCCCGCAGCAGCACGATCGCCTGGCCGGCGATGCCCTCGGAGCGGCCGAGCGCCCCCAGGCCCTCGGCCGTGGTCGCCTTGAGATTCACGCGCGCGCGCTCGATCCCGAGCGCCGCGGCGATGCTCTCGCAGATCGCGTCGCGGTGCGCGGCGATGCGCGGCACTTCCGCCACCAGCGTCAGGTCGCAGTTCTCGAGTGCGAAGCCGCGCGCGGCGACGATGCGCACGACTTCCCGCAGCAGCTCGCGGCTGTCGGCGCCCTTGAAGCGCGCATCGCCCGGCGGGAAATGCTGGCCGATGTCGCCGGCGCCCGCGGCGCCCAGCATCGCGTCCATCAGGGCGTGCAACAGCACGTCGCCATCCGAGTGCGCGACCACGCCGCGCGCGTGCGGGATGCGCACGCCGCCCAGCGTCACGTGGTCCCCCGCCCCGAAGCGGTGCAGGTCGTAGCCGCTGCCGATGCGCATCACCGCGCCTGCCTCAGCTGGCGCAGAGCGGCCTGCGCGAGCGCCAGGTCCGCGGGGCGCGTGACCTTGACGTTGAGCGCCGAACCTTCCACCAGGCGCGGCCGCAGGCCGAGACCCTCGATCGCCGCCGCCTCGTCGGTCGCATCATGGCCCTCGGCCAGGGCATGCGTGAGCGCGCGCAACAGCTGGCCGTGCCGGAACATCTGCGGCGTCTGCGCGCGCCAGATCCGCTCGCGCGGCACGGTGCGCGCCGCGCGGCCCTCGTCGTCCGCCTGCTTGAGCGTGTCCGCCACCGGCAGCGCGAGCAGGCCGCCCACGGCGTCGCGCCGGCACTCCGCGATCAGGCCCAGCAGGTCGCGCCGTGGCAGGCAGGGTCGCGCGGCGTCATGCACCAGCACCCAGTCCTCCGGGTCGGCGGTCACCAGTGCGCGCAGCCCGTTCAGCACCGACACGGCGCGCGTGGGACCGCCCGCCACGGCGATCGCCCCGCGGCGCGCGGCGGGCCGCAGGCGCCGGAAGCGGCGGTCGCCGGGCGCCGTCACCACCACGCCGCCCGCCACGCCGGGCGCCCCCGCGAGCGCGCGCAAGGAATGTTCGAGCAGGGTCCTGCCGCCGATGCGAAGCCAGGGCTTCGGCGTCGCGCCGCCGTAGCGCGTCGAGGCGCCGGCGGCGGCGATCACGAACCAGATGCGCTCCGCCACCGGGCGGTCACGGCACCGTCGCGGCCTGGATGGACTGCGGCTCGGCGGCGTCCGGGGCGCGATGCGGCGTGTCGACGACCTGGTAGAAGGTCTCGGTGACCGAGATCATCCCGAGGTCGTGCCGCGCGCGCTCCTCGAGCGCGGTCAGGCCCTGCTTCAGGTCCGCCACCTCGGCCTTGAGCTGGGCGTTGCGCTCGGCGAGTACCGCGTTCTCGGCGCGTTGCGCCTCGACCGCGCTGCCGAG
Organism: Steroidobacteraceae bacterium; assembly: GCA_035720205.1. Lineage (GTDB taxonomy): Bacteria > Pseudomonadota > Gammaproteobacteria > Steroidobacterales > Steroidobacteraceae > SCUD01. The sequence goes on along the minus strand of DASTOQ010000095.1, from coordinate 7,196 downwards.
ATGCCAGACCTCGCGCATGCCATCGTCCGACAGCCACAGGCGGTACTGCAGCAATGCGAGCACCACGAGCAGGCCGCCGAGCACGATCTTCATGGGGCCGGCAGATTAGCACGTTCCGGCAATGGCGCGAGCCTCCCTCACGGCGGCTTGACCGGGAACGCCTCGCGCCCGGCGTAACGCGCGCGGGCGCCGAGTTCCTCCTCGATGCGCAGCAGCTGGTTGTACTTGGCGATGCGGTCCGAACGCGACAGCGAGCCGGTCTTGATCTGGGTCGCGCGGGTGCCGACCGCGATGTCGGCGATGGTCGAGTCCTCGGTCTCGCCGGAGCGGTGCGAGACCACGGCGGCATAGCCCGCCTGCACCGCCATCTCGATCGCCGCCAGCGTCTCGGTCAGCGTGCCGATCTGGTTCGGCTTGATCAGGATGGCGTTGGCCACGTCCTCCGCGATGCCGCGCGAGAGGATCTCGGTGTTGGTCACGAACAGGTCGTCGCCCACCAGCTGCACCCGGCTGCCGAGCCGGCGCGTCAGCAGCGCCCAGCCCTCCCAGTCGGCCTCGGCCATGCCGTCCTCGATGGTCACGATCGGGTACCGGTCGGCGAGCGCGGCCAGGTAGTCCGCGAACTGCAGGGCGGTGAAGCGCCGGCCCTCGGACTCCAGCAGGTAGACCCCGTCGCGGAAGAACCCGCTGCTGGCGACGTCGAGGCCGAGCCAGACGTCCTGGCCCGGCTGGTATCCGGCCGCGCGGATGGCCTCGAGGATTACGCCGAGCGCCGCCTCGTTCGACGGCAGGTCCGGCGCGAAGCCGCCCTCGTCGCCGACCGCGGTCGCGAGCCGGCGGCCGTGCAGGATCTTCTTCAGGTGGTGGAAGATCTCGGCCCCGCAGCGCAGCGCGGAGCGGAAGTCCGGCAGTCCCGCGGGCAGGATCATGAATTCCTGGATGTCGAGGCTGTTGTCCGCGTGCGCGCCACCGTTGATGATGTTCATCTGCGGCACCGGCATCACGACCGCGTCGTCGCCGCCGAGGTAGCGGTACAGCGGCAGCTTCTGCGCCCGGGCCGCTGCCCGCGCGGTCGCGAGCGACACCGCCAGGATCGCGTTGGCGCCGAGGCCGGACTTGTTCTCGGTGCCGTCCAGTTCCAGCATGCGCCGGTCGATGCCGGCCTGGTCGACTGCGTCGCGCCCGACCAGCGCGTCTCGCAGCGCGCCGTTGACGTGCGCGACCGCGTTCAGCACGCCCCGGCCGAGGTAGCGGGCAGGATCGCCGTCGCGCAGCTCCACGGCCTCGCGTGCGCCGGTCGAGGCGCCGGAGGGCACGGCAGCGCGGCCGGTGGTGCCGTCTTCCAGTTCGACCTCGGCCTCCACGGTCGGGTTGCCGCGGGAGTCGATGACCTCGCGGCCGTGGATCTCGACGATCCGGGTCACAGCGAGGCTTCCGGGTACGGCCGCGATTTCACCTCGCGGTCGATCGCGACCAGCACTTCCAGCAGCTCGCGCATGCGCGGCAGCGGCCAGGCGTTCGGGCCGTCCGAGAGCGCGCGCTCGGGATCGGGGTGCGTCTCCATGAACAGCCCCGCGACGCCGGCCGCGACCGCCGCGCGCGCCAGCACGGGGATGAATTCGCGCTGTCCGCCGGAGGCGCTGCCCTTGCCGCCCGGCAGCTGCACCGAATGCGTGGCGTCGAACACGACCGGCGCGCCGAACCCGCGCATGACCGAGAGCGCCCGCATGTCCGAAACCAGGTTGTTGTAGCCGAAGCTGAAGCCGCGCTCGCAGACCAGGATCTCCCGGTTGCCGGTGGAGCGCGCCTTGTCGACGACGTTCGCCATCTCCCAGGGGCTGAGGAACTGGCCTTTCTTGATGTTGACGGGTTTGCCTTGCGAGCACGCATTGACGATGAAGTTGGTCTGGCGGCACAGGAAGGCGGGCGTCTGCAGCACGTCCACGACCGCGGCCACTTCCGCGAGCGGCGTGTCCTCGTGCACGTCGGTCAGCACCGGCACCCGGTGCTGGCGCCGGACCTCCGCGAGCACCCGCAGACCCTGCTCCATGCCCGGGCCGCGGAACGAGGCCCGCGACGAGCGGTTGGCCTTGTCGAACGACGCCTTGAAGACGAACGGGATGCCGAGCGCGCCGGCCGTCTCCTTGAGCTGCCCGGCGATGTCGAGCGTCAGCGCCGCGTCCTCGACCACGCAGGGCCCGGCGATCAGGAACAGCGGCCGGTCCGGGCCGATCTCCGCGCCCGCGAGCTTCACGCGCTCGCCGCCTGCGGCAGGCGCCCGGCCGAGTGGTCGCGGGCGGCGCGCACGAAACTCGAGAACAGCGGATGCCCGTCGCGCGGGTTGGAGGTGAACTCCGGGTGGAACTGCACGCCGATGAACCAGGGATGCGACGGCAGCTCGACGATCTCGACCAGGCCGTCCTCCGAGAACGCCGAGAACGCGAGTCCGGCCCTCTGCATGCGCTCGAGGTAGTGGTTGTTGAACTCGTAGCGGTGGCGGTGCCGCTCGTGGATGAGGTCGCGGCCGTAGACCGCCCGCGCGAGCGTGCCCTGCCGGATGCGCGACTCCTGCGCGCCGAGGCGCATCGTGCCGCCGAGGTCGGAGCGGTCGTCGCGCCGTTCGGTGGCGCCGCTGCGGTCGCGCCATTCGGTGATCAGCGCGATCACCGGGTCCGCGGCGTCGCGCTGGAACTCCGTCGAGTTCGCCTGCGGCAGGCCCAGCACGTGGCGCGCGAACTCGATCACCGCCACCTGCATGCCGAGGCAGATGCCGAGGTAGGGCACGCCATGCTCGCGCGCGTGCCGCACGGCCTGCACCTTGCCCTCGATGCCGCGCTCGCCGAAGCCGCCGGGCACCAGGACCGCGTCCATGCCCGCGAGGCAGCCGGTGCCGGCGCTCTCGATGTCGGTGGACTCGACGTAGTGCAGCTGCACGCGGGTGCGGGTCCGCAGCCCCGCGTGGCGCAGCGCCTCGTTGAGGGAGATGTAGGAATCGCGGATCTGCACGTACTTGCCGACCATGGCCACGTTGACCGTCGCCTCGTACTGCTGGCGCGCGGCGACCACCTGCTGCCACTCGTGCAGGTCCGCGGCCGGCGCGTCGATCCTGAGCTTTTCGCAGACGATGTCGTCCAGCGCCTGCTCGTGCAGCAGGATCGGGATCCTGTAGATGTCGTCGGCGTCGACGGCCGAGATGACCGCGCGCTCCTCGACGTTGGTGAACAGCGCGATCTTGCGCCGCTGCTCGTCCGGCAACGGGTCGCGGCAGCGGCACAGCAGCACGTCGGGCTGGATGCCGATGCCGCGCAGCTCCTTCACCGAATGCTGGGTGGGCTTGGTCTTGATCTCGCCCGAGCCGCCGACGATGGGCACCAGCGTCAGGTGGATGTACACGCACTGGCTGCGGCCCAGCTCCACGCCCATCTGCCGGATCGCCTCGAGGAACGGCAGCGACTCGATGTCGCCCACCGTGCCGCCGACCTCGACCATGCAGACGTCCGCATCGCCCGCGCCGAGGGCGATGCTGCGCTTGATCTCGTCGGTGATGTGCGGGATCACCTGCACCGTGGCGCCCAGATAGTCGCCACGGCGCTCGCGCGCGATCACGCGCTCGTAGATGCGCCCGGTCGTGAAGTTGCTGTTGCGGCCCGTGGTGGTGCGCACGAAGCGCTCGTAGTGGCCCAGGTCGAGGTCGCTCTCCGTGCCGTCCTCGGTCACGAACACCTCGCCGTGCTGGAACGGGCTCATCGTGCCCGGATCGACGTTGATGTAGGGGTCCAGCTTGACCATGCGGACCTTGAGACCGCGCGCCTCGAGGATCGCGCCCAGGCTCGCCGACGCGATGCCCTTGCCGAGCGAGGAAACCACGCCGCCGGTGACGAACACGAAACAGGCCATGGAAACCCTCGCCGCGATCAGGAATGGCGCGAGCCTGCAAGGGCGCCGGCAGGCTCATCGGCCGCCGGCGCGGGCCCGCTCACGACGGGGAATCAGTTTAGCGCAGCCACCTCCGGCAGGCCAGCCGGAATTGGCCGCGGCTACGGACAGGTTCCGGCGTTCGTCGAGCTGACGTAGGTGGCGCCGGAGGCCGTGATGGTGACGACACGCTCCTGGCTGCCGACCGGATCGTCGCGGCAGACGGTGACGACCGCCGCCGTGGCCCCGATGCCGATCGGCTGGAAGTTCAGCGCCACCGTGCCGCCTGACTGCGCCATCCGGTAACCGTCCGGCAACGGCTCCTGGCGCTGGATCACGGTCGCCGCGGCGTCCATGACGATCCACCCCTGCTCCCAGCCGCCCGAGGCCGCGCAGGTGACGCCGTCCGAGGAGGCGCACAGCGTCATCGCCGCGTTGCGCTTGATCGCCTCGCTGCGCGCGAGCTGCACGCTGGCCAGCAGATTGTTCGCGCCGGCGCTCAACCGGGCGCCCAGCGATGCATTGCGGAACGAGGGGATCGCGATCGTGAACAGCAGGGCGAGCACGACCACCACCAGCATCAACTCGATGACCGTGACGCCCCGGGCCCGGCCGCGGCGGTCGAAGTGCCTCGACATGTCGATCCTGCTGGCGTTCACGGTCGAGCCGCCTATTGCTCGATGAACCAGTAGGTCAGGCTCTTCGGCTGCGTCCCGGTCGCCGGCGCGCCCGGGAGGCTGCTTTCCAGCGAAGAGTCGCCGACGGAACCGATGACGAACGGGACGATTCGCCCGTCGTCCAGCTCCACCATGCCGGCGACCGGCGACGGCGGCAGGCCGCCACCCGAGACCTCCTCGTCGCGGTTGTTGGCGGGGCCGATGGCCGCGGCGTTCGCGAATCGCACGTTGTACACCCGTGCGGTGCCCAGATTGGAGCTGCAGGCCCCGACCAGCGGCACGGCGGGGGTATGCGTGCTGAAGGTCGTCGTGCCGAACACGGTGATGGCGGCGGTGACGACCTGCTCGTGATCGCGCAGGTCGAGGCTCCAGCCCTTCATGGCCGCGAGGTCGGCCGCATCCGGGTCCGCCCCGCCGCTGTCGATGGCCACCAGCGAATCGAGGCAGATGACGGCCGAGCCGCAGTTGGCGGTCTCGCTCGACAGCCAGTCGGCGTCCGCCGGATTGTCCTTGATCATGAAGAAGTAGTTGTTCACCGCGTACGCGGCGCTGAAGTTCATCACCGGCTTCTCACGGTCGCCGGAACCGAGCAGCAGGAAGAAGACGCCGTCCTTCTCGACGATGTCCGGCGCGAACATGAACTTGCGGTTCATCGGGCAGCCCGGCGACGGGCTCGTGTCCGACGCGCTGTCGCAGCCGAGCGAGGCGATTTTCGTGATGGTCCAGTCCGCCGGTGCGCTGGCGCCGAACGGCAGGTTGGCGGTGCTGCCCGAGATGCGGTAGACGTTGCCGCCCATGTCCACGGCGTACGCATAGCGTGCCAGGCCGGTATTGCCGTCCGGCACGACGAAGACGTCGCCGACGACCGGCCGGTCGGTCGTGAAGCTCCTGAGCAGGCCGCCGCTATCGGCATCCAGCACGTAGACGCGGCGTCCCTTGGCCAGCGACGTGCACAGGTGCGGATCGCTGTCCTCGCAGCGGTCGTGGCCGCCGCCCATGATCAGCATCGGCGCCGGCGAGCCGCCGGAGGTGTAGCCGTTGGTCTTCAGGGCCCGCGGAGCCGACCAGGTCTGCCCGATGCCTGAGAACCCGGTCGAACAACCCGTGTCGTCGCCCTGGTTCGGGCAGCCCAGCTTCCACTTCAGCGCGACCGAACCCGGGTCCGCGTTGAGGTCGGAGACGTCGAAGCCGTACAGGAACCGCCCGCCGCGCCGCATCGTGGGATAGATCCAGGTAATGCCGGTGTCCTGGTAAGCCGTGATCGCGCCGTCGAAGCCGTAGGGCTTCGGCAGGCGCAGCGGCGGGGTCAACGCGCCCGTGAAGCTGATCGGGATCGCGTTGTCGCGCAGGCGCTTGATGCTGCCGTAGAACTCGGGCGACACGAACGACCAGATCTCGTTCCCGGCCGCCGCTCCCCCGAAGGCCGTGGTCCGATTGCCGTTAACGGCCCGCAGGACGCCGTCGTTGCCGCCGTAGAAGACGACGACTTCGGGAGCCGCGTCCGTGCCGTAATTGATCGCCACCGGTCGCGAATGGACGATGTCGCCGTGCACCGACGCGCGCATTTCCGTGGTCCGGACGCCATTCAGGTTCTCGTCGTCGATGTCCAGGCCCCGTTGCCAGCTGATCAGCGCGTTGCGCTCGGTGCCGTCGACCAGCGGGCCGAACAGGTCGGCGGTGAGACTCGCATTCGCGACGTTGAAATCCGTCAGCGTCGTGCAGGAGGCGAATGCCGGATCGCAGGTCTTCACCGACCTTGCCGTGGTGCTGCGCCGCCGGTACGCCTCGCCGCCCTTCTCGACGACGTTGCCGTCCGGGTAGTTCGAAGCGTCCGAATTGGCGACCGCCAGGCAGCCGCCCTGCGGCCGGAATGCCCAGTAGTTGTCGAGGACGGACGGGGTCCAGAAGCTGCGGGCGCATTCCGTGATGAAACCGGTCAGCGAATTGATGGCGGGGGTGTCGTCCGCGTCCAGCGTCCTGAGCGCGTTGTCGACGATGCCGAGCTTGTACTGCTTGAGATTGCCCGACCAGCGCGGCAGCGCGTTCGGGTCCGGGCGGAACATGCCGACGTAGACCTGGTTCAGGAAGGTGCCCTGGGAGTTCACGCTGACCGGCAGGCTGACCGACGCGAATGCGCTGTTCACGGACTGGATTTCCGAGAAGATCCGGGCCAGCGCATCGGCGATCTCGGCCCCGCCGTTGCCGGAACTCACGTCGAAGTAACGGCCATTGCTGACGCCCGCCATGCTGCGCAGCAGCGCGCTCCAGCCCGGACCCTGGCCGGTCGTGATCTTGTCCACGTCCACCGTGTAGGTGACGATGCCGAGGCTGCTGCGCTGCATGAATCGGGTCCACTCGTCCGCGACGTTCACCTGCGAATCGCTGGGCGAGATCGGGATTGTCGCCGTGGCGCCATCGATGTCCTCCGCCGCCGCCGCCGCCGACAGCATGGCCGTGCCCGTGCTGACGTCGGCGGCGTTGTCCTGGGCCGCGCCGTTGCTGATGTAGATGATGAAATGCCGGCCGCAGTTGCCCGGCAGGACGGGGCTGTTGTAGGGCGAGCCCGCGAACGAATTGAGCGCGTTGCCGGGCAGCGAATAGATG
>DASTOQ010000094.1:0-3021 GCA_035720205.1 Steroidobacteraceae bacterium | reverse complement strand
GGTGCGCGGACGCGTCGTGCCCGGCAGCATTGTATGGCTGGACGGCCGCGAGCTGCGCGTGTCCGGCGAGGGACAATTCGTGTTCGGCTTCGGCCGCGATGCGCGACCACGGGCCGAGCTGATGGTGCGTCATCCCGACGGGCAGGAGGACCGGCGCACCCTGGAGGTCGGCGCGCGCACCTATCGGATCCAGCGGATCGACGGGCTGCCGCCGCGGCAGGTCACGCCCAGCGAGCAGGATCTCGCCCGCATCGAGGCCGAGGCCGCACTGATCGAGATGGCCAAGTCGCGCAACAGCGCCGCCCTCGGGTTCACTCAGGAGCTGACGTGGCCGGCGCGCGGGCGGATCTCGGGAATCTATGGCAGCCAGCGCATCCTGAACGGCGAGCCGCGCGCGCCGCATCGCGGCATCGACGTCGCGGCGCCGGCGGGTACGCCGGTCGCGGCGATGGCGGGCGGGGTCGTGTCGCTGGCCGAACCCGACCTGTACTTCACCGGCGGCACCGTGGTGGTCGACCACGGGCACGGGCTGCACAGCATCTACGCGCATATGCGGGAGGTCCTGGTCGAGGTCGGACAGAGCGTCGCTCGAGGCGCGCCGCTCGGAACGGTCGGGGCGACCGGGCGCGCCACCGGACCGCATCTGCACTGGGGCGTCTACTGGTTCGACGAGGCGCTGGATCCGGCGCTGCTGGTCGGGCCCATGCCGGAATCCCTTGGTTAAGCCATCGTTATGATTCGCTGATTAGAGTTCGTGTCGCGTGCCGTACGTGGGCGCCGCCGCCCAGCTTGGGGCAACGACCTTCGAGGCGATCATGCAGGCATCGGAGCACGATCAAGTGGAGACCCAGCTGCTCGCCTTCGTGCGCAAGCTGGAGCGCAATTATTACGACTGGCGGGTCGTCCATCTGCATCTCTCCGGCCTCAAGCCGCGTAACCGGCGCGATTACCAGCTGCGCATAGCGGCCCGCGAGTTCGACGGCCTGGTCAGGAAGTTCAAGAGCGAACTGTTCCAACTCAGCACCGGCGACATTTTCTTCATCTGGCACGGCGGCAGCTACGCGGACGTCGATCCGGTGGTCATGCGTCTGCGTTATCTCTTCAGCGACGATCCGCTCGCCAATGCCAACGACGCGGCGCTCACCGACAACTCCGAGCTGCTGTTCTCGCATGACGACGGCGAATTGCCGCAAACGCTTCCCACCGTCGGGAACGGGCTCGTTCAGCCAGCGAAGTTCTGCAGCTGGTTCGAGCTGGAACGCGAGTACGAGGCGTTCTGCCTCCACTTGAACGAGCACCTGGAACGCCTGGGAACCGGCCGCGCCGACGCCGGCAGCACGCGGAAGCAGCCGCTCGACCCGGCGCGCCTCGCCCGCATGGAGACGAGCCTCGCGAGCATGGACCTGTCGGGATTGATCCGACGGCAGCCGGTCTGCGCCCTGCTGCCGCGGGCAGCGCCCCAGCCGTTGTTCGCGGAGCTCTACGTGGCGATCGGCGAGCTCGCCGAGACCCTGCTGCCGGGGGTCGATCTGGCCGCGGACACGTGGCTCTTCCAGCGCCTGGCGGAGTCCCTGGACCGGCGCCTGCTGAGCTGTCTGATCAGCCAACAGCTGGGCGATCAGCAGGGTGCGATCAGCGTCAATCTGCGACTTGCCACCTTGCTGTCACCGGAATTTCTCAAGTTCGATCACGCATACCGCCGCCAGACCGCGGCCCCGGTGATCATCGAGCTCCAGCTGATCGACATCTTCGCAGAGCTCGGCGCCTATCTGTTCATCCGGGAATTCGCGCGCGACCGCGGCTACCTGATGTGCATCGACGGGCTGCATTACCTGCATCTGCCGCTGATCGATCGCAAGCGCCTCGGCGCCGATCTGGTGAAAGTGATCTGGAGCCCGGATCTGCTCGATGGCCTCGACGACGGGCGCCGTCAGGAGCTCAAGGCGGCGATCAAGCGTGCGGGGGTCGACCGCGTGATCCTGTGCCGCTGCGACAGCGCCGATGCGATCGGTTGGGGCCAGTCGGTCGGCATCCGGCTGTTCCAGGGCCACTACATCGATTCCCGCCTGCGTGCCGCGCGCCCGCCGGCGATCGCCGCGGCTCGCCACGCGCTCCGCAGCAGCGCGGCTTCCTGAGACATTCTGCACAGACCGCCATACCCGACGGGGCTCCCGGCCCGCTCGGCTGCGCGCCAAGCAGCCCCGCGCAAGCGCGGGGCCGGCCCCGCCGGCGACGCCACCGGTGCGGCCGTGCGGCCGAGGAAAGCGCAACCCAAGCGAACCCGGAGCAGCCAACTCGGGCGCACGCGGCACTCGAGGCGCCGCGCCAAGCTTGCGTGCGGACGGCCGCCTCCCCGCCGCTCAGGCCGGGGCCGGCGCGGGGCGCTCCGCCGCCGTGCCCTGCCACGTCGTGAGGCCCTCCTCACGCCGGGGGCCGATGCGGGCGAGCGCCGCGGTGAGGTCGGCGAGGCTCTCGAGGTTGTGCACGGCGCGGAAATCATCGACGTGCCTGATGATCGCGCGCGAGCCGGCGGCAAGAGGCGCGTAGCCCTCCCAGCGCAGCAGCGGATTGAGCCAGATCAGGCGCCGGCAGCTCTTGTGCAGCCGCTCCATCTCGCGCTCGAGCCCCTCGCCGGCGTCGCGGTCGAGCCCGTCGGTGATCAGCAGCACGACCGCGCCCTGCGCGAGCACGCGGCGCGACCACACGCGATTGAACTCGTGCAGACAGTGGCCGATGCGCGTGCCCCCTGACCAGTCCTGCACGACGTCGCCGACCTTCTCGAGCGCCACATCCACGTCGCGCTGGCGCAGCTGGCGGGTGATGTTGGTGATCCGCGTGCCGAACACGAAGCTGTACACGCGGTCGCGATCGTTGGTCACGGCGTGCATGAAGTGCAGCAGCATGCGCGAGTAGCGCTCCATCGAGCCCGAGATGTCGCACAGGATCACCAGGGGCGGGTGGCGGCGGATGCGGCGCTTTTTCGCAAGGTCGATCATGGCGCCGCCGCCGTGCAGCGAGCGC
>DASTOQ010000093.1:0-16045 GCA_035720205.1 Steroidobacteraceae bacterium | reverse complement strand
CGGCGAAAGCCGGCGTGGACGTCGGCAGCCAGCTCGACCTCGGCGCCGTAGCGCCGGCACTGCTCGATGCGGAAGGGGTTCGAATCCGCCTTCATCACGACCTTGGCGCTGGTCCCGACTGCGCTGGCGGCGAAGGCGACTGCGATCGCGTGGTTGCCGGCGCTGATCGCGCAGACGCCGCGCGCGCGCTCGGCCTCGGGCAGCAGCAGCGCGTTCAGCAGCGCGCTGCGGGCCTTGAAGCTGCCGGTGTGCTGGAACAGTTCGAGCTTCATCAGCACCCGGGTGCCAGCCGCGAGGGCCGCGTCCACCGCCGGCCCGGACAGGGGCTGCACCGGCGTCAGGCGCAGCCGGGCACCGAGCTGCTGCCGGGCAGCCCGGATGTCCTCGAGCGTGATTCGGGGCGCGTCGATCGCGGCGGACATGGCCGGGCATGGTATCGGATCGACCGCTCAAAGCCGTTCTTTTGCGCTGCACAATCAAGCACTTGGGCGGTGTGCTTTCCAGGTCCTGCCGGGGTCGGCATACTGGATTGCAGAGACGTCTCCAGGCGCAGAAGAATCAGGGGATACGGAGATGGAACGACGCCTGCACAGCCGGCACCGCGCCCGCGCCACGGTCTACCTGGTGGTGCCGGGGCGGCGTGGCGCCTTGTGCAAGGCCCACAACCTGAGCGCCAATGGCGTGTTCGTCGAGACCCGGAACCTCGGCCTCGCGAAGGGGTCGATCGTCGAGCTCGCGTTCGCCATCAACCTGGGCGCGGTGACGAAGATCCACCGCCGCAAGGCCGTGGTGGCCCATGTCTCGCGGGGCGGCACAGGCCTTAAGATGGAGTGCTACGCGGCGCGTTGAGACCGCGGCGAGAGCCGATTTCCATGTCGGGTGGGGTTCCCGGTAACCCGGCGGGTCCGGGAGCCCCGCCCCTTTTGCTGGCACCGGCGCCGGGGGGCCCATGGCACGGATCTTCGACAACATCCTGGAGACCATCGGCCGCACGCCGCTGGTGCGGCTCAACAAGATCGGTCGCGGGTTGCCGGGCCAGATCGTCCTCAAGCTCGAGTTCTTCAATCCCTGCGCGAGCGTAAAGGACCGCATCGGCGTCAGCATGATCGAGGGGCTGGAGAAGCAGGGCCGCATCAGGCCGGGCACCGTGCTGGTCGAGCCGACCAGCGGCAATACCGGCATCGGCCTCGCCTTCGTGGCCGCGGCCAAGGGTTACCGGCTGGTGCTGACGATGCCGGACACGATGAGCCTCGAGCGCCGGCGCATGCTGCAGGCCTTCGGCGCCGAGCTGGTGCTGACCGAGGGCGCCAAGGGGATGAAGGGCGCGATCGCGCGCGCCGAGGAGATCGTCGCCAGCGACCCGGAGCGCTTCCTGCTGGTCGGCCAGTTCACGAATCCCGCGAATCCCGAGATCCACCGCCGCACCACCGCGGAAGAGATCTGGAACGACACCGACGGCGCCTGCGACATCCTGATCTCGGGCATCGGCACCGGCGGCACGATCACGGGCGTCGGCGAGGTGATCAAGAAGCGCAAGCCGGAATTCCGCTGCATCGCGGTGGAGCCCGCCGCCAGCCCCGTGCTCTCGGGCGGCCAGCCGGGCCCGCACAAGATCGCGGGCATCGGCGCGGGATTCATCCCCGAGATCCTCAACCGCAAGGTGATCGACGAGATCATCCAGGTGACCAACGAGCAGGCCGGCGAATACGCGCGCCTGCTCGGCCGCGAGGAAGGCATCCTGGTCGGCATCAGCTCCGGCGCCGCGCTGTTCGCGGCGCTCGCCGTCGCCGCGCGCGAGGAGAATCGTGGCAAGCTGATCGTCACGATCATTCCGAGCTTCGGCGAGCGCTACCTCTCGACCTGGCTCTACGAGGAGGCGACCTCCAGTGCCCCGAGCGTCATCCCGCCCGCCTGAGCACGCGCCGTCCGCGCGAGACCATGCGGCGCTCGCCGCCGCGCTGATGGTCCCGGGCGACGCCGCGGACTTCCAGGCGCTGCGCAAGGGCACCTGGCCGGACCGCACCGCGGTGCTGTCCTGCATCGACCGGCTGCACCGGCTGCTGATCGCGGAGACGCTGCCGGCGACGCTCGCGACCGAGGGCCCGGAGCGGCGCATCGAGCGCGAGCTGGGCGAAATCGAGTCGGTGCTGTCGTCGCAGATCCGCCTGGCACTCGAGTTCCCGTCGCGGCTCGGCGAGGTGTCCGCGCCCGACCCGGCCGCGCTGGACGCGCGCGCGCGCCAGGACGCGCGCACGCTGCTCGGCGAACTGCCGCTGCTGCGCGAGCGCGTGTTCGAGGACGCACGCGCGGCCTGGCGCGGCGATCCCTCCTGCCGCCACCCGATCGAGGCGCTTTACGCGTTCCCCGGCATCTTCGCCGTGACGCGCCACCGCATCGCGAACATCCTGTACCACCTCGACGTGCCGCTGCTGCCGCGCCTGATCGCGGAGAACGCGCACCACCGCACCGGCATCGACATCCACCCGGGCGCGACCATCGGCCGCGAGTTCTTCATCGACCACGGCACCGGCGTCGTGATCGGCGAGACCGCGATCGTCGGCAGCCGCGTGACGCTCTACCAGGGCGTGACGCTGGGCGCCAAGAGCTTCCCCGTGGACGCCGAGGGCCGCCTGGTCAAGGGCCTCGCGCGCCACCCCATCATCGAGGACGACGTCACGATCTACGCGAGCGCGACCGTGCTCGGGCGCGTCACCGTCGGCCGCGGCAGCGTGATCGGCGGCAACGTCTGGCTCACGCACAGCGTGCCGCCGAACTCGCGCGTGTCGCAGGCCGAGCCCGTGCAGTCGGGCTTCGAGCACGGCGCGGGCATCTGAAGGGAGGTCCATGACCCGTCGAATTTCCCGCCGCGAATTCGGCCGGCTGGCGGTGGCCGCCGGCGCGCTGGCCGCGGTGCCGCTCGGGAGCGCGGGCGCCCAGCTGCGGTTCACCAACGACCCGTTCCAGCTCGGCGTCGCCTCGGGCGACCCGGCCGCGGACGGTTTCGTGATCTGGACGCGGCTGGCGCCGGAACCCTTCGACACGGCTTACCTCGGCCAGACCATCTTCGAGGTCAGCTGGGAAGTCGCCGAGGACGCTGCGTTCGCCCGCATCGCGAAGCAGGGTATTGCCTGGGCGCGCCCGCACCTCGCCCATGCGGTGCACGTGGTCGTGGACGGCCTGCAGCCGGGTCGCGAGTACTTCTACCGGTTCCGGATCGGGCGCTACGAGTCCGCCGCCGGACGCGCCATGACCTGCCCCGCCGCCGGCGCCGCGGTCGCCTCGATGAAGTTCTCGTTCTCCTCCTGCGCGCACTACGAACAGGGTTTCTTCTCGGCCTATCGCTACATGGCGGACGACCGGCCGGATCTCATGTTCGCGCTCGGCGACTACATCTACGAGGACGCCTGGGGCGACCGGCGCGTGCGCCAGTTCGACCGTCTCGAGGCGATCACGCTCGACGACTACCGCCACCGCTACACGCAGTACCGCACCGACCCGGACCTGCAGGCGGCGCACGCGGCCTGCCCCTGGCTGGTCACCTGGGATGACCACGAGGTGGACAACGACTACGTCGGGCTCACGAGCGAGCACGAACTCTGCGGCGGGGCGCGCGTGCGCGATGCCTTCCCGGCGCGCCGCGCGGCGGCGTACCAGGCCTGGTTCGAGCACATGCCGGTGCGCCCGTCGCGGCTGCGTCCCGAGATGGCGATCCAGGTCTACGGCTCGCTCGACTGGGGCGACCTCGCGCGCCTCTACGTGCTCGACACGCGCCAGTACCGCTCGCCGCAGGTCTGTCCCGCCTTGCCCACGGTGCAGCGCTGCGATTTCGAGCGCGGCCGCAAGATCCTGTTCGGCGGAGCGGGCGGCGGCACGCACGTGAATCCGGCCGAGTCGCCCTGCCGCGAGGCGCTCGCCGATCCGTCGCGCACGGTGCTGGGCGCCGAGCAGGAGCGCTGGCTCGACGGCGCGCTGGCCGGTAGCCGCGCGGCCTGGAACGTCATCGCGCAGAACGTGATGATCAACGCGATCATCGAAGGCACGGCCGAATCACCGACGGTCTTCACCGATACCTGGGGCGGCTACCCGCCCGCGCGCGAGCGCTTCTTCGCGGCGCTGCTGAAGCACCGCGCCGCGAACCCGGTCGTGCTCACGGGCGACATCCACTCGTTCTGGGCCTGCGAGCTCGCGAACGCAGCGGGCCGCCCGGTCGGCGTCGAGCTGGTGGCCTCCTCGATCGCGACCACCACCTACGACAGGTCCCGGTTCCTGCCGCTCAACCCGGGCGCGAAGTGGCATGACGGGAGGCACAACGGCTACGTGCGCTGCGAACTCACCCGCGAGCGGCTGCGCGCCGATTTCGTCGCGATCGAGGACCGCACCGACCCGCGCAGCGGGCGCCGCACGCTCGCGACTTTCGACGTGAAGTCGGGCGATCCCCGTGTTCACCGCGTGGCTGGCTGAGGGCGCGCGCTTCCTGGCGGGGGCCGCGGCGCTTGCGGCCGCCCTGGCCGCCCCCGGGGTCCTCGCCGCCGCGCCGCGCACGGCCGAGGCGCTCGGGCGGCTCTGCGACCAGCGCGACTGGCGAGCCTGCGAGGAGCTCGCCGCAAGGCTCGAACTCGGTGCGGGCATCGCGGAAGATGCGGGGCGCGCGGCCCTGCTCTACGGCCGCGCCTGCGACGCCGGCCACGCGGGAGCCTGCACCTCGCTCGGGTTCCTGCATGAATCGGGGCGCGGCGCGGCGCGCGACGGCGCGCGGGCGGTCACCCTGTACCAGCGCGCCTGCGAGCTCGGCGACGGATACGGCTGCGAATGGCTCGCGCGCGTGCATCAGGAAGGCCGGCTCGTCGCAGCCGACCCCGCGCGCGCCGCCGGGCTGAAGCAGCGCGCCTGCGAGCTCGGCACGCGCAGCTGCCGGCTCGCGGCGCTGCGCGAGACCGCCGGCCGCTGGATCGAGGCCTGCGAGCGGGGCGAAGCCGGCTCCTGCGCGCAGGCGGGGCAGATCTTCGAACAGGGAGACGACCATCGCCGGCCGGATCCCGGCAGGGCCGCACAGTACTACGTGAAAGGCTGCGACGCGGGCGACGGCGAGAGCTGCCTCGCGCTGGCCCGTCTTTACGATACGGGCATGGGCATGGTCAGGAATCTCGAGACCGCGGCCGCACTCTACGGCCGCGCCTGCGACGGCGGCAATGCCCAGGGATGCCGCAGCCTCGCCCTGCTGCACGAGACCGGCGAGGGCGTCCCCGCCTCCGCGGAGCGCGCCGCCGAGCTGATGCGCCGCGCCTGCGCGCTCGGCAACCGCGATTCCTGCTAGCCGCGGATGCAGTTCAGGTAGAGTTTCTCGAAGTCCGCGACCGTCATCGGCAGCGGGTTGCCGCCGGTGGACGGATCCGCGAGCGCCTGCGGCGCGAATTCCGCCGCATGCTTCTCCTGCACGCCGAGCGCGGCCAGCGTCTTCGGGATGCCGATCGTCTCGCGCAGCGAGAGGATCCAGTCGTGCACGGCCGCGTAGCCCTTGCCCTTCAGCCCGAGCCAGGCCGCGAGCCGCTCCATCTTGGGCTCGATCGCGCGCCGGTTCCAGGCCAGCACGAAAGGCATGACCACGGCGTTGGTGAGGCCGTGGTGCGTGTCGAGATTGGCTCCGCAAGGGTGGCTCAGGCTGTGCATCGCGCCCAGGCCCTTCTGGAACGCGGTCGCGCCCATCGAGGACGCGATCAGCATGTGCGAACGCGCCTCGAGGTCGGCGCCGTCCGCGACTGCCTTCGGCAGGAAGTCGTGGATCAGCCGCATGCCCTCGACCGCGATGCCCTCGGCCATCGGGTGGTAGCTCGGCGCGCAGTAGGCCTCGAGGCAGTGCGAGAGCGCGTCCATGCCGGTCGCCGCCGTCACCTTCGGCGGCAGTCCGAGCGTCAGCTCGGGATCGGCGATGACGACGCCCGGCATCATCTTCGGATGGAAGATGATCTTCTTGGTGTGGTCGCGCAGGTCCGTGATCACCGAGGCGCGACCGACTTCGGAGCCGGTGCCCGCGGTGGTCGGGATGGCGACGACCGGCGCCATGCCGGCCTCGTCCACGCGCGTGTACCAGTCCTCGCGATCCTCGAAGTCCCAGATCGGGCGCTTCTGCCCCGCCATCAGGGCGATCGCCTTGGCGGCGTCCAGCCCGCTGCCGCCGCCCATCGCAATCACGCCGTCGTGCCCGCCGTCGCGGAATGCGCGCACGCCGTCGCTCACGTTCTGCTCGACCGGGTTCGGGCGCACGTCGGAAAAGACCGCAACCGCCATCCCCGCCTCGCGGCAGTACAGGACCGCGTCCGCGACCATCGGCAGCGCGGCCAGGCCCGGGTCGGTCACCAGCAGCGGCCGGGTCATGCCGAGCGAGGCGCAGGCCTGCGGCAGCTTCCTCAGGTTGCCGGCGCCGAACAGGATCCGGGTGGGGTAGTTCCAGTTGCCCCGAAGCGCTGTCATGTCAGGTCTCCAGGCGAAGGTGGAAGGACTTTGGGCGCGTCAGGTGCTCGTAGCCGACGCGCGACAGCGTGCAACCGCGCCCGGAGTCCTTGACGCCGACCCAGGCCAGCGCCGGGTCGAGGTAGTCGCAGCGATTCATGAAGAAGGTGCCGGTCCCGATCCGGCCACCGATGGCGAGCGCGGCCTCCGGGTCCCGGGTCCACACCGCCGCGGTCAGGCCGAAGGCGCTGTCGTTCATGAGTCGCACCGCCTCGTCGTCGCCCGCGACCGGCATGATGCCGGCGACCGGACCGAAGATCTCCTCGCGCATCGCCGGCATCGAGTGATCCACGTCGAGCAGGATCTGCGGCGCGAGGTAGGGCGTGCCGGCGCGGCTCGCCGGGAACTCGCGCTCGGCGAGCGCGGGCTTCGCTCCCGCCGCGATGCTCGCATCCACCTGCGCGCGGATATGGTCCGCGGCGGCGGCACGCACCACGGGACCCAGCGTGGTCGCGGGATCGGTCGGGTTGCCGAGCAGGTACTTGCGGGTCAGCGCGATCGCGCCGGCGACGAAATCGTCGTACAGCCTGCGATGCACGTAGATGCGCTGGATGCCGCAGCAGGACTGGCCACTGTTGAAGAACGCGCCGTCCACCAGGTTCCCGACCGCATGGGCGAGGTCGGCGTCCTCGCGCACATAGGCCGGGTCGCAGCCGCCGAGCTCGAGGCCGCTGCCGATGAAGCGCGCGGCCGCAGCCTGCTGCACCGCGTGACCGCCGTCCACCGAGCCGGTGAAGGCGACGAAGTCCACGCGCGGGTCGCCGATCAGGCCCGTGGTCTGCGCATGCGACAGGTGCAGCGCGCGGAACAGGCCCTCCGGCAGCCCGGCCTCGCGCAGGCAGTCCTCGAAGCGCTCGGCGCACAGCGGCGTCTGCGCGGAATGCTTCAGCAGCACCGCGTTGCCCGCCATCAGCGCGGGCACCACGCTGTTGACCGCGATCAGGTAGGGGTAATTCCAGGCCGCGACCGTGAACACGACGCCCAGCGGCTCGCGCCGAACGAAGCGGCGAAAGCCCGGCTTCGGGCCCGGGTCGACGTCGGCGAGCGCCTCCGCGGCGATCGCGATCATGTGCCGGGCGCGCTCGAGCGTGCCGCGCACCTCGCTCGGCGCGTGGCGGATCGGCCGGCCCATCTGCCAGGTCAGCTCGAGCGCGATCTCGGGCCCGGCGGCCTCGAAACGGTCGCAGAAGGCGGACAGGACGCGGGCGCGTTCCGCCACCGGCACGCCCCGCCAGGCGGCCTGCGCCCGGCGCGCCGCGTCGAGCGCGACCTGGACCGCGGCGTCGGCGGCGAGCTCGCGCTCGCAGTACACCGAGCCGTCCACGGGACTGATCGTCTTCTGCGTCATCAGATGATCTCGAAGTAGCGGGCCATCTCCCAGTCGGTGATGTGGCGGCGGAACTCGCGCTCCTCCCACTCGCGCGTCGCGGCGAAATGCTCGACGAAGGCATCGCCGAACCAGTCGCGCGCCATCTTCGAGGCCTTCAGCCGCTGGGCCGAATCCCACAGCGTCCGCGGCAGCGCCAGTCGCTCCGGCAGCTTCTGGTCGTAGGCGTTGCCCTCGATCATGGGCTCGGGCTCGACGCGGTTCTCGATGCCCCAGTAACCCGAGGCGAGCGCGGCCGAGAGGATGATGTAGGGGTTGGCATCCGCCGCCGCGATGCGGTACTCCACGCGCTGCGACTTCGGCGATCCCTCGATCACGCGCAGCGCGGTCGTGCGGTTGTCGCAGCTCCAGGCGGAATCCGTCGGCGCCCAGAACCCGGGGATCAGGCGCCGGTAGGAATTCACGGTCGGGGCGATCATGGCGAGCAGCTCCGGCATCAGCTGCTGCTGCCCGCCGACGAACCAGCGCTGCTGGTCGCTCATCGAGTGCGGCTTCGAGGGGTCGTGGAACACGGGCTTGCCGTTGCCGTCCTTGAGCGACAGGTGGATGTGTCCGCTCTGGCCCGGCCAGTCGCCGGACCACTTCGCCATGAAGGTCGCCATGAGTCCGCGCCGCTCGGCGATCACCTTGGCGAAGGTCTTGAACAACGCCGCCTTGTCGGCCGCCGCCAGGCCCCGGTCCACGGCGAGCGCGGCCTCGATCACGCCGGGCCCCGTCTCCTCGTGCAGGCCCTCGATCGGCAGGTCCATGCGCTCGCAGCTGTCGAGCAGGTCGCGGTAGAAGTCGCTCCAGACGCTGTTGCGGATCACCGAGTAGCCGAAGTAATCCGGCGCGATCGGGCGCAGGCCGCGATAGCCCTTCTCGCGCACCGAGTCGGGCGTCTCGGCGAATACGAAGAACTCGTACTCGAAGCCTGCATACGGCGTGAGTCCCAGCTTCGTCTCGCCGCGCTCCAGCACGCGCCGCAGCAGGCCGCGCGGACAGATGGCCTCGGCCTTGCCGGTGAATTCGCCGAGGAAGAAGAGCACCGGCTCCTCCCAGGGCAGCCCCCGGCAGGATTCCGGCAGCACGCGGACATTCGCGTCCGGGTAACCGGTGTGCCAGCCCGTGAATTTCACGTTGTCGTAGAGCTGGTCCTTGCTGTCCCAGCCGAGCACGACGTCGCAGAAGCCGAAGCCGCCCTCCAGCGCCGACTCGAACTTGGCGCGCGACAGGTACTTGCCGCGCAGCACGCCATCGATGTCGAAGGCGCCGACCTTGACGTGCGACAGCGCGCGCTCGGCGACGATCGCCTGGGCGTCGGCGACGCTTTTCACCTTCCTCGGATCCATCCAGGTCCTCCCGTAGCCCGCGCCGCGGGGCCGCGGCCGCGCGGCGCGAAGCGGCTGATTATCGTCCTTTTGCCGGGCCCGCGCCCATCCGTAGTAGCCGCTGATTGATGCCACCGCCCTCGCGTGTGAGAATCCCCGGACAACGCGGCCTTGGGGACCGCCGGCCTGCATCCGCAGGCCGCCAATCGCACAAGGAGAACGAGATGAAGCGCAGAGCATTCCTGAAGCAGGCGGCACTGGGCGCTGCTGCGGCGTCGGCGGCGGCACTGGCGGCCTGCGGCAAGAAAGAGGGCGAAGGCGGCCCGGCGGTCTCCACCGCCAAGAAGACGACGATCAAGTGGCGGCTGCAGACCTACGCCGGCGCGGCGCTCGCGGAGCACGTCATCAAGCCGTCGATCGAGGCCTTCAACAAGGCCGCCAACGGCGAGATGGTGATCGAGCTCTATTTCGCCGACCAGCTGGTCCCGACGGGCGAGCTGTTCCGCGCCATGCAGCAGGGCACCATCGACGCCGTGCAGAGCGACGACGACTCAATCGCCGCGCCCGTGGACGTCGCGGTGTTCGGCGGGTACTTCCCGTTCGCGACGCGCTACAGCCTCGACGTGCCGGCCCTGTTCCACAAGTACGGCCTGAACGAGATCTGGCAGGAAGCCTACGGCGAGGTCGAGGGCGTGACCTGGCTGTCCGCCGGCGCCTGGGATCCCTGCCACTTCAATACGCGCGAGCCGATCCGGCGCCTCGCCGACCTGAAAGGCCGCCGGGTGTTCACCTTCCCGACCGCGGGCCGGTTCCTGTCGCGCTTCGGGGTCGTGCCGGTCACGCTGCCCTGGGGCGACGTCGAGGTGGCGATCCAGACCGGCGAGCTGGACGGTATCGCCTGGTCCGGCATCACCGAGGACTACACGGTCGGCTGGGCGAACGTGACGCCGTGGTTCCTGACCAACAACATCTCCGGCGCCTGGATCGGTTCCTACTTCGCCAACACGGCGTCGTGGGAGAAGGTTCCCGACCACCTCAAGACGCTGTTCAAGCTCTGCATCGACAGCTCGCACTACTACCGCCAGCACTGGTACTGGGGCGGCGAGGCGGATCTGCGCGTCAACGGCCCGAAGATGAAGCTGACCACGATCCCGGCCGCGGAATGGGCGACGGTCGAGGCGGAAGCCCACAAGTTCTGGGACGAGATCGCCAAGACCAGCCCGCGCTGCGCCAAGGTCGTGCAGATCTTCAAGGACTACAACGCCCTGATGTCGAAGGCCGGCCCGCCGTACCGCTACGGCTGAGGACGGCGCGGCAGTGCTGACAGCAGAATCCTTCCCCGGCCACGGCGATCCGGGCCGGGGAAGGAGGATGCCGGGCTTCATCCGTGCCTACGTGCGAGCCGTGGATGCGGTCAACCGCACGCTCGGCTTCGCCGTCATGTACATGACCCTGGTCATGATGGGCGTGCTGCTGTACGGCACGATCGTGCGCCTGATTCCGGACGTGGCACCGCCCATCTGGGTCATCGAGATGTCCCAGTTCCTGATGGCCGCGTACTACCTGCTGGGCGGCGGCTATTCGATGCAGCTCGACGCGCACGTGCGCATGGACGTGTTCTACGGCCGCTGGTCGGAGCGCAGCCGCGCGTTCGCGGACTCGATCACCGCCTTCTGCCTGGTCTTCTACCTGATCGTGATGATCCGCGGCGGCATTTCGAGCGCATCCTACGCGCTCCAGTACGGGCAGAAGAACTACTCCGCGTGGGCGCCGCCGATGGCGCCGATCAAGATCATCATGACGGTGGGCATCGTGCTCATGCTGCTGCAGGCCATCGCGATCTTCTTCCGCGACCTGGCCCGGGCCACGAAGCGGGACATCGAATGAGCTACGAAGCGATCGCGCTCTTGATGTTCTCGATGATGATGCTGATGCTCATGACGGGCCAGCGCGTGTTCGGCGCGATCGGTTTCGTCGCCGCGGTGTTCGCGCTGCTGCTTTGGGGCGAGGGCGCGGCCGAGATGCCCTTCGCCTCGACCATCACCCTGCTCAACTGGTACCCGCTGCTGACGCTGCCGATGTTCGTCTACATGGGCTACATGCTGTCGGAATCCGGCATCGCCGGCGACCTCTACCGCATGTTCCACGTCTGGACCGGCGGCATGCGCGGCGGGCTCGCGATCGGCACCGTGCTCCTGATGGTCGCGATCGCGGCGATGAACGGGCTGTCGGTCGCCGGGCTCGCGATCGGCGCCAGCGTGGCGCTGCCGGAGCTGCTGCGCCGCGGCTACGACAAGATCATGGTGACCGGCGTCATCCAGGCCGGCAGCTCGCTCGGCATCATGATCCCGCCGTCGGTGGTGCTGGTGCTCTACGGCATGATCGCGCGCCAGCCGGTCGGCCAGCTGTGGCTGGCGGGCGTGCTGCCGGGGCTCATGCTCGCCGGGTTGTTCGTGGCCTACATCCTGATCCGCTGCAAGCTGCAGCCGCACCTCGGGCCGCCGCTGCCGCAGGAGGAGCGCGACCAGATTCCGCTGCGGGAGAAAATCCGGCTGCTGGGCGCCGGCATCCTGCCGCTGGTCATCATCTTCTCGATGACCGGCCTGTTCCTGATGGGCGTCACCAGCATGGTGGAATGCTCGGCGGTGGGGGCGGTCATGGCGACGCTGGTCGCCTGGTACAAGGGCCGCATCACGCGCAAGGTCATGGAAGACACGCTGCGCAAGAGCCTGGCCGTGAGCTGCATGTTCATGTGGATCATCCTGGCGGCGCTCGCCTTCGGGGCCGTGTTCGACGGCCTCGGCGCGGTGCGCGCGATCGAGACGCTGTTCCTCGAGAAATGGGGGCTCGAGCCCTGGCAGGTGCTGGTGCTGATGCAGCTCACCTACCTGCTGATGGGCACCTTCCTGGACGACACCGCGATGCTCATCATCGTGGCGCCGCTGTACGTGCCGCTCATCATCTCGCTGGGCTTCAACCCCATCTGGTACGGCGTGCTCTACACCATCACCTGCCAGGTGGCCTACATGACGCCGCCCTTCGGCTACAACCTGTTCCTGATGCGGGCCATGGCGCCGAAGGAAATCACGCTGCTCGACATCTACCGGTCGATCATCCCGTTCGTGCTGTTGATGACCCTGGGACTCACGCTCGTGATCGTGTTCCCCCAGATCGCGCTGTGGCTGCCGGAGCTCTACTACGGCAAGTGAGCGGCGCGCCTACTTGACCAGCGTGACCGGGACGGTGGCGTGGTACACGACCCGCTGCGCGACCGAGCCCATCACCAGGATGCTGACCTGCCCGGCGCCGCGCGTGCCCATGGTGATGGATTCGCAGCCAAGCTGCGCAGCGCGGCCGGCAATCGTCTCGGCCGGCTCGCCTTCCAGCTGCTCGAGCGCGTAGCGGCAGCCGGCGGCCGTCAGCCTGCCCCCGGCCTCCTCCAGGATCGCGCGCGCGCGCTCCGCCGCGATCTCCCTGAGCTTCTCGGCCGACACGTAGATTTCCCAGGCCGTGGTGGTGCTCGCCAGCGGCTGCACCGTCAACACCTGCAGTTCCGCGGCGGGCGCCAGGCGCGCCTGCTGCACGGCGAAGTCCAGCGCGCGCAGGGAGGTGTCCGAACCGTCGATCGCGACCAGGATCTTGCGCATGGGCGCAGTTTACCGGGTTCGCATGTGCCGTGGCGGTCAGCCCCGGCGCGGCCGCTGCCGCCGGCCCGCGGACAGCTTCGTGAACGGCAGGAGGCCGGGATCGGCCACATTGGGCCCGGGCGCCTCGACCACCAGCACCCGGTGGGCGATCGGGCCGAAGTCCGCGCGGAAATGCACCGAGCTCTTCAGCATCAGCACGCGCGCTGCGGCCGGCTCGCAACCGACGTGGCGGAACATGGCCTGGTCGGCCGCCTGCTGCTTGCGGCTCGCCACCACGACCTCGACCGTGCCGATGCCGAGGCGCGCCATCGGGCCGAGCTCGAAACGGCCGCCCAGGTAGAACGGCCCGGTGCCCGTGAACCGCCCGTCGCCGAGCGCCAGCACCTTCATGCGGGCGGCCAGCGGCGTCTCGCCCGCGAAGCCGCTCTTCGCGCCCAGCGAAACCTCGATGCTCGCTCCGGCTCCCTTGGCATGCGCCGCCGCTGCGGCAGCCGGGTCCCAGAAGATGCCTGCGACCGTGCCCGGCAACCCGGCCGCCACCAGCGCCTTCAGCAGCGCGGTCGTGTCCGCGTTGCCGCCGGCACCCGGGTTGTCCTGCGTGTCGGCCAGGACCAGCGGCCCGCGCGGGCGCGCCGGCAGCGCACGCGCAGCCGCGACGGCCTCGTCCACGGACACGAGGTCGAGCGCGAACTGCCCTTCGCGCGCGAGCGCTTCCCGGTACAGGGCGTCCGCCGCCCGCGCGAGCGCAGCCTGGTCGCGGCCGAATCCGAACACGGAAGGCCCGCACTCCGGCACGTCCGCGAGCGGGAAGCCGGGCGAGAGGCAGAGCGAGACGGCGGAACCGCGCTCGAGCGCGGCGGCGCGCGGCATCAGCGAGGCGAGCGGCTCGACGAGCGTGCACTGCGAGGTGAGCGGCATCAGGTAAGGCAGCGGGCGGTGGACGCGCGCCGTCACCGGCCGGCGCAGGACGTCGTGCAGCGCCGCCGCGGCGCGCGCGCCGGTCGCGGCCATGTCCACGTGCGGGTAGCTGCGGTAGGCCAGGAGCGCGTCCGCCTGCTGCACCATGAGCGGCGAGACGTTCGCATGGAAGTCGAGGCTGGCGATCACCGTGACCGAGGGCCCGACGGCGGCGCGCACGCGCCGCAGCAGCTCGCCGTCCGCGTCGTCGATGTGCTCCGCGACCATCGCGCCGTGCAGGTCGAGGTACACGGCGTCGCAGCCGCGCGCGTTGCCGATGCGCTGCAGCAGTTCGACCGCGATGGACTCGAAGGCCGCGCGCGTGACCTTGCCCGCGGGCTGCGCGGAACACCACAGCAGCGGCGCGATGCGGTGCCCGAGCGTGGTGGCCTCCGCCACGAAGCCGGCGGCCGGCAGGTTGATGCCGGCGACGGCATCGAGCATGTCGCCGCCGCGCACCAGCCCCGGCCAGGCATCCGGCTCGACGAATTGCGCAAGGCCCGTGCGCCGCGGCGAGAAGGTGTTGGTTTCGTGCTGGAAACCGCCCACCGCGATGCGCGCCATGCGGTCCCCCGATCGGATGTGGTGCCGGCGGAGGGAGTCGAACCCCCGACCTGAGGTTTACAAAACCACTGCTCTACCAGCTGAGCTACGCCGGCGTCGGCCGGCATTCTATCGCGGTTCGCAGGGCTTCACTTCGAGGCGCAGGATGCGGCCGCCCTCGCCGTGCAGGCGCGCGGCGTCGGGCAGCGTCGCGGGCGGCTCGACGTCCACGTCGATCCAGTACACGGTGCCGCTGCGCTCGCGCTCCGAGACGCGCGGCTCGAGCCCGAGCGCCTTGACGTCGTCCATGCGCCGCAGCGCGCGCTGGCGCTCGCTGAACAGCCCGAGCGAGATGGTGATCCGGCCGCCGTCGCCGGGCATCGCATAGGCGTCCCCGATGCCGAAGCGGCGCAGCCGCTCGATGACGCCGTCGGCCGCGGCACGGTCCGGCAGCCCGTCGAGCGCGACCCAGTAGCCCCTCCACACGACGCCTTCGCCGGTGCGCTGCCGCGGCTCGAGCTCGTTCTCGCGCAGCAGCGTCGCCGCGCGCGCGGCATCCGTCAGGTCGGTGAACGGGCCGAGGCTCAGGCAGCTCGCCCCCGGGCGCGCCGCCGCCTGCGGTGCCGGCGCCGGTGGTGCCTCGCGCGCCAGCACCAGCTGCGGGCCCGCCGGCCGGGTCGCGGCCGCCGGCGCCGGCGACGGCCGGTTCAGCCAGTGCGTCCAGGCGTACCAGGCGACGTTCGCCAGCAGCAGCAGGGCGACCAGGATCTTCATGCAGCCGATTCTAGACGCTTCGCACCGAGACTTCGCCGGACAGCACGCGGTGCCGCCCGCCCGGCGCATCCACCAGCAGCGCGCCGTCCGCATCCACGCCGCGCGCCAGCCCTTCGAACTCGCGCCCGTCCTGCAGCACGCGCACCGGCCGGCCGGCGAGCGCATCGGCGCCCCGCCACTCGTCGGCGAAGGCCGCCATGCCGCGCGTGGCGAATTCCTCGAGCATCAGCGCGAGCTCGGCGACCAGCGCCGCCGCCAGCGCGTTGCGCGACACCGGGCTGCCGAGCGACGCCAGGTCGGCGGCCTCGAAGCCGCCGGCGGCGATGGCCGCGCGCGTCGCAGCCGGCAGGCGAACGTTGATGCCGATCCCGACCACGACGTAGGCCGGACCCGCGGCCTCGCCGCGCAGGTCGACCAGCACGCCGCCCAGCTTGCGCCCGCCGTGCACGATGTCATTGGGCCACTTGAGCGCGAGGTCACCGACGCCCAGGCAGGACAGCGCACGCAGCACCGCCACGCCCGCAGCCAGCGACAATGCCGAGAGCGCTGCGGGCGCCTCGCGGAAACTCCAGTTGACGGACAGGCACAGTCCCGAGGCGCGAGGCGCGAGCCACTGCCGCCCGCGCCGCCCGCGCCCGGCGGTCTGGAACTCCGCGAGGCAGGCGTCGAAACGCCCGGGAGGCAGGTCGGTCACCGCGAGCAGCCGGTCGCTGGTCGAATCCAGCTCCTCGTGCACCTCGAGCCGGCGCAGCCGCTCGAGCGGCCACGCCGGCAGCGCGCGGCGGATCGCCTCTGCGTCCAGCGGATCCGCGCGCCGCGTCATGCGCGCGGCCTGAACAGCCACAGGCGGCCGAGCCGCAGTTCCTTGCCGGCGCGCATGCGGGCGATGTTGCCGCGGTGCGTCCAGACGATGAATGCGG
>DASTOQ010000092.1:0-20026 GCA_035720205.1 Steroidobacteraceae bacterium | reverse complement strand
CCCGCTGCGTCAGGGTCAGCTGCACGTCGCCGGTGCCGGGCGGCATGTCCACCACCAGGTAGTCGAGCGGGCCCCAGCGGGTGTCCGCGAGCATCTGCGCGAGCGCCTGGGTGACCATCGGGCCGCGCCAGACCATGGGCTGGTCGGCGTCCACCAGGAAGCCGATGGACATGACCGGGATGCCGTGGCCGCGGGGCGGCTCGAGCGTGCGGCCGTCCGGCGTCGTCGGGCGCTCGCCGGCGAGGCCCATCATGCGCGGCTGGCTCGGCCCGTAGATGTCCGCGTCCAGCAGGCCGACGCGCGCGCCCTGCGCTGCGAGCGCGAGCGCGAGGTTGGCCGCGACCGTGGACTTGCCGACGCCCCCCTTGCCGGAAGCGACCGCGATGACGTTGGCGACGTCCGGCAGCGGCCGCTGCTTCGGGTCGGCCACGAAGGCCGGGATCCGGCTCTCCAGCTCCAGATCGAGGGAGGCCGGCAGGCCCGCCTCCTGCAGGTGCCGGGCGAGCGCCGCTGCGAGCGCTTCGCGATAGCCCGCCACGGGGAATCCCAGCACGATCCGCACGCTGGCGCCCTGCGCTCCGGCGCGCACCGACTCCAGCGCGGCCGCGTCGCCGAGCGTCATGCCGAGATTCGGCTCGACATATCGCGCGAGCGCGTCGTGCAGCCGGGTTTGCGCGTCGTCGGGCATGGTTCCGTTCCGGATCGGGGGCGGCATTGTAGCCCAGGGACCCGCCGGCGCACGGCCCGGACGGGCCCTGTGGCATACTTCCCGAGCGGCATTTTTTTGCTCAGGTCCCAAAAGAAAAGCCGGGGTGGGATGGGAATTTTCGGAGGCTATCGCGCAGATCGCCTGATCGCCGAGGTGCGCGAGAGCGGCGACCCGGCCAGCGCGAAGGCGAAGGCTGCGCTCGCCAAGCTGCAGAGCCTTGGCGGCGCCGCGATCAAGCCGATCGTGGACGCGCTCGCGAGCGCCGACAAGCGCGAGACGATCGCCTTCGTCGAGACGCTGACGCCGCTGGTCGACAACAAGACCTTCCCGGCGCTGGCGGAGGCGCTCGCCGAGGAGAATCCGCGCGCCGTGGCCGGCGTCGCCTGGGCGCTGGCTTCGTCCCGCAATTTTTCGCCTTCCCTGCTGCTGGAGCTGCTGTCGAAGCCCGGCGTCTCGCGCCCGGCCGTGCTCGACGTCATCGCCGCGCACAAGAAGCGCTTCCAGATGCGCGAGCTGCTGAATGCCGCATATCAGCAGGACCCGGCCGAGAAGGCGGCGCTGTTCCGCATCGCCGGCGACCTGGTGGACGACAGTTCCGTCGACGAACTGATCTCCCGCGTGCAGGGCAAGGACCCGATCGCCCGTACCCACATCATCGCCCTGCTGGCGCGCTTCAATTCGCCCAAGGTCGTGGCGGCGCTGCAAGGGACGCTCAAGGACCCGAACAAGCTGGTGCGCGCGGCCGCGCTCAAGGCGATCGCCGCCGGCAACGGCCAGGTCGACCCGGCGCAGGTCGCCCCGCTGCTGCGGGACGCGGAGATCGACGTGCAGAACCAGGCGGTGGAGCTGCTGTGCCGCAGCAAGCATCCCGACACCGTGCGCCACCTGGTCTCCGTGCTCACCGACGAGTCCGAGTACGCGCGCCGGGCCGCGGTCGAGGTGCTGAACGTCGTCGGCGACGAGAGCTCGGTCAAGTACCTGCTGAAGGCGATCCGCGACGCGGACTGGTGGGTGCGCAGCCGCGCGGCCGACGCGCTCGGCAAGATCGGCGGCCCGGTGGTGATCGGCGCGGCGATCTCGCTGGTGTCCGACAAGGACGAGGAGGTCCGCCGCACCGCCATCGAGATCCTGAACCAGACCAAGGACGAGCGCGCGCTGGCCCACCTGCTGGAGGCCACCAAGGACCCGGACTGGTGGGTCTGCGAGCGCGCGGTCGACGCGCTCGGCGAGATCGGCAGCAAGGCGGCGGTGCCGCGGCTGGTGGAGATGATGAAGTCGAACCCCAAGTCCGTCCCGAGCGTGGTGCGCGCGCTCGGCAAGATCGGCGACACGGGCTCGACCGCGATCGTGCTGGCGGCGCTCGAGCGGCCGGAAACGGACGTCCGCATCGAGGCCATGTCTGCGCTGGTCCGGCTCGCGGACGACCACAACATCGACCCGCTGCGCGCCAAGATCGCTCCGCTCGCCTCGCTGACCGACCAGTCGGTCGCCGGCGCCGCGATCCGGGCGCTCACCGAGCTCGACGCGCGCTTCGGCAGTTCCGGGATCATGCCCGCCGTCGGCCGGACGGGGGCGCAGGCCGGCACCGACGCGCAGCATACGCTGCTGGTGGAGTCCGCCGACGTCTCCGCGATCATGAAGCAGGCCGAGGCCCAGGCGCGCCTCGACATCGCGACGCTGAAGCCCGGCGACGTGCTCGAGGGGCGCTACAAGTACATCGAGCGCATCGGCCGCGGCGCGTTCGGCACCGTGCTGCTGATGGAGGACACGGTGGTCGACGAGCGCCTGGTGCTCAAGTTCCTGAACCCGAACATCTCG
The DNA here is from genome assembly GCA_035720205.1 of Steroidobacteraceae bacterium. Lineage (GTDB taxonomy): Bacteria > Pseudomonadota > Gammaproteobacteria > Steroidobacterales > Steroidobacteraceae > SCUD01. The sequence goes on along the minus strand of DASTOQ010000092.1, from coordinate 17,499 downwards.
ACCGACGAGGAGATGATGCAGCGCTTCGTGCACGAACTGCGCTACAGCCGCAAGATCACGCACCCGAACGTGATCCGCATCTACGACTTCCTCCAGATCCGCGGCAACTACGCCATCTCGATGGAATACTTCCCCTCGCACACGGTCGGCGCCGAGGTCTCCGACGGCAAGCCGCTGGCGCTGCACCGGGCGCTGCGCTTCGGCATCGACATCGCCAAGGGCATGGCGGTCGCCCACGGCGTCGGCATCATCCACCGCGACCTCAAGCCCGCGAACGTGCTGATCAACGACGAGGGCGTGGTGAAGGTGGTGGACTTCGGCGTGGCCGCGGCCCAGCACCAGGGCGACACGCAGCTGACCAAGACCGGCTACGTCATCGGCTCGCCGAAGTACATGGCCCCCGAGCAGATCCTCGGCAAGAAGGTGGACGAGCGCGCCGACATCTACTCGCTGGGCGTGATCCTCTACGAGATGCTGACCGGCACCCCGCCCTACCACCGCGGCGACCACATGTCGGTGATGTACCAGCACGTGCAGGGACGTGCCCGCCCGCCGATCGAGCTGAATCCCGCGCTGCCGCAGCCCCTGTCCGACGTGGTCATGAAGGCCATGGCCGTGGACAAGGAAAAACGCTACGCCTCCATGGACGAGCTGCGGGTGGCGCTGGAGCCGTTCTTGTGATTCACTCGCGCGGCAAATGCCGCGCATCGACGCCTTCCTGAAGCTCGGTTCGACCCAGGGATGTTCCGACGTCCACCTGGCCGTCGGCGTGCCGCCCATGCTGCGCATGAACGGCGAGCTGGTGCCGATCCGGTTCCGCGAGCTCGCGGCTCCGGAGCTGGAGGCCTATGTCGCCGAGATCCTGCCGGCGAGTCTTGCGGACCGCTTCCGGACCGGCCATGACGTGGACATGTCCTATGTCTCCGAGGACGGCGGCCGTTTCCGCGTCAACGTGTTCCGCAAGGATTCCGGCGTCGGCGCCGTGTTCCGCACGATTCCGGCGGACATCCCGACACTCGATTCCCTCGCGCTTCCGCCGCTGATCAAGAAGCTCTGCGACTACCACCAGGGCATGGTCCTCGTGACCGGGTCGACCGGCACCGGCAAGTCCACGACCCTGGCGGCGATGATCGACCTGCTGAATTCGACCCGCGCCCTCAACATCATCAGTCTCGAGGATCCGATCGAATTCGTGCACCGCAGCAAGCAGAGCCAGGTCGTACAGCGCGAGCTCGGCACGCACCTGCCCACCTTCGCCGAGGGCGTGCGCGCCGCCATGCGCGAGGACCCGGACGTGATCCTGGTCGGCGAGCTGCGCGACGCCGAGACCATCTCGATGGCGATGACCGCGGCGGAGACGGGCCACCTCGTGCTCGGCACGCTGCACACGACCAGCGCCGTCAAGACTGTGGACCGCCTGATCGACGCGCTGCCGGCCGACCTGCGCGAGCAGACCAAGAATTTCCTCGCGCAGAGCCTGATCGCGGTGATCACCCAGGTGCTGGTGCGCCGCCCCGAGAACCGCGGGCGCCGCGCGGTCTGCGAGATCATGGTGATGAATCGCGCCATCGCCAAGCTGATCCAGACCGACCAGACCCACCAGATCCCGGCCCAGCTGCAGACCGGCAAGGAACTGGGCATGGAACTGATGGACCAGGCGCTGCTGCGCGCGATCAAGTCGAAGGAAGTCGATCCGGACGACGCCTACGCCTACGCCACCGACAAGAAGGTGTTCTCCAAGTTCGTCGTGGACCGCGGCCTGCTGCCGCGCTTCGACACGGCGGACTGAGGCATCGCATCGTGGCCAGGGTCGACGAATACCTCGAGGAGATACTCCGGCGCGACGGCTCGGACCTGCACTTCATGGCGGGCGACCCGCCGCGCATCCGCCTGTACGGCACGCTGTCGGCGCTGCGCCCGGAACGGCTGGCGCCGGACTTCGTGCGCGAGGCGCTGTACGAGATCATGCCGCGCAAGGCCGTCGAGCGCTTCGAGGCGCGCGACGGCACCGACTTCGCCTACACGCTCGGCAATCTCGCGCGCTTCCGCGTCAACGTCATGCGCCAGCTGAACGGCATGGGCGGCGTGTTCCGGGCGATCCCCTCGCGCGCGCGGACGCTCGACCAGCTCAAGATGCCGGATGCGGTGCGCAACCTCTGCAAGGTGTCGAACGGGCTGATCCTGGTCACCGGCAAGACCGGCTCCGGCAAGTCCACGACGCTCGCGGCGATGATCGACGACATCAACACGCGCATGAAGGGCCACATCGTGACGATCGAGGACCCGATCGAGTTCGTGCACCCGCGCAAGGGCTGCCTGATCAGCCAGCGCGAGGTCGGCGTGCACGCGGAGTCCTTCCTGAGCGCCCTGCTCTCGGCCCTGCGCGAGGACCCCGACGTCATCCTGGTCGGCGAGCTGCGCGACCTCGAGACGATCTCGACCGCCATCACGGCCTCCGAGATGGGCATCCTGGTGATGGCGACGCTGCACACGAATGGTTCGGCCGCGACCGTGGACCGCATCGTGAACGCGTTCCCGGCCGACAAGCAGGGGCACGTGCGCACCATGCTCTCCACCTCGCTGCGCGGCGTCGTGTCGCAGCAGCTGATTCCGCGCAAGGGCATGCCGGGCCGCATCGCCGCGCTCGAGGTGCTGATCAACACGCCGGCCGCCGCGAATCTCATCCGCCAGGGCAAGATCGACCAGCTCGAGTCCGTGATGCAGGCCGGCGCCTCGATCGGCATGCGCACGATGGACGCGGCGATCGAGCAGTTGCTCGACCAGGCGCTCATCAGCGGCCGCTCGGCATACGAGAAGGCGATCAGCAAGACCAAATTCGAGCCGTACAAGGACTCGAACTGACTCCATGCCCCGCCGTATCCTCGTCACCAGCGCCCTGCCCTACGCCAACGGACCCACGCACCTCGGCCACCTGACCGAGGTCGTGCAGTGCGACATCTGGGTCCGCTACATGAGGCTCGCGGGCCACGACTGCCTGTACGTGTGCGCCGACGACACGCACGGCACGCCGATCATGCTGAAGGCGCAGTCCGAGGGCGTGACGCCCGAGCAGCTCATCGCGCAGGTGGGCGCCGAGCGCCGCCGGGACTTTGCGGCCTTCGGCATCGGCTTCGACAATTACTACACGACCCATTCCGAGGAGAACCGCCGCCTGACGGCGAGGATGTACCGGGCGCTGGCGGCAGGCGGCCATATCACGCGCCGGGCGGTGAGGCAGGCCTACGACGAGCAGGCCGGCATGTTCCTGCCGGACCGCTATGTCAAGGGCACCTGCCCGATCTGCCGCAAGCCCGACCAGTACGGCGACAGCTGCGAGAACTGCAGCGGCACCTACACGCCGCTCGACCTGATCGACCCGGTCTCGGTCGTCACCGGCACGCGCCCCGTCGCCCGCGAGTCCGAGCACATCTTCTTCCGGCTCGGCGACTTCGAGCCGATGCTGCGGGAATGGACGCGCTCCGGTGCACTGCAGCCCGAAGTCGTCAACAAGCTCGAGGAGTGGTTCGAGGCGGGCCTGCGCGACTGGGACATCTCGCGTGACGCGCCCTACTTCGGCTTCGAGATCCCGGACGCCCCGGGCAAGTACTTCTACGTCTGGCTGGACGCGCCGGTCGGCTACATGGCGAGCTTCGACAACCTCTGCGCCCGCGAGGGCCTGACCTTCGACGACTACTGGGCGCCGGGCAGCGACGCGGAACTGCACCACTTCATCGGCAAGGACATCCTGTACTTCCACTCGCTGTTCTGGCCGGCAACCCTGGAGGGCGCGGGCTTCCGCAAGCCCACGGCCATCCATGCTCACGGCTTCCTCACCGTGAACGGCGAGAAGATGTCGAAGTCGCGCGGCACCTTCCTGACCGCCGGGCGCTACCTCGGCGTGCTGCCGCCCGAGTACTTCCGCTACTTCCTGGCGGCCAAGCTCGGGCCGGGCCTGGTGGACGTGGACCTCAACTTCGAGGAGTTCGCGACCCGCATCAACGCGGAGCTGGTCGGCAAGCTCGTCAACATCGCGAGCCGCTGCGCCAGCTTCATCCACCGCGGCCATGCAGGCCGGCTCGCCGCGGCCCTGCCGGACCCGGCGCTGTACCGCGAATTCGTCGACGCCGGCATCGGCATCGGCGAGGCCTGGGAGGGGCTGGAGTACGCCGCCGCCGTGCGCGAGATCATGGAGCTCGCGGACCGCGCCAACCTCTACATCGACCGCCAGAAGCCCTGGCTCGCCGCCAAGGACCCGGCGCGCGCGGGGGAGGTCCAGGCGGTCTGCACCCAGGGACTCAACCTGTTCCGCGTCCTGATGACCTGGCTGAAGCCGGTGTTGCCGGCGACCGCCGAGCGCGCCGAGACCTTCCTGCGCGCGCCGATCGCGCGCTGGAACGACGTCGCCTCGCCGCTCCTCGGCACCGAGATCGGCGAATACCAGCCGCTCGCGACCCGCGTGGACGCGACGGCAGTCAGCACGCTCGTGGAGACCCCGATGGCCGACACCGAAAAGCCCGCAGCGTCCGCACCGCCCGCCGGGATCTCGGCGGAGGAGTTCGCCCGCCTGGACCTCAGGGTCGCGCGCATCGAGGCGGCGGCGCTGGTCGAGGGCGCGGACCGCCTGCTGCAGCTCACCGTGGACCTCGGCGGCGAGCGCCGCACCGTGTTCGCCGGCATCCGCGCGGCCTACGAGCCCGCCGCGCTCATCGGCCGCCATGTCGTCGTGGTCGCCAACATGAAGCCGCGCAAGCTGCGCTTCGGCACTTCCGAGGGGATGGTGCTGGCGGCAACCGGCGACGCCGGCCTGTTCCTCGTGACGCCGGACGCGGGTGCCACCGCGGGCATGAAGGTCAGCTAGGCGCTCATGGAGTCCGCGGACTCCCTCGCGGAGCGCATCGACGCGCTGCTGCCGCAGACGCAGTGCCGCCGCTGCGGCTACGACGGATGCCGGCCGTACGCGATCGCGCTCGCGCGCGGCGAGACCGAACTCAACCGCTGCCCGCCAGGGGGCGCCCACGTGATCGGCCGGCTGGCCGCACTGCTGGCGCGGCCGCCGCTGCCGCTCGATCCCGACTGCGGCCGTGAAGCGGCGCCGGCCGTGGCCTGGGTCGACGAACCGGCCTGCATCGGCTGCGCGCGCTGCCTGGACGTCTGCCCGACCGACGCGATCGTGGGCGCCCGCAAGCGCATGCACACGGTCATCGCCGCGGACTGCTCGGGGTGCGAACTGTGCCTGCCCGTCTGTCCCGTGGACTGCATCCACATGGTGCCCGCGCCGGGCCTGCCGGCCCGGCCGCTGGCCGGCGCCCAGATCGAGGCGCGCGCGACGCGCTTCCGGCCGCTCTACGAGGCGCGCCTCGCGCGGCTCGCGAACGCCGAGGCCGAACAGCAGCGCGCGCTGCGCGCGAGCCTTCCCGGCGATGGCGCGCAGAACCGCTGAACGCACGCTCCCGCCCGACGCGCGCCGCGAGTTCTTCGAGCGGCTGCGCGCCGCCAACCCCCGGCCCCGCACCGAGCTGCGTTACCGGACGCGTTACCAGCTGCTGGTCTCGGTCATGCTGTCGGCGCAGGCGACCGACAAGAGCGTGAATGCGGCGACGGGCCCGCTGTTTCGCGCCGCGCCGACGCCGCGGGCCATGCTGGCGCTCGGCGAGGCAGGGCTCGCCGGCCACATCCGCACCATCGGCCTGTGGCGCGTCAAGGCACGGCACGTGATCGAGGCGTCGCGCATCCTGCTCGAGCGGCACGGCGGCCGCGTGCCCCGCGAGCGCGCCGCGCTCGAGGCGCTGCCGGGGGTCGGGCGCAAGACCGCGAACGTCGTCCTCAACACGGCGTTCGGCGAGCCGACGATCGCCGTGGACACGCACATCTTCCGTGTCGCCAACCGCACCGGCCTCGCGCCCGGGCCGGACGTGCGCCGGGTGGAGGAACGACTGCTGGAGGTCGTGCCGGAGGAGTTCCGCGCCGACGCCCACCACTGGCTCATCCTGCACGGGCGCTACGTGTGCCAGGCCCGCCGCCCGCGGTGCCCGCACTGCCCGGTCGCCGATCTCTGTCGGTACCGGGAGAAGACCCGCGCGGACGGGTAATATCGGGGGCGGCGCCCCGGTCCGTTTGCGGAAGGCCATGCACCAGGAATCGTCCACGACTGCACAGTATCCCGTGGCGGGAGCCGGGCTCGGCTTCCGGCGGGCGCTGGTGCCGGAGCTGCGCGCCGCGGGCGCTGCCGGGATCGACTTCTTCGAGTTGGCGCCCGAGAACTGGATCCACGCCGGCGGTTCGCTCGCGAAGGACCTGCGCCACTTCACCGAACGCCACCCCTTCGTGGCGCACGGGCTGTCGCTCTCGCTCGGCGGCCCGGCGCCGCTCGACTTCGGGCTGCTCGGCGAGATCCGCGGCTTCCTCGACACGCACGGCATCCGTGCCTACACCGAGCACCTGAGCTACTGCTCCGACGACGGCCACCTCTACGACCTGATGCCGATCCCCTTCACCGAGGAGGCCGTCCACTGGGTCGCCGGGCGGATCCGCCAGGCGCAGGACGCGCTGGGACGGCCGATCGCGGTCGAGAACGTCTCTTACTACGCCGCGCCGGGCGCGCGCCTGAGCGAGATCGACTTCGTCAACGCCGTGCTGGAGGAAGCCGACTGCGGCCTGCTGCTGGACGTCAACAACATCTTCGTGAACGCGATCAACCACCGCTACGACGCCGCGGCTTTCCTGCGCGCGCTGCCCGCGTCGCGCGTCTGGTATTTCCACGTCGCCGGTCACTACGTGGAGGCTCCGGACCTGCGCGTGGATACGCATGGCGCCCCGGTGTGCGGCGACGTCTGGTCGCTGCTGGACGAGGCCTACCGCCTGCTGGGGCCCGTGCCGACGCTGCTGGAGCGTGATTTCAACTTCCCGCCGCTGGCGGAGCTGGTCGCGGAAGTCGCCGGCGTGCGCGCGCGGCAGCGTGCGCCCGCACGCCGCGCGGCGACGGGCTGACCATGTCGCTCGCCGACCAGCAGAGGGCCTTTGCCGCGCACCTGCGCGATCCGCAGCATGCGCCGGCCCCCGACGACGTCGAGCCGCGCCGCATGGCCGTGTACCGCGAGCTTTTCTTCAACAACCTCGTGGACCTGCTGGGCGGCGCGTTTCCGGTGCTGCGCCGCATCCTGGGCGATGCGGGCTGGCGCTCGCTGGTGCGCGAGTTCTATGCGCGCCACCACGCGCACACGCCCTACTTCCTGGAACTGCCGCGCGAGTTCCTCGAGTGGCTGCAGGCGCGCGGCGCGCCGGGCGGCGGGGAGCCCGCGTTCCTGGCGGAGCTTGCGCACTACGAGTGGGTGGAGCTTGCGCTCGCGATCAGCGAAGCGCAGGCGCCGCCCTCGGCGGCGCTGCCGGCGGACGCGCTGGACGCAGCGCTCGCGGTCTCGCCGCTTGCCTGGCCGCTCGCCTATCGCTGGCCGGTGCACCGGCTGGGCCCCGACCATCGGCCGGAAGCGCCGCCGGCGCAGCCGACTTTTCTCGTCGTGTACCGGGATGGCAGCGACCGCGTGCAGTTCCTCGAAATCGGCGCCGAAACGGCGCGCCTGCTGGACGCGCTCGAGCGGTCGCCCGCCCTCAGCGCGCGCGCCGCCTGCGCCGGCCAGGGCCTGCCGCTCACGAACGATGCGGCCCGGGCGGCGGCGGACTCGATCCGCGAGCTGCACGCGCGTGGCGTGCTGGTCGCGGTCGCCTGAACCGGAGAATCCCGCATGCATGCGATCATCGGACTCGTGGAAGCCGCGCACCGCGGCCTCGACCGCGTCGGCAGCTGGCTGCCGCAGCTCGCGCTGCGCGCGCTGATCGGCTGGGAATTCCTCGAGGCGGGGATCGAGAAGCTGGGCGGCGAGAACTGGTTCGCCGACGTCGCGGACAAGTTCCCGTTTCCATTCAGTGCGCTGCCGCCGGACGTCAGCTGGTTCCTCGCCACCTGGACCGAGGTGCTCGGCGGGATCTGTATCTGGCTCGGGCTGGCGACCCGTTTCTGGGCGGCCGGGCTGCTCATCCTGACGGTCGTCGCGATCGCGGGCGTCCACTGGCCGGCGGAGTGGTCGTCGCTGCCGGAACTCTGGAAAGGCTACGCGATCACGGACCGCGGCTACGGCAACTTCAAGCTGCCGCTGATCTTCATCGCGATGCTGCTGCCGCTGCTGTTCACCGGTGCCGGCCGGCTCAGCCTCGACGAACTGATCCGCCGCCGCTTCTGACCGAAAACCCCGACTGAATCTAAATGGGGACGCATCCCAATTAGCTTAATGGGGATGCGTCCCCATTTAGATTCAGGCACGTTTTTTCGGTTTTGGCATGTAGAGGTCGGTCAGGGTGCCTTCGTAGGCCTCGGCGGCGAAGGCCACGGTCTCTGACAGCGTCGGGTGCGGGTGGATGGTGAGGCCGATGTCGGCTGCCTCCGCCCCCATTTCGATCGCGAGCGCGACCTCGGAGATCAGCTCGCCAGCATTGGTGCCGACGATGCCCGCGCCCACGACGCGGTGGGAATCCTCATCGAACAGCAGCTTGGTGAAGCCATCGTCGCGACCGAGCGCGAGCGAGCGCCCGCTCGCCATCCAGGGGAACATCCCCTTGCCGAGCTTGCGGCCCTGCGCCTGGGCCTCGGTTTCGGTGATCCCCGCCCAGGCGATCTCTGGATCGGTGTAGGCGACCGAAGGGATCACGCGCGCGTCGAAGGAGCTCTTGCCGCCGGCCGCGACCTCGGCCGCGACCTTGCCCTCGTGCGTCGCCTTGTGCGCCAGCATGGGCGCGCCGACGATGTCGCCGATCGCGAAGATGTGCGGCACGTTGCTGCGCTGCTGCCGGTCCACCGGGATGTACCCGCGCGCGTCCACGGCCACGCCTGCGGCCTCCGCGTGGATCAGCCTGCCGTTCGGCACGCGTCCGACCGAGCACAGCACGCGGTCGAAGACCTGCGGCTCCGGCGCCTGCGCGCCCTCGAACCGCACGCGCAACCCTTCGTCCAGCGCATCGACGGCCAGCACCTTCGTGCCGGTCATGATCGAGGCATAGCGAGCGCGCAGCCGCTTCTCCAGCGGGCGCACCAGGTCGCGGTCGCAACCCGGCATCAGGCCGTCGGTCAGCTCGACGACGCTCACCTGGGAGCCCAGCGCGTCGTAGACGCAGGCCATCTCGAGGCCGATGATGCCGCCGCCGATCACCAGCAGGCGCTGCGGCACGTCCTTCAGGTCGAGGGCCCCGGTCGAATCGATCACGCGCGGGTCCTCCGGCAGGCCCGGCAGGCGCGCGGGCTCCGAGCCCGCGGCGACGATGCACTGCTCGAAGGCGACGATGCGCGTCCCGCCCTCGGCCAGGCGCAGCATGGCGCGCTTCGGCCCGGCGAAGCGCGCGAAGCCGCGCAGCACTTCCACCTTGCGCTGCTTGGCCAGGATCGTGAGCCCGGCGGTCAGCTTGCCGACGATCCGGTTCTTCCACTGCCGCAGCGCAGCGGCGTCGATCTCGGGCTTGCCGAAGCGGATGCCGTGCGCGGCCATCGAATCCGCCTCCTCGATCACGCGCGCCGCGTGCAGCAGGGCCTTGGACGGGATGCAGCCGACATTCAGGCAGACGCCGCCCAGCTGTGGCCAGCGGTCCACCAGCAGTACGCGCATGCCGAGGTCGGCGGCGCGGAACGCGGCGGTGTAGCCGCCGGGTCCGGCGCCGATCACCAGCAACTGTGTCGTAAGATCCGCGGCGGGCTCGCCCGCGGCCACCACGGCTGCGGGGACCGCCTGCGCCGGCGGCAGCACCGTGGTCGCCTCGTGGTCCGACGGCGCCGCCGCGAGCGACGGCATCTTGACGGTGTCGCCTGCGGCGGGCGCCACCATCGCGATCAGCGAGTCCTTCGAGACGCGGTCGCCCCTGGCGACCCTGAGCTCCTGGATCACGCCCGCGACCGTCGCCGGCACGTCCATGGTCGCCTTGTCGGTCTCGAGCGTGATCAGCGGCGTCTCGGGCTCGACGCTGTCGCCGGGCTTGACCAGCACCTCGATGACCTCGACGTCCCTGAAGTCCCCGAGGTCGGGGACGCGCTGCTCCACCAGCCCGCTCAAGGCACCGCCTCGGTGAGGGCCCGCGGGTGCGCGAGCTCCTCGGCGAGCGCGACCACGAATCGCACCGCCTCGGCGCCGTCGATCACGCGGTGGTCGTAGGACAGCGACAGCGGCAGCATCAGCCGCGGTTCGAACGAGGCGCCCTGCCACACCGGACGCAACTGCGAGCGCGACACGCCCAGGATCGCGACCTCCGGCGCGTTGATGATCGGCGTGAAGGCCGTGCCGCCGATGCCGCCCAGGCTCGAGATCGTGAAGCAGCCGCCCTGCATCTCGGCGGCGCCGAGCTTGCCCGCGCGCGCCTTGGCCGCGAGATCCGCAAGGTCGCGGGCAAGTTCGTACACGTCCTTGCGCCCGGCGTCGCGGATCACGGGCACCACCAGCCCGTTCGGCGTGTCGGCGGCAAAGCCCAGGTGCAGGTACTTCTTGTAGACCAGATTCTGGCCGCTGGCGTCCAGCGAGCAGTTGAAACCCGGGAATTTCGCGATGACGCGAGCGCAGGCGCGCGCGATGAAGGCGAGCGGCGTCAGCTTGATGCCGAGCCCCGCGGCATGCTCCTTGAGCGAGGCGCGCAGTTTCTCGAGATCCGTGATGTCCGCTTCGTCATGCTGCGTGACGTGCGGCAGGTTGACCCAGGACGCCTGCAGGCGCGCGCCCGAGATCTTCTGGATGCGACCCAGCGGCTTGACTTCCACCGGTCCGAAGGCGGCGAAGTCGACCTCGATGACCCGCGGCAGCCCGGCGCCCGCGGCCGCCCCCGGCGGGGCCTGCAGCGCCTTCTTGACGAAGCCCTTGACGTCCTCCTGCGTGATGCGGCCCTTCACGCCGCTGCCCGTGACGCGCGCGAGATCCACGCCCAGCTCGCGGGCGAAGCGGCGCACGGCCGGTCCGGCGTGTGCGCGCGAAAAGCCGGCCTCGTTCATCGCGGCCCCGGACTGCGGGGCTGCAGGCAGCGCGGCGGGCGCCGCGGGCTCGCGCGCGGGCGCTGCAGCCGAAGGCACGGGCGTCGCCGCTGGCTTTGCCGCCGGTGCAGACGCGGCGCCCATGACGGTGGCCACCAGGTCGCCCGCGCTCACGCGCCCGCCCTTGGCCACGTGCAGCTTCTGGATCGTGCCGGTGGCCGAGGACGGCACGTCCATGGTGGCCTTCTCGGTCTCGAGCGTGATCAGCGGCGCCTCCAGCGCCACGGCGTCGCCCTCCCGCACCAGCACCTCGATGATCTCGACGTCGCGGAAGTCGCCGAGGTCGGGCACCCGCACCTCGATGGACGCGGCCGCCGCAGCCGGCGCGGCGGCGGCTTTCGCCGCGGGCGCGGCCGCCGTCGCCGGCGCGGCGGCAACCGGCGTCTCCTGCGCGGCCTTGCCGGACGCCGCAGCGGCGTCGAGCGTCAGCACCGCGTCGCCTTGCGACACGCGGTCGCCCTTCTTCACCGCCAGCGCGAGCACGCGGCCGGAGGCCGTGGAGGGCACGTCCATGGTTGCCTTGTCGGTCTCGAGCGTGATCAGCGGGGTCTCGAGGGCCACGCTGTCGCCGGGCTTCACCAGCACGTCAATGACCTCGACGTCCTTGAAGTCGCCGAGGTCCGGGACGGTGACCGTGATCTCGGAGCTCACGGCCCGGCTCAGGAGACCAGCGGATCCGGCTTGGCCGGATCGATCCCGAATTTGTTGATCGCGAGCGCGACCGTGCCCGCGTCGATCCTGCCGTCGTCGGCCAGCGCCTTGAGCGCGGCCACCGCGATGAAGCGGCGATCCACCTCGAAGTGGCCGCGCAGCGCCGCGCGCGAATCGCTGCGGCCGAAACCGTCGGTGCCGAGCGCAACGTAGCGGCCCGGCACCCACTGGCGCACCTGGTCGGCCACGGTCTTCATGTAGTCGGTGGCCGCGACAAAGGGACCGTCGCGCCCGGTCAGGCATTCGCTCACCCAGGGCTTGCGCGTCTTCTTGCGCTGCGGGTGCAGCAGCGCCTCGCGCTCCGCCGCGAGCGCGTCGCGGCGCAGCTCGGAGAAGCTCGTGACGCTGTAGACGTCCGCCGGCACCCCGAACTCGGACTCCAGCAGTTCCGCCGCGGCCTGCACCTCGCGCAGGATCGTGCCGGAGCCCAGCAGCGTGACCCGCACCGCGCCGCGGCCGCCGACGTGCAGCAGGTACATGCCGCGCAGGATCCCGTGCTCCGCGCCCTTCGGCATCGGCGGATGCGCGTAGTTCTCGTTCATGCAGGTGATGTAGTAGAAGACGTTCTCCTGCTCCGCATACATGCGCCGCAGGCCGTCTTGCATGATCACGGCGAGCTCATAGCCGAAGCACGGGTCGTAAGCGACGCAGTTCGGGATCGTGGACGCCAGCAGGTGGCTGTGGCCGTCCTGGTGCTGCAGGCCTTCGCCCGCGAGCGTGGTGCGCCCCGCCGTCGCGCCGAGCAGGAAGCCGCGCGCCTGCATGTCGCCGGCCGCCCAGGCGAAGTCGCCGACGCGCTGGAAACCGAACATCGAGTAGAAGATGTACATCGGGATCATGCTGATCCCGTGGTTCGAGTACGCCGTCGCGGCCGCGAGCCAGGAACAGAACGCGCCCGCCTCGTTGATGCCCTCCTCCAGGATCTGGCCCTTCTTGTCCTCGCGGTAGTACATCAGCTGGTCCACGTCCTGCGGCGTGTACAGCTGGCCGACCGACGAGTAGATGCCGACCTGGCGGAACAGTCCTTCCATGCCGAAGGTGCGCGCCTCGTCGGGCACGATCGGGACCACGTGCGCGCCGATATTCTTATCCTTCAGCAGCTGCGTCAGGATGCGGACGAACACCATGGTCGTGGAGATCTCGCGGCCTTCGCTGCCGTCGAGCAGGTTCTTGAAGGCTTCAAGCGGCGGCACCGTGAGCCGCGGCGCCCGCGTGCGCCGCAGCGGCAGGAAGCCCCCCAGCGCCTTGCGGTGCGACTGGAGGTACTGCATTTCGGGGCTGTCCTCGCCGGGCCGGAAGAACGGCAGGCGCGAAATCTCCTCGTCGGTGACCGGGATGTTGAAGCGGTCGCGGAATTCCCGCAGCGCAGCGTCGTCGAGCTTCTTCTGCTGGTGCGTGATGTTGAGCGCCTCGCCCGCCTTGCCCATCCCGTAGCCCTTGACCGTCTTCGCGAGGATCACGGTCGGGCGGCCCTTGTGGGCGACCGCTGCGGCGTAGGCGTTCCAGACCTTCTGCGGGTCGTGGCCGCCGCGGTTGAGCACCTTGATCTCGTCGTCGGACAGGTTGGCGACGAGCTCGAGCGTCTCCGGGTACTTGCCGAAGAAGTGCTCGCGCGTGTAGGCGCCGCCTCGGGCCTTGAAGGCCTGATACTCGCCGTCCACCGCCTCGTCCATGCGCCTGCGCAGCATCCCCGACGCATCGCGCGCGAGCAGCGGGTCCCAGCGATGGCCCCAGATGACCTTGATGACGTTCCATCCGGCGCCCAGGAACGCAGCCTCCAGTTCCTGGATGATCTTGCCGTTGCCCCGCACCGGTCCGTCGAGCCGCTGCAGGTTGCAGTTGATGACGAAGACCAGGTTGTCGAGCTTCTCGCGCACCGGCATGGTGAGCGCGCCCATGGACTCGGGCTCGTCCATCTCGCCGTCGCCCAGGAAGCACCAGATCTTCTGGTCCGACGGTTCCGCCAGGCCGCGGTGCTCGAGGTAGCGGACGAAGCGCGCCTGCATGATCGCCTGCAGCGGCCCGAGCCCCATCGACACGGTCGGGAACTGCCAGAAGTCCGGCATCAGCCAGGGGTGCGGGTAGGACGACAGCCCGTCGCCGCCGGCCTCCTGGCGGAAGCGGCGCAGCTGGTCCTCGGACAGCCGTCCCTCGAGGTAGGCGCGCGCATAGATGCCCGGGCTCGAGTGGCCCTGGATGAACACCATGTCGCCGCGGTGGTGCTCGGTCGGCGCGCGCCAGAAATGGTTGAAGCCGACCTCGTACAGCGTCGCCGAGGACGCGTAGGTCGCGATGTGCCCGCCGTATTCCGTGCTGACCCGGTTCGCGTGCACCACCATCGCCACCGCATTCCAGCGGATCAGCGATTCGATGCGCCGCTCGATCGCCCGGTCGCCCGGGTAGGGTTTCTCGCGCGCGACCTGGATGGTGTTGAGGTACGCGGTGTTCGCCTTGAACGGCAGCCAGGCGCCGGAACGGCGCGCGTGGTCGATCAGGCGGTCGAGCAGGAAGTGCGCGCGCTCGGGGCCGTGCGCCTTGAGCACCGAATCGATGGATTCGAGCCACTCCCGGGTCTCGAGAGGGTCGAGGTCGTCGTTCTGTGGGCCGTCAGCCATGCGGAAACCTCGGCAATACTCCCATGCCGGCGGCCGGCCCGATATGATCCTGTCTGCGGCGCCCGCCGGTCAAGGTTGAGTCCCCCCGTGCAGACACTGACGATCGCGCGCCCGGACGACTGGCACCTGCACCTGCGGGACGGCCAGGAGCTCGCGGCCGTCGCCGCCTTCAGCGCGCGCCGCTTCGCGCGCGCAGTCGTCATGCCGAACCTCAAGCCGCCGGTGACGACCGTGGAGGCCGCGCAGCGCTATCGCGCGCGCGTCCTTGCCGCGGTGCCCCCGGGGAGCCCTTTCGAGCCGCTGATGACCCTCTACCTCACCGAGGACATGAGGCCCGACGAGGTGGACCGCGCCGCGGACGCCGGATTCGTCTGCGGCATCAAGTATTACCCGGCCGGCGCGACCACGCACTCGGAGGCGGGCGTGCGCTCGCTCGCGAATTGCGCGCCGGTGCTCGAGCGCATGCAGGAGCGGGACCTCGTGCTGCAGCTTCACGGCGAGGCGGTGGGAGCCGACGTCGATCCCTTCGACCGCGAGGCCGTGTTCATCGCGCGCGAGCTCGAACCGCTCATCCGCAGGTTCCCGCGGCTGCGCATCGTGCTCGAACACGTGACGACCGCGGCGGGCGTCGGCTTCGTGCGTGCGCAGGATTCCGGGCGCATCGCCGCCACCATCACGCCCCAGCACCTGCTGCTCAGCCGCGGCGCGCTGTTCGACGGCGGCCTGCGCCCGCACCTGTACTGCCTGCCGCTGCTGAAGCGCGAGGCGGACCGCGAGGCGCTGGTCGGCGCCGCGACCTCGGGCGACGCGCGCTTCTTCCTCGGCACCGACAGCGCGCCGCACGCCCGTGCCGCCAAGGAGTCCGACTGCGGCTGCGCCGGCGTGTTCTCGGCGCATGCGGGCATCGAGCTCTACGCGACCGCCTTCGAGCGGGCCGGCGCGCTCGGCGCGCTCGAGGCATTCGCCAGCTGCCACGGGGCGGATTTCTACCGGCTGCCACGCAATCGCGGCACGATCACGCTGGTGCGCGAGTCGTGGACGGTGCCGGAGCGCTACGCGTACGGCGCGGGCGAGCTGGTGCCGTTCGGTGCCGGCCAGCGCCTCGATTGGAGACTTCAGGCCGAGGACGGTTCCGCATGATCGCGCCGCCCCTGATGCGCGAGCGTTTCCGCGGCTTCCTGCCGGTGGTGGTGGACGTCGAGACCGGCGGCTTCAATGCCGCGACCGATGCCTTGCTCGAGATCGCCGCCGTGCTCGTCACCCTCGACGGCGCGGGCCGCCTCGCGCGCGGCGCCACGATCCGCGAGCACGTGAGGCCCTTCGAGGGCGCGCGCCTCGACCCGGCATCGCTGGCGGTCAACGGCATCGACCCCTGGCATCCGTTACGCATCGCCTCCGCCGAGGCGGACGCGCTCGGCAACGTGTTTCGCGAAGTGCGCAAGGCCGTGCGCGACCAGGAATGCACGCGCGCCATCCTCGTCGGCCACAACGCTTCGTTCGACCTCGGGTTCCTGAATGCCGCGGTCGCGCGCGCCGGCATCCGGCGCAACCCGTTCCATCCGTTCTCGTGTTTCGACACCGCGACGCTCGCGGGCGTCGCCTTCGGCCAGACCGTGCTGTCGCGCGCCATCCAGGCGGCAGGGTTCGAGTGGGACACGCAGGAGGCGCACTCGGCCGCTTACGACGCCGAGCGCACGGCCGATCTCTTCTGCGTGGTCTGCAACCAGTTCCAGCCGCTGTACGAGGCGGCCGCGGAGCGGCTCAAGGCCGCGTCGCCCGCCGCGGACCCGAACCCGATGCTGGAACCGGCGCCCGAGTGATCAGGCGACCGCGCCGGCTTCCTCGAGCAGGGACTTGAGCTCGCCGGAACGGTACATCTCGAGCACGATGTCGCAGCCGCCGACCAGTTCGCCTTTCACGTAGAGCTGCGGGTAGGTCGGCCAGTTCGAGTACTGCTTGAGCGCCTCGCGCAGCTCCGGCTCCTCGAAGATGTTGACGTGACGGTACTGCGCATTGACCGCCTTGAGCGCGGCCGCCGTCTGCGCCGAAAAGCCGCACTGCGGGAAGTCCGGCGTGCCCTTCATGAACAGCACCACCGGGGCCGCGTCGAGTTGCTCCCGGATGCGCCGGGTCGTGGCTTCGTCGATCATTGCTTTCCGCGCTCCTGAAAATCCGCGAGCCGGCGCCGCTCGGCGCGCTCGACCACCGCCCACTGCTCGCCTGCGCTCATGGCGCCCCAGCCCGCGATCTCCGCGAGCGTCCGGTAGCAGCCCCTGCAGACGTTGCCCGTATCGAGCGCGCAGACGTTGATGCAGGGGGAGTACGGGCGGGTGTCGTCCATGGACCGGCGTGCTAACGCGTTGAATTATGGGGTTCCCTGGCCTATTCTTCAACGCACACCGAGGGGAGGCACACCATGAACCCGCTCACGAGCGTCAAGGGCTCGATTGTCACCGCATTCGTGCTGGCCGCCATCATCAGCGTCTGGCTCTCGATGCTGGCCGGCTCCGACATCGGCGCCTATCCGCAGATCGGCCGCCTGCTGCACATCGTCTCCGGCGTCATGTGGATCGGGCTGCTGTATTACTTCAACGTCGTGCAGGTGCCGGGCCTCGCGGACGCGGCCGCGGACCAGGGTGGCCCGGGCGGCGCCGGGATCAGCAAGTACATCGCCCCGCGCGCGCTGTGGTGGTTCCGCTGGGCCGCGGTCGTCACCTGGATCACGGGCGCGTATTACCTGGCCTTCGGATTCGGCAGCACCAAGGTCCTGCACGAGGCGTTCATGCTGCAGCCGGGCTTCCGCACCATCGGCGTCGGCGCCTGGCTCGGCACCATCATGCTGTTCAACGTCTGGGTCTTCATCTGGCCGAACCAGAAGAAGATCCTCGGCATGGTGCCGGCGACCGACGAGCAGAAGGCGAAGGCGCGCAAGACCGCGCTCTACGCCTCGCGCATCAATTACATCCTGTCGATCCCGATGCTGCTTTGCATGGCGGGTGCCACGCACGGCCTGCCGTTTTAGGCCAGGATACGCGCACACCGATTGCAAAGAGTCCATCCCGTCGGCCGCGCACCCACGCCAGATCTCAGCTTCCGAGATAGATCAGCGTGACGCCATAAGCG
>DASTOQ010000091.1:0-81141 GCA_035720205.1 Steroidobacteraceae bacterium | reverse complement strand
CCTTGCCCAGCAACCAGTCGGGATTGTCGGGGGCGACCGAGAGCAACGCCTCGTACTGCGCGAGCGCCTCCGCGTCGCGGCCGGCGCGCGCACAGCTGCGGGCGAACTCGTGGCGCAGGTCGGTGTTCGCAGGCGCCGCGGCGACCCCGGCGCGCAGCGCTTCGTCGCAGGCGAAGGCGGCCGGCGCGAGGGCCAGCGCGAGCGCGCACGCAGCGGCACGCGTGACGCCGCGAACTGCCGCGCGCGCCGCGTCCGCTGCCGGAGCGCTCACTGGCTGGCCTGCTGCGGCGTCCCGGCGGGCCGCAGGCGCCGCCGGATGCGCGCGACCAGCTCCGCCGGGCTGAAGGGCTTGTTGAGGTAGTCGTCGGCGCCCAGCGAGAGCGCCCGCACCGCGTCGTGCTCGCGCGTGCGCGAGGTCAGGACGATCACCGGCACCTGCTTCCACTTCGCGTTGGCGCGCAGCTTCTCGAGCAGCTCGAAACCGTCGGTGTAGGGCAGCATCACGTCGAGCAGCACCAGGTCCGCCGGCGGTCCCCGGTCGATGCGCTCGATCCCCTGGCGGCCGTCGGCGATGGTCTCGACGACGAAGCGCTCCTTCTCGGCCAGGTAGCCGAGCAGGTAGGCCATGTGCGGGTCGTCCTCGACGATCAGCAGGCGCTGCGGTGCGCTAGACTCGGGATTCATGCGGGCGTTTCCGTTGCGCAGGATACTAGAACCGCGCCGCCCGGGGTGGCGTGACGGCCGTCCCGGAAGGACCGGGAAATGAGCCATTCCGTCGATCCGCGCGTGGCCGCGCTCGAGCGGGAACTGCTGAAACTGCGCGCCGCGCTGGCCCGGGCCCGGCAGGAAGCGGAGGCCGCCGGCAAGGCCCGCAGCGAATTCCTCTCGAACGTCAGCCACGAGATCCGCACGCCGATGAACGGCGTGATCGGCATGGTCCAGCTGCTCCAGGACACCGACCTCGACCGGCGCCAGCGCGAGTACGTCGAGGTGATCCGCGCCAGCGCCGATGCGCTGCTGGTCGTGATCAACGACCTGCTCGACTACTCCAAGATCGAGGCCGGCAAGCTCGAGCTCGAACGCATCGAAATGGACCTCGGCGCGCACGTCGAGGAGGTCGCGACCTCGCAGGCGGCCGCCGCCGCGGCCAAGGAGCTGGAGCTCATCGTGGACCTCGCGCCGGAGCTGCCGGAACGCGTCATGGGCGATCCCGGCCGGCTGCGGCAGGCGCTGGCCAACCTGGTCTCGAACGCCATCAAGTTCACCCAGGCGGGCGAAGTCGTCATCAGCGCGCGGCGCGAGGCCGCCGGGGGCGGCGCGCCCGACGATCGCATCCGCTTCGAGGTGCGCGACACCGGCGTCGGCGTCGCGCCCGGCGCGCTGGCGCGGCTGTTCCAGCCGTTCACGCAGGCGGACGCCTCGACCGCGCGCCAGTACGGCGGCACCGGCCTCGGCCTCTCGATCGTCAAGCGGCTCGCGGAGCTCATGGGCGGCGAAGTCGGCGCGACCAGCGCGCCCGGCGAGGGTTCCACGTTCTGGTTCACCGCGAGGCTGCCCGCGGCTTCCGCAGGCGCCGGGAGCGCGGCGCCCGCGAAGGCCGCCGTCGAGGGCCGGCGCGTGCTGGTGGTGGACGACAGCGAGACCAACCGCCGCGTCATCGCCGAGATCCTGCGCGCGGCGGACTACGAGGTCGAGACCGCCGCCTCCGCGATCGAGGCGCTCTCGGTGCTGGAGCGCGCGGCGGAATCGGGCGCGCCGTTCCAGGCGGTGCTGACCGACCACCGCATGCCGGGCATCGACGGCCTGCAGTTCGCGCGGCGCATCCGCGCGACCGCCGCGATCGCGGAGCTGCGGCTCGTGCTCTACAGCTCCATCGACGACCGCTCGAACCGGCAGGAGCTGCGCGAGCTGGGATTCGCGGGGCAGCTCTCGAAGCCGATGCGGCGGCGCGAGCTGCTGGCCACGCTCGAGCGCGTGCTCGCGCACCAGGGGCAGGAGTTCACGCAGCGGCTGCGCGCGATCGTGACGCGCGACCTGATCGTCGAGGAGCACCACCGGCGCGGGCGCAGCGTGCTGCTGGTCGAGGACAATCCGGTGAACCAGCGCGTGGCGCAGCTGTTCCTCGAGCGCGCGGGCTGCGACGTGCTGCTGGCGAACGACGGATCCGAGGCGATCGCGCGGCTCGAGGAGCAGCGCGTGGACCTGGTGCTGATGGACGTGCAGATGCCGGTGATGGACGGCCTGGAGGCGACGCGGCGCCTGCGCGCCGCCGGACGCAGCCTGCCGATCGTCGGGCTGACGGCGAATGCGATGCCGGAACAGGTGGCGGAATGCCGCGAGGCCGGCATGGATGAGGTGATCGCAAAGCCGCTGGAGCGCGAACGGCTGGAGGCGGTGCTGGAGAAGTTCGCGCCGCCGGTCGGCACGCGCACCGGGCGGCACGTGGTGCGGCCGGCGGCGCCCGAGCGCACGATGGCGGACAAGCCCGAGATCTCGCTCGCGCGGTTTCACGAGGCGACGATGGGCGATGCGGCGCTGGCGAAGGGACTGGTCGAGACCTTCGTCGCGAGCATGGCCAAGTGCCTGCGCGACCTCGAGGCGGGTCTTGCGAGCGGCGACCGTGAGCTGATGCACCGTTCGGCGCACACGATCGTGGGCGCGAGCGCGAACCTCGGCGCCGGGCGGCTCGAGGTCGTGGCGATTCAGGCGGAGGCCGCCGCGAAACGCGGCGATCTGGCGGCGGTGCGCGACTTGCTGCCTTCGTTGCAGAAGCGCTTCGCCGCCGCCTCCTCCGCCCTCGAAATGCTGGTTTAATTGTTAATTGGGGACGCATCCCGATTAGATTAATCGGGATGCGTCCCCATTAAGGGAGGCCTTCCATGAAGCTCGAGGTCAACGGCGTGACCAGGGAAGTCGACGCGCCCGCGGACATGCCCCTGCTCTGGGTGCTGCGCGACCTGCTCCACCTGACCGGCACCAAGTACGGCTGCGGCATCGCCCAGTGCGGCGCCTGCATGGTGCACCTGGACGGCCAGGCCACGCGCTCCTGCATCACGCCGCTCGCGATGGCGAAGGGGCGCAGGATCACGACGATCGAGGGCCTCTCGGCGAACGGCGATCATCCTGTGCAGCAGGCCTGGACCGAGCTCGACGTGGTGCAGTGCGGGTATTGCCAGTCGGGCCAGATCATGGCGGCCGCGGCGTTGCTCGCCGGAAACCGCAGTCCGACCGATGCCGACATCGACACCGCGCTCGTTGGCAACCTCTGCCGCTGCGGCACCTACCAGCGCATCCGCGCCGCGGTGCACCGCGCGGCGGAACTCGCCCGCAAGGGAGGCGCCGCATGAACGCCGTCATCCTCTCGCGCCGCGATTTCATCGCCGCCGGCGCTGCGCTCGGCGGCCTGGTCATCGCCTTCTTCGTGCCCGGCGCACGGCGCTTCGCGCTCGCGCAGCCCGCCGCGCCTGCGCTGCCACCGCCCAATGCGTTCCTGCGCATCGGCGCCGACGACAGCGTCACCGTGCTGCTCGCCCATTCGGAGATGGGCCAGGGCATCTGGACCACGCTGCCGATGCTGATCGCCGAGGAGCTGGATGCGGACTGGACCAAGATCCGCGTCGAGCACGCGCCGGTCGCCCCGGTCTATGCCCACACCGCCTTCGGTGCGCAGATGACCGGCGGCTCGACCAGCACCTGGTCGGAGTTCGACCGCTATCGCCAGGCCGGCGCCCTCGCCCGGGCGCTACTGGTCGCCGCGGCCGCGGAGCGCTTCGGCGTGGCCGCGGCCGATTGCCGCACGGACAGCGGCAGGGTGATCTGCGGCGCCCAGACTGTGCGCTATGGCGAACTCGCGGACGCGGCGGCGAAACTCGCTCCGCCCGATGCGGTGACCCTCAAGGATCCCGGCCAGTGGAAGCTGATCGGCAAGCCCACGCGCCGCCTGGATACGCCCGAGAAGATCACCGGCCGCGCGCAGTTCGGCCTCGACGTGCACTTCGAAGGATTGCTGACCGCGGTCGTCGCGCGTTCGCCGTCATTCGGCGGCAGGGTGAAGTCCTTCGATGCGGCCGCGGCGCGCGCGGTGGCCGGCGTGCGCGACGTGTTCCAGGTGCCTTCCGGCGTGGCGGTCGTCGCGGATCATTTCTGGGCCGCCAGGCAGGGGCGCGACGCGCTCGTGATCGAGTGGGATGCCGGCCCGAACGCCGACCTCGACAGCGACCGCCTGCGCGAGGAGTTCCGCGGACTCGCCGCAAAGCCCGGCGCCGTGGCCGCGCGGGCCGGCGACGCCGCCGCCGCAATCGGGAGGGCCGCGCGCGTGACGGAGGCGGAATACTCCGTGCCCTACCTCGCGCACGCGGCGATGGAACCGCTCAACTGTGCCGTCAGCATCTCCGCCGACAAGTGCGAGATCTGGACCGGCACGCAGTTCCAGGGCGTCGACCAGCAGGTGGCCGCCGCGATCGCGGGACTCAAGCCCGAGCAAGTCGAGATCCACACGATGTTCCTAGGCGGCGGCTTCGGCCGGCGCGCGACGCCGACCTCCGATTTCATCGCCGAGGCCGTGCATGTCGCGAAATCCGCCGGCAGGCCCGTCAAGACGGTGTGGACGCGAGAGGACGACACGCGCGGCGGCTATTACCGCCCGGCGTACCTGCACCGGCTGCGCGTCGGCGTCGGCGCCGACGGGCTGCCGTCCGCCTGGACGCATACGATCGTCGGCCAGTCCATCATCGCCGGCACACCGTTCGAATCGGCGATGGTGAAGGACGGCGTGGATGTCACTTCCGTCGAGGGCGTGGCCGACTCGCCCTACGTCAAGGACCTCGCGGACCATCTCGTGGACCTGCATTCGCCGCAGACCGGCATTCCGGTGCTGTGGTGGCGCTCGGTCGGCCACACGCACACGGCCTTCGCGATGGAGTCGATGATCGACGAGCTCGCGGCAGCGGCCGGCCGCGATCCGCTCGAGTACCGCCGCACGCTGCTCGCAAAGCACCCGCGGCATCTCGGCGTGCTGAACCTGGCCGCGGAGCGCGCCGGCTGGGGCAGCAGGCTGCCCGCGGGCCGCGCGCGCGGCATCGCCGTGCATGAGTCTTTCGGCAGCTGGGTCGCGCAGGTGGCGGAGGTGTCGGTCACAGAAGGCGCGCTGCGCGTGCACCGCGTGGTCTGCGCCATCGACTGTGGTGTCGCGGTCAATCCCGACGGCGTGGTCGCGCAGATGGAATCCGGGATCGCCTTCGGGCTGGGCGCCGTGCTGCACGGCCGCATCGACCTGCGCGAGGGGCGGCCGCAGCAGTCGAACTTCCACGATTACCGCGTGCTGCGCCTCGACGAGATGCCGCGGGTCGAGGTGCACATCGTTCCGAGCCGGGAGCGCCCCGGCGGCGTCGGCGAACCCGGCGTGCCGCCGGTGGGGCCTGCGGTCGCCAACGCAGTGTTCGCGCTCACCGGCCGGCGGCTGCGCGAACTCCCGCTGCAACTTTAATTGGGGACGCATCCCATTTAACGGGACGCGCACCGGCAGTCTTAGATGAACGCACCGACGGCGAGCGCCTGCAGGATGGCCGCGACCGCGAGCAGCAGTGACGTGGGCAGGCCGCGGTGCAGGATTCTTGTGAACATCTTCATTCTCCCTGTGTTTTTCATCATTCCATAAAGTCCTGGAACCGGGCGGGTCGCGGTTCACAGTTCGCGCGGCCTCACGACGCACGGCGTCGCGCCGGCGCAGGTCAAAGCGCCGGTGCGCGACGGGCGGCGCCACATCGCGTGCGTCATGTCCATGGGTTTCGGGATCATCGGCGGCGCCGCGGCGGCGTCGCCAACTTGAGTGCATGGTAGCCGCTATCGGTCGGCCGCGCTCGACAATCGGCGATCAGGCAACGAAGGCGTCAGACTCCTTTCTGGCCGTGCAGAAAAGGAGCCTGACTCTTCTGATTTCACGGCTGGCCGCGGCACTCTGCTTTGCGAATCTTCACCTTGCCGCCGAGGCGCTCGACCGGACGGCAGTCCTGCCGCTCCGGCTCGACGCCCGCGACCACTTCCGCCTGCACGGCTTCCTGCGCGAACGCGTGTACCGCAAACCCCTGCATGACGGCCGCTGAAACGATCAGCAGCGGCACCGGCAGGCCCCGATAAAACAGTTTCGAAAACACCATCACTCTCCTTTGCTGGTTAATTGGGGACGCATCCCACTTAGGTAGTTAAATGGGATGCGTCCCCATTTATCAGGCGGCGGCGCGACGCAGCTGCGCGCGGCGGCGCAGCTCCGCGTGCTCGCGCGCCGCGGTGGCCGCCTGCGCGTCACCCACGAGCTCCAGCGCCCGCGCCGTGAGCTGCCAGTTCGACGGGCTCGCGGGCTTCGCCTCGGTGCGCTCGGAGGCGAGCGCGCGGGCGAGCTTGCCCTGGCCCGCGCGCAGCGCGGCTTCGATGCCGGTGAGCTGGAACAGGTCGCGCTGCGCGTGGCTGCCGCCGATCACGTTCGTGCGGCTGCGGATCGGCAGCAGGAGCGCTGCGGCCTTCGCCGGCTTGTGCTCCACCGTCGCGACGATCGCCTGCGCCAGCGGCAGCCCGATGTCGCGCGTCAGGCGACCGTTGAGATCGGCGTCGCCGGCGCGCTGCTCGAGCGTCGCGAGCATGCGCTGGACCTGGTCCTCGCGGCCCGCCGAGGCATAGGCCATGAGCGCGTGCAGGTCGTTGAAGACGTAGAAGCCGCCCTCCGCGGGACCGGCCCAGCAGTCCGCGAGCTCCGCCCAGCGCCCGCCGGTGTCGACGCCGCGCAGCGTCATGCGCCACAGGAACTGCGAGGCGTCCACCAGCTCGAGCGCGATCGCGCTCGGCTTCGGGTGGATCACGCGGTCGTAGAGGTCGATCGCGGCCTGGTTTTCGCCGAGCTCCATGTAATGCAGCGCCAGGTGCCACCAGTTGTGGAACGCGAGCGCGGATTCCTGCCAGTCGGGCGCGGTGGCCTGCAGCCACTCGACGCCGTCGTGCACGCGGCCCTGCATCTCGAACACGTGCTCGACAGCGTGCACCGCCCAGGGATCGCGCGCATTCAGGTCGAGCGCGCGGCGGCCGACGTCCTCGGCGCGCGTGTAGTTCGCCATTTCCTCGAGGCCGAAGGCGTACATGCCGAGCAGGTAACCGTGGCCGGGCACGTCGTCGTTCCAGTGCGGCAGGGCCTGCGCCACGCGGTCGCGCAGCATCAGCGAGTCGCCGAGGAAGAAGTCGATGACGTGCGCGGCCTGGATCGCGACCAGGTCGCGCGGGTGTTCGATGGCGATGGCGTTGTAGAGCTCGCGCGAGCGCCGGAAGTCGCCGTCCAGCCAGGCGCGCGCGGCGGCGATGTGCGCACGCTCGCGCGGCAACGCGCGGTGGCCGATGCGCTCGACGGCCTCGATGGCCTGGCGGATCAGCGGCAGCGCGCCCTGCTCGGAACACATCACCGCGAGGCCGGCCTTGAGCGCATGTGCCATCGCGAAGTCGGGATCCTCCGCCAGCGCCGCGTCCAGCGATTCCAGCGGGTTGCCGAAGTAGCCGTGCGTCTCCAGCACCGCCTTCTCGTAGCTCTCGAGCGCGGCATCGCTCCCGGTCGAAACCGGCAGACCGCGCGAATCTTTCAGGATCATCCGCAACTCCTCATAAAGGGGACGCGTCCCTTTACCCGCAGTGCCGATAAAGGGACGCGTCCCCTTTACCGTGGGCGCATTTATAGGCGGCGGCCGTGAGCGTCCCGTCTCGACAGGCGTGAAAAAAGCGTGAAAACTGCGCTCTCCAAGGGAGGGGCCGTTGGCACTGCTTCAGATCCAGCTTCTGGGGGGCTGCGAGTTTCGCGATCGCAGCGGCAAGCCGCTGCCCCTGACCGCTCGTAAGTGCCGGGCGTTATTGGCTTTTTTGGCCATGCAGCAGGGCCAGCCGCAGAGCCGCGAAAAGCTCGCGGCCCTGCTCTGGGAGGAAGCCGACGGCGAGTCGGCCCGCACCAGCCTGCGCCAGGCCCTGTCCGCCATCCGCCGCTCGCTGCCCGCCAGGGCCCATTCGCTGCTGCGCGCGGACACGCTGCAGGTCGCGCTCGATGCCGCCGAGATCGAGGTGGACGTCATGCAATTGCGCGCGCTGCTCCTGGAGTCCACGCCGGCGTCGCTGCGCGCCGCGCTGACACTGTCCACCGGCGAGCTGCTCGAGGGCTTCGACGCGCATTCCGGCGCCTTCGACGAGTGGCTCGGCATGGAACGGCGCACGCTGCGCCGCGACCAGTCTTCCGCGATGCAGATGCTCGCGCGCCTCAGCCGCGAAGCCGGCGACGCCGCCGGCGAGATCGACGCGCTCAACCGCCTGCTGGCGCTCGAGCCGCTCAACGAGCCCGCGCATCGCGAGCTGATGGAGGCCTGCGCGCGCGCCGGCCGCTACACCGACGCCTTGCGCCAGTACCAGCAATGCCGCGCGCTGCTGCGCCGCGAACTCGACCTCGCGCCGGAGCCCGCGACCGAGGCGCTCTATCGCGAGCTGATGAAGAAGCGCCGTGCCGCGGCCGGAGCGGAGCTCGAGCCCTTGCCGGGCGAGGACGACGCTGCGTCCGACGCGACCGGTTCCACGCCCGCCCCCGTGTCATCGTCCGCCGACGATGCCACGGTACGCACCGGCGTGGTGCTCGCCCTGAGGCTGCCGGGATTCGACGCGCAGCGCCGCGCGCTCGACCCGGAGGAACTGCGCGAGCTCGCGCAGCGCTGCCAGCAGGCCTTCGACGAATGCGTCACCGCGCAAGGCGGCGTGGCGGACCGGCTGTCGGGGGACCGGCTGAACGCCGTGTTCGGGCTCGATGCGATCTCGGGCAACGAGCCGCAACGCGCGCTGCGCGCGGCCGAGGCCTTGCAGCAGGCCTTCGCCGGCAGCGATCCCGCGATCGGCGTCGCCCAGGGCGCGCTGCTGCCGACGCGCGTCCACGGACCCTTCCCGCTCTCCGGCGAGCCGATGCTGGAAGCGGAAGCGCTGGCGGCGAGCGCGGCGCCCGGCGAGACACTGCTGTCCGGCGACCTGCGCCGCGGCGCCATGCCGCATGCGACGCCCTTCGTCGGCCGGCACGCGGAACTCGGCCTCATGGTGTCGCTGCTCGAGCGCACGATCGTGAGCGGCCGCGGCCGCACGATCGTGGTGCGCGGCGAGGCCGGCATCGGCAAGACCCGCCTGCTGGACGCGCTCGCGGAAGCGGCCGCCGCGCGCGGCGTCGGCTGCCATCGCGTGCAGGTGCTCGACTTCGGCCAGGTCAAGGCGCGCCGGCCACTGGCGGCGCTGTTTGCGAGCCTGCTGGGACTGCGCGCCGACGCCTCGTCCGATGACCGCGGGCGCGCCGTGCAGCAGGCGATCGCAAACGGCCGCCTGCCCGCCGACAGCATCCTGCACGCGAGCGGGCTCGCGGGGGCGCCGCTGTCGCCCGGCCAGGCCTCGATCGAGCGCAATGTCGACGCGCAGGCCCTGGAGCGCGGGCGGCTGGATGCGATGCGGCGCATGATCGAGGCCGCCTGCGCCGAGGCGCCGATCCTGCTCGTGATCGAGGACCTGCACTACGCCGGCGGCGAGGAAGCCGCGCGCCTCGGCGAACTCGCGGCCTCGGTCGCGACGCAGCGCGCGTTGTTGGTGGTGTCGGTGCGCCCCGACGAGGACCCGATCGATGCCGCCTGGCGCGCGCGGGCGCGCGGCTGTCCGCTGACGACGCTCGATCTCGCGCCGCTCTCGGACGACGAGGCGCTCGAGATCGCGGCCGCGCACCCGGGCCTGTCCGGGGACGTGGTCGCCGACTGCATCCGCCGCGCCCAGGGCCATCCGCTGTTCCTCGACCAGCTGTTGCGGGCCGCGGACGCGGGCGAGCGTTCGCTGCCCGGCTCCGTGCAGGCGCTGGTGCTCGCGCGCATGGATCGGCTCCCGGCGCGCGACCGGCAGCTGCTGCTCGCCGCCTCGGTGCTCGGCCTGCGTTTCCCGCGCGAGGCGCTCGCCGCGCTCGCGGATGGCGCGGCGCCGGAGGCGCTGGTGGACGCCGGCATGCTCGCGGTCGAGGGCGGCGAGGTGGCCTTCACGCATGCGCTGCTGCGCGAGGCGGTGTACGCCTCCATCCTGAAGTCCACCCGGCGCGAGCTGCACGCGCGCGCGGGCGCCTGGTACGCCGGGCGCGACGCGGGCCTGCGGGCCGGCCATCTCGCCGAGGCCGCCGATCCGGCCGCGCCGCGCGCCTGCATCGACGCGGCCACGGCCGAGGCCGAGGCGTTCCGGCTCGACCGCGCGCTCGAGTTCGCCGGACGCGCTTCGGCGCTCGCGCGCGATCCGGCGGATTTCTGCGCCGCACGCTGCCTGCTCGGCGAACTGCAGACGCGCACCGGCCACACGCACGACGCCATCGCGACCTTCCGCGAGGTGGTGGACCTGCGGCCCGACGCGCTCACCGAAGTGCGCGCGCGCATGGGGCTCGCGAATGCGCTCAGGATCGTGGACCGCTACGACGAGGCGCTGGCAGCGCTCGAGCGCGCGGAGGCGCTGCTCGCCGGCCAGGACCGCCCCGAACTGCTCGCGCAGCTGTGGACGCTGCGCGGCAACATCCATTTCCCGCGCAGCGAGCTGGAGGAGTGTCTCGCCGCGCACGAGCAGGCGCTGGCCTTCGCGCGGCGGGCGAAGTCGCCGGTGGACGAGGCGCGCGCCTATGGCGGCCTGGGCGACGCACGTTACCAGCGCGGCCACATGCAGACGGCCCGCGACCACTACGCGCGCTGCGTCGAGCAGGCGGGCGCCGAGGGCGCCGCCGGGCTCGCGCTGTCGCACGCACCGATGCTCGCGATCACGCAGGCCTTCTGCGGCGAGATGCGCCAGGGCATGGCCGGCTGCGAGGCCGCGATCGCCGAGTCCCGGCGCCTGGGCGACCCGCGCTCGGAGTTGCTCGCGCTCGACACCGCCTCGAGCATCGCGATCTACCGCGGCGATTACGCCCGTGTCCCCGGATACGGCGAGCGCGGGCTCATGCTGGCACGGCAGCTCGGCGCGCGGCGATTCGAGGCGGAGCTGATGGCGCAGCTCGGCCATGCGCTCGCCGAACAGGGCGGCGGCGCGGACGGACAGGTGCTGCTGCGGCAGGCCTCGGCGCTCGCGCTCGAGGTCGCGGCCAGCTACTGCGGGCCGTGGTGCCTCGGGATCCAGGCGCTGTTCACGCCGAACGCGGAGCGCGCGCGCGAGTTGCTGGCGCAGGGCGAGGCACTGCTGGCGCGCGGCTGCGTCAGCCACAATCACCTGGAGTTCCGGCGGCTCGCGATCGAGTTCAGCCTGCGCCACGGCGACTTCCGCGAGGCGCGGCGTCACGCGGCGGCGCTGACCGCCTACACGCGCGGCGAGCCGCTGGCCTGGAGCGAGCTGGTGGTGCGGCGGGCGGAATGGCTGGCGGACCGCGCGCAGGACCCCGCGCGCACGGACCTCGACTTGCGCCGCGCGGCGCTCATCGCCGACATCGACGCCGCGGATTTCGCCTGGCTGCGTCGCAACCTATAAAGGGGACGCATCCCGATTAAAAAGGGGACGCATCCGGTGTGGATGCGTCCCCTCTTGACCGCAGCATTCAATTTAAATGGGATGCGTCCCCATTTACTTTGGCTACATCGTGACGGTGACGGGCGAGTTCAGCGTGAAGCCGAGCACCGTGCCCGCGGGCAGCTCGACCTCGGTGCCGGTCTTCTTGGCGGCGGCCGCGCCGGCCGCGGCGCCCAGCAGGCCGCCGATGATCTTGCCCTTGTCGCCGTCCACCTGGTGACCGATCACGGCACCGGCCGCGGCGCCACCGACGATCTTCGCCGTGTCGCGCGCGGTGTCGCTCTTCTCCGCGACCTGCGTGACCGTGCCGTTCACCGGCGTGTCGTTGCCATCCGCGAGCGTCAGGTTGTCGAACCTGAGCCCGAGCTCCGGCGTGCCGCCGATCCTCTGGCTGCCCGACACGACCGAGCTGACCGAGCCCTGCAGCAACCCGCCCGCCCTCGCGAGCACCTTGCCGTCGACGACCAGGTCGGATGTCAGGTATGCCGAGACGCGGTCGCCGACCCTGGCGGTCTTGCTCGAGATCGCGGCCGGCAGCTCGACGGAGATCGAGGTGCCCGCCGGCACCGTGTATTGCTTCGGTCCCGCGGCCACCTGCGGCGCGGGCGCCGGTGCCGGCGCCGGCTTCTTCGCGGCGGGCCGGGAGGTCGCTTTCGCGAGGTCGGCCTCGCGCCGCGCGAGCTCCTGCTCCTTCTCCTTCAGTGCGAGTTCGGCTTCGCGCCGCGCAAGCTCCTCCTCCTTGGCTTTCAGCTCGGCGTCTTCCTCGATCTGCGCCTGCACGGCCGGGTCCTCGGATGTCTCAGGCGTCTTGCTGCCGCAGGCGGCCAGCGCGAGCGCAGCGAGCGCAACCGGCAGGACCACATATGTCTTGTTGGCGATCATGGCGTTCCTCTCCGTAGTGCGCGGGGTTCCCGAAAACAGCTTATCGGACTTCGTCCCGCAGCGGCCATTTGGACCCGCTGAAAGCGGGAATTGTTCACGCTCTGCGCGTGTTTTCCCACGCCTGGATGTCGGGCAGCCGCGACAGGAGGTAGCCCAGCTCGTCCAGGCCCTGCACCAGGCAGTGCCGCGCAAACGGGTCGAGCGCAAAGGGGGCCTCGCGCCCGCCGGGCAGGCGCAGCATGCCGCGGGCCACGTCCACCTCCGCCACGGCGCCGGGGTGGGACAAGAGCCAGGCGTGGGTCTCGGCGTCCGCGCGCACCGGCACCAGCCCGTTCTTCAGCGCATTGGTGAAGAAGATGTCCGCGATCGAGCTGCTGACGACGGCGCGGAAGCCGGCGTCCAGCAGCGCCCAGGCCGCGTGCTCGCGCGAGGAGCCGCAGCCGAAATTGGGACCGGCCACCAGGATCCCGCAATCGGCCGCTTCCGGCCGGTTCAGCACAAAGTCCGCCCTGGGGCGCCCCATCGCGTCGTAGCGCCAGTCCGCGAACAGCGCGCGCCCGAGTCCCTCGCGCGACGTCGTCGTGAGGAAGCGCGCGGGCACGATCTGGTCGGTGTCCACGTCGGCGACCGGCAGCACCACCGTGCGCGAACGGATGACCCGCACGCCCTCTGCAGCGCGCCCGCCCTCCGCGCGATGCCCGCTCATGCCGCGAACTCCCGCGGATCGCAGATGCGCCCGGTGACCGCGCAGGCCGCCGCGGTCGCCGGGCTCGCGAGCAGCGTGCGCGCGCCCTGGCCCTGGCGGCCCTCGAAGTTGCGGTTGCTGGTGCTCACGACGTAACGGCCGGGCGCGGCGATGTCGCCGTTGATGCCGACGCACATCGAGCAGCCGGACTCGCGCCACTCGGCCCCGGCCTCGATGAACACCGTGTGCAGGCCCTCTGCCTCCGCGGCCTGCTTGACCTGCTGCGAGCCCGGCACGATGAGCATGCGCACGCCGCGCGCGACCTTGCGGCCGCGCAGCAGCGAGGCCGCCTGCCGCAAGTCCGAGAGGCGCGCGTTCGTGCAGCTGCCGACGAACACCAGGTCGATCGGCCTGCCGGCGAGCGTCTCGCCGGGCTCGAAACCCATGTAATGCAGGGCCTTGCGGAACGACTCGCCTTCGGCAGCGGGCACCTGCCCGGTGATCGGGACGACCATGCCGGGATTCGTGCCGTAGCTGATCATCGGCTCGACGGCCGCGGCGTCGAACTCGACGACGCGATCGAAAGTGCAGCCCTCGTCACCCGGCAGCCGTCGCCAGCGCTCGAGCGCGCGCCCCCAGGCGTCGCCCTGCGGCGCCCGCGGCCGGCCGCGCAGGTACTCGAAGGTGGTCTGGTCCGGCGCGATCATGCCGGCCCGCGCGCCGGCCTCGATGGACATGTTGCAGACCGTCATGCGCTCCTCCATCGACAGCGCGCGGATTGCGGGGCCGCGGTATTCGATGACCTGGCCCGCGCCGCCGGCGACGCCGATGCGGCCGATCAGCGCGAGCACCAGGTCCTTCGCGCTGGTGCCCGCCGGCAGCCGGCCCTGGATGTCGACCGCGAGGGTCCTCGGCTTGCGCTGCAGCAGGCACTGCGTCGCGAACACGTGGGCGACCTCGGTCGAGCCGATGCCGAAGGCGAGCGTGCCGAAGGCACCGTGGGTGCTGGTGTGGCTGTCGCCGCAGACGATGGTCATGCCGGGCTGCGTGAGTCCCTGCTCGGGCCCGATCACGTGCACGATGCCGCGCCGCGCGTCGCGCAGGCCGAAGAGCTCGATGCCGGCGGCGGCGCAGTTCTCCTCGAGTGCCGCGATCTGCCGCGCCGCGGACTCCATGCGGATCGGCACGCCGCCGAACACCTGCTGCGACTCGGTGGGCGTGGCGTGGTCGAGCGTCGCCAGCGTGCGCTCCGGGCGGTGGACCCGCAGGCCGCGGGCGGCCAGCAGCGTGAAGGCCTGCGGGGAGGTGACTTCGTGGGTCAGGTGCAGGTCGACGTACAGGACCGCGGGCGCTTCGGCGGTCTCGGGCAGCACCTCGTGAGCGCGCCAGATCTTCTCGAACAGGGTGAGCGCCGTCATGCCCGCAGCTTAGTTAATTGGGGACGCATCCCATTTAAGCGCATGTTAAATGGGATGCGTCCCCATTTAAGGTCTGGCTGTATACCGTTGTCAGGGCAGACCCCTGTATTGCGGCCAACTAAAAGCAAAGAGTATGATCCAGCGGCCCGTTTTGTATACAACGAAAGGGTTTGCCGCCCCAACCGCCTGCGAGGAACCCATGCAGCACCTCATGCACCGCCCGACCGTCCTGGCCGCCGCCATCGCGGCCGTGCTCGCCTCGGCCGACGCCGCCGCCCAGTCGTCGCAGCTGCCCGAGGTCGTGGTCACCGCCCGCCAGCGCGCCGAGAAGATCGAGGACGTGCCGGTCACGGTCCAGGCCTTCACCGACGAGGAGATCGAGTCGGCGGGCATCGAGCGGCCGACCGACTTCATCGCGCTGACGCCGGGCGTGGCGCAGGTGCAGACCGCCGAGGCTGGCGACCTGCAGGTCGTGATCCGCGGCATCAATACCGGCCGCGACGCCGAGACCAACTTCGCGCTGGTGGTGGACGGCGTGCTGCAGACCAACCCGAATGCGCTCAACCAGGAGCTCAACGGCGTCACCCAGATCGAGGTGTTGAAGGGCCCGCAGGGCGCGCTCTACGGGCGCAACGCCCTGGCCGGCGCCATGATCATCACCACGCGCCAGCCCGGCGACACGCCCGAGTTCGAGCTCGGCGCCGGCGTCGGCAGCGACAACACCTACAAGGGCAACCTCTACGCCAGCGGGCTGCTGGGTGACGTCGCCAAGGGCAGCCTCTCGCTCTACACGCGCAGCACCGACGGCCAGTGGACCAACACGCTGCTCGACTGCGACGACTGCATCGACTACTTCGAGGAGACCGGCGCCTCGGGACGGCTGATGTTCGACGCCATGAACGGCAGCGTCGACGTCAAGGCGAAGTACTCGCAGGTCGAGTCCGGCGCCATCAACTTCAACGCCGCGGTGTCTTTCTTCGAGGCGGCGGCGATCTTCGGCGCCCCGCCCTTCGACGAGGACCCGAACGACCATGGTTTCTTCTACACCAACAACATCATTCCGCAAAACGAGCAGGAGAACAGGAATTTCTCGATCAAGGGCGACTGGGACGTCGGCCTCGGCACGCTGACCGGCGTGTTCGCCTGGAACGACCAGACCAACTTCTTCCTGACCGACGGCGCGAGCGACGCGTTCTACCTGTATGCGTTCACGCCTTCCTGCAATGAGTCCTTCCCGGCGCGATTCGCGGATACACCGCTTCCGCCGCCGTTCAATTACGGCGGATCGATCCTGGGCGACGCGCCGGTCATACTCTCGCCGCAGGCCTACAACTCCTCCTTCCAGCCCCCGTACGGCCCGACCACCTGCGGCGGCTACCAGTACCAGCAGCGCGACCAGGAGGACATGAGCCTCGAGCTGCGCCTGACCTCGCCGGGCGACCAGCGGCTGCGCTGGGTCGCCGGCCTCTATATCGCCGACATCGAGCGCCACGTGGTCGTCTCGCAGGGCGCCGACCAGACCGGCGCCTCGCTGACGCAGGACTTCCTGGCGCAGGGATTCGTGCCGACCTCCGGGCCGAACCCCACCGACCTGCTGTACGACGACACCTTCAACAGCACGGTGTACGCGGGCTTCGGCCAGATCGCCTACGACCTGAAGGAGGGCGTCGAGCTCGCCCTCGCCCTGCGCTACGACGTCGAGGAGCGCGAGGTGGACAACCACGTGCCGACCGGCGCCAACGCCTTCGCGCAGACCCCGACTTTCGCCTTCTTCTCGAATCCGTTCATCAACCCCGCGTACACCGTGAACCCGGCGTTCGCGACCACCGGCATCCCGAGCCGCTCCAAGGACTACAGCCAGCTGCAACCCAAGGTCTCGCTGAACTGGAAGGTCACGGACGAGACCGCGCTGTACGCCTCCTACGGCTACGGTTTCCGCAGCGGCGGCTTCAACTCCTCCGGCAGCGCCGCGACGGTCAACGTGTTCTACGGCGGCCTCTGCCTCGGGCCCAGCACGCTGTTCGACACCGGTCTCGGCTTCAGCCTGCCGCTCGGCCTGCCGGACTGCACGCCGACCTCGACCCGCAACCTGACCGAGGTGGGCGACGACTACCGCAAGGAGGTGTCGAAGGCGGCGGAGGTCGGCTTCAAGTCGAACCTGCTCGACCGCACGCTGTCGCTCAACGGCGCGATCTACTACACCGAAGTCGAGGACATGCAGTTCTTCAACTTCTTCGCCGGCCCGTTCGGCCTGCTGCGCGCCGTCACCAATCTCGACGACGTCACCATCCAGGGCGCCGAGTTCGACTTCCGCTGGCGCGCGACCGACAACATCTCGCTGTTCGGCGGCATCGGCTACACCGACGGCGAGATCGACCGCTACAACGGGCGCCCGTACACCAACGGCAACGAGCTGCCGTACTCGCCGGAGTACACCGGCAACCTCGGCGCCGAGTTCACCGCGCCGCTGGGCGGTTCCGGGTTGGAGCTCGCGCTGCGCGTCGACGGCACCTTCGTCGGCGAGACCTGGTTCCACCCGGTGCAGGACGAGACGGTGCCGAACCTGCCGACGGCATTCGGCTTCGGCCAGGGCAACTACGGCAAGCAGAAGCGCGATCCTTACGAGGTGTTCAACGCCCGCCTGTCGCTGCGCGCCAATCGGTGGACCGCGACCGCCTGGGGCCGCAACCTGGCCGACAAGGAATACCTGCAGGAGGTGATCGTGGCGCCGGAGTTCGGCGGCGCGTTCATCCACGACTCGCCCGGCCGCAGCTACGGCCTGGACGTGAGCTACTCGTTCAGATGACGCGCGCGGCCCGGAGCGCGTCGTAACGGGCGCGCGCGAGGCCGAGCAGGCCGAGGTAGACCGCCTCGTTGTGCTCGCCGAGCGCCGGCGAGGGCGCGCGCACCGCGCCGGGCGTCGCCGAGAGCTTCGGCACCACGTTCTGCATGCGCAGCTCGCCGAACTGCGGGTGCGCGACCCTGACGATCGCCTCGCGCGCCGCGAAATGCGGGTCCTCGAGCATCTCCGGCGCCCGGTAGATCTGCCCCGCCGGCACGCCGTGCGCATCCATCAGCGCCAGCGCCTGCCGCGTGGTCCGGCCCGCGGTCCAGCGCGCGATCAGCGCGTCGAGTTCCTGCTGGCGCGCGCCGCGCGCCTGGTGCGTCAGGTAACGCGCATCCTGCGCCAGTTCCGGCTGCTGCATCGCCTCGCACAGCCGGCGGAATACGGTGTCCTGGTTGGCGGCGATCAGCACCAGCCCGTCGCTCGTCGGGTACACGTTCGAGGGCGCGACGTTCGGCAGGATCGCGCCGGTGCGCTCGCGGATGTAGCCGGTCTGGTCGTATTCCGTGACCAGAGATTCCATCATCGCGAGCACGGCCTCGTAGATCGCGGAATCCACCACCTGCCCCTGGCCCGTGCGCTCGCGATGGTGCAGCGCCGAGAGCGCGCCGACGCAGGCGAAGGTCGCGGCCAGCGCATCGCCGATGGAGATGCCCATGCGCGAGGGCGGCGTGGAAGGATCGCCGACCACGTAGCGCAGCCCGCCCATCGCCTCGCCGATCGCGCCGAAGCCCGCGCGGTGCGCATAGGGCCCGGTCTGCCCGTAGCCGGAGACGCGGATCATGATCAGGCGCGGGTTGACGGCCGAGAGCTGTTCCCAGCCGAGTCCCCACTTCTCCAGCGTGCCGGGGCGGAAGTTCTCGAGCAGGAAATCCGACTTCGCGGCCAACTCCTTCAGGAGGTCCTGTCCCTGCGGCAGGCGCAAGTCGAGCGTGATTGCTTTCTTGTTGCGCGCGATCACCGGCCACCAGAGCGAAGGCTCGCCCGCGGCCTGCCGGCCCCAGATCCGCATCGGGTCGCCCTGCCCGGGCGGCTCGATCTTGATGACCTCCGCGCCCATGTCGCCCAGGAGCTGCCCGCAGAACGGCCCGGCCAGCAGCGTGCCGAGTTCCAGCACCCGCAGGTCGCTGAGCGCGCCGGACGAAGGGGCATTCTTGGTCATTGATTCTGTATACAATCCACCGTCCGCCATGGTCAACGGCCGCGCTAAACCTAGGATTGGCGCGCCCAAGTGTATACAATTCCGGCGTGATCAGGCCATCCCGCCAGGTCGAAATCGTCGAGGTCGGGCCGCGCGACGGGCTGCAGAACGAGCCCGGCGTGCTGCCGCAGGCCGTCAGGCGCGAGTTCATCGAGCGCATCGTGGGCGCGGGCGCGCGGCGCATCGAGGTCGCAAGCTTCGTCAACCCGAAGCGCGTGCCGCAGATGGCGGACGCCGACGAGCTGGTGCGCTCGCTGCCCCGCCACGACGGCGTGCGCACCATCGGCCTGGTATTGAACCGCCGCGGCTTCGACCGGGCGCTGGCCGCCGGCTGCGACGAGATCGGCATGGTGGTGGTCGCGACCGACACCTTCAACCTGCGCAACCAGGGCGCGACGACGCGCGAGTCGATCGACGCCTGGCTCGAGATGGCGCGCGCCGCGAAGGCCGCGGGCCTCCCCGCCCAGGTCACCATCTCCGCATCCTTCGGCTGCCCCTACGAGGGCGAGGTCGCGCCGGAAAAGGTCGTCGCCATCGCGCGCGACTGCGCTGCCGGCGAACCGGTCGAGATCGCGATCGCGGATTCCATCGGCGCGGGCGTGCCCGCGCAGGTCACCGACTTGCTCGGCCGGCTGCGCGAGGCGCTGCCCGGCATGCGGCTGCGCTGCCACTTCCACAACACGCGCAACACCGGGCTCGCAAATGCGTACGCAGCGGTCGAAGCCGGCGTGGACACGCTCGATGCCAGCATCGGCGGCATCGGCGGCTGCCCGTTCGCGCCGGCGGCGACGGGTAATATCCCGACCGAGGACCTGCTGTACATGCTCTCGCGCATGGGCGTCGCGACCGGCTTGGATCTCGTGCGCACGATCGAGACCGCGCGCTGGCTCGAAGAACAGTCCGGCCGCAGGGTGCCGGGCATGCTGACGAAGGCCGGGACCTTCCCGGCGGCGAAGGAGACGACGTGAGCTACAGACTCGGCATCGACGTCGGCGGCACGTTCACCGACCTGCTGCTGGTGGACGAGAAGAGCGGCCGCAGCTGGAGCGCCAAGGTGCCGAGCACGCCGAAGGACCAGTCGGTCGGCGTGCTGCACGGCCTCGACCGCATCTGCAGGCAGGCGGGCATCAGCCCGTCCGCGATCGACCACGTGATGCACGGCACCACCGTCGCGACCAACACCGTGCTCACGAGTTCGGGCGCGAAAGTCGGCCTCGTCACGACCAAGGGCTATCGCCAGGTACTGCAGATCGCACGCTCCTTCGTGCCGGGCGGTCTCGGCGGCTGGGTGATCTACAACAAGTCGCTGCCGATGGCGCCGCTCGCGCTCACCATCGAGGCCGACGAGCGCGTGGACGCGCGCGGCAAGGTGGTGCGCCCGCTCGAGGAAGCAACGCTGCGCGACGCGCTGGCGAAGCTGCGCCACGCGAAGATCGAGGCGCTGACGGTCTCGCTGATCAACGCGTTCGCGAACGACGCGCACGAGCGGCGCATCCGCGAGATCGCCTCCGCGGTGCTGCCGGGCGTGCCGGTGTCGCTGTCCTCCGAGGTCGTGCCGGAGATGCAGGAGTACGAGCGCACGGTCACCACCGTCGCGAACTCCTACGTGCGCCCGGTGGTGCAGCGCTACGTGCACAACCTCCGGAACAAGCTGGGCAGCCGCGCCGGGCGCGTGAACCTGCACATCCTGCGCTCCGATGGCGGCCTCGCCTCCGCCGCCTCCGCCGAGGAATATCCCGTCAACCTGCTGATGTCCGGCCCCGCGGGCGGCGTCACGGGCGCGCTGTGGGTCGCGCTGCAGGCGGGATTCCCGAACCTGCTGACCGTGGACGTCGGCGGCACCTCCACCGACGTCGCGCTCATCATGAACGGCGTGCCGCGCCTGCGGCGCGAGACCACCGTCGGCGACGTGACCGTGCGCGCCTCGTCGGTCGACATCCGCTCCATCGGCGCCGGCGGCGGCTCGATCGCGCACGTGCCGGAACTGACGAAGGCGCTGCGCGTCGGCCCGCAGTCCGCGGGCGCGGACCCGGGACCTGCGGCCTACGGCCGCGGCGGCACCGAGCCGACCGTGACCGACGCCAACGTGGTGCTCGGCTACCTGCCGCCGATGCAGCGCCTGGGCGGCGACCTCGAGCTCAAGCGCGAGCTCGCAGCGGCGGCGGTCGGCAAGGTCGCCGGCGCGCTCGGCAAGTCGCTGGAAGACGCGGCCCAGGGCATCTACGACATCGTCAACGAGAACATGGTGGGCGCGCTGCGCCTGGTCTCCGTCGAGCAGGGCCACGACCCGCGCGATTACGCATTGATCGCCTTCGGCGGCGCGGGTCCGCTGCATGCGAACGCGCTCTCCAGGCTGCTCGGCTCCTGGCCGGCGATCATTCCGCCGGGGCCGGGCGTGCTGTGCGCGCTCGGCGATGCCACCACCGCACTGCGCGACGAGGCCGCGCGCACCGTGATCCGCAAGTTCTCGGAAACCAGCGCGGCCGAGATCGCCAAGATCCTCGAGCAGCTCTCGGCGGCGGCGGCGACCGCGCTCGAGCGCGAGCAGGTGCCGGCCGCCGAGATGAAGCGCAGCTGGCAGGTGGACGTGCGCTACCACGGCCAGGGCCTGCGGCTCACGGTGGACGTGGACCTGAAGGACCTGAAGAAGCGCGGGCTCAAGGCGATCTCCGAGCCGTTCGACGCCGAGCACCAGCGCCTGTTCACCTTCGCGCTGCCGCTCGATCACGAGTTCGTGGCGCTGCGCGCCGTGGTGCAGGGCCGCGGCATCAGGGTCAAGCGCCCCGCCATCGCGAAGGGCTCGCGCGATCCGAAGGCGGCCGCGATCGGCCGGCAACCGGTCACCATCGACCACAGGCGCCTGCCGGCAGTCGTCTACGACCGCGCGAAGCTCAGGGCCGGCAACCGCATCCAGGGACCCGCGATCGTGATCGAGATGGACTCGACCACGGTGGTGCTGCCGAAGCACACGGGCCTCGTCGACAAGCTCGGCAACATCCTGATTTACCCCGACCGGCACCAGGGCCTCGCCAGGAGGGCGCGATGACCGCGCAGATCATCCAGAAGAACCGCAAGCCTTTCCGCAAGGTCAAGGTGGACACCGTCACCATCGACATCATCGAGAGCGCGCTGCGCAACGCGCGCTTCGAGATGGACACGGTGCTGTTCCGCACCGCGATGTCGCCCGGCATCCGCGAGCAGCACGACGAGTTCCCGCTGATCGCGAACCTCGAAGGCAAGATGGTGGTGGGCCAGTTCGGCTCCTTCATCCACGGCTTCCTGCAGGGCTACGACGGCACGGTCGAGGAAGGCGACGTATTCCTGACCAACGATCCGTATTCCTGCAACGGCGCCATCAGCCACATCAACGACTGGCTGCTGCTGATGCCGGTGTACAAGGACGGCCGCGTCATCGCCTGGGCCGCGATGTTCGGCCACATGACCGACGTCGGCGGCAAGGTGCCGGGCTCGCTGCCGACCGATGCGCGCACCTTCTACGAGGAGGGCGTGGCCGTGCCGCCGGTGAAGATCATCCGCGGCGGCAAACTGCAGGACGACGTGCTGAAGATCATCCTGCACAACTGCCGGCTGCCGACCTGGAATTACTCCGACTTCCACGCGATCGTCGCGGCGCTGCGCACCGCCGCGCTGCGCTGCATCGAGATCAGCCGCCGATTCGGCGACGACGTGTTCTATTCCGCGATGGACGCCATGCTCGAGCGCAACAGGCGCGCGATGCGCGAGCTGATCCGCCGCACGGTCCCGGAGACGAAGCAGCACTTCGAGGACTACGTCTGCGACGACGGCATGAACATGGGCCCCTACAAGATCGCCTGCACCATGTGGCGCGAAGGGGACAAGTGCATCTTCGACTTCGCCGGCACCGACCCGCAGTCGGTCTCCTCGATCAACTTCCTGCTGAACGAGGAGATGTTCAAGATGTTCGCGGGCGTGTACATGATCATGGTGTTCGACCCGCAGATCCTGTTCAACGACGGTTTCTACGACCTGATGGAGGTGCGCATCCCCGAGGGCTCGCTGCTGAAGCCGCTGAAGCCCGCCGCCCTCTCCTGCCGCACGCACGCGCTCGGGCGCATCTTCGACGTGCTGGGCGGGCTGCTCGGCCAGGGCAACCCGGCGTTCATGTGCGCCGCCGGGTTCTCCGACAGCCCGCACTTCATGTACTCGGGCTACCGCCAGGACGGCGAGTGGTACCAGCTCTACCAGATCGGCTTCGGCGGCATCCCGGGCAAGCCCTTCGGCGACGGCCCGGACGGGCACTCGCTGTGGCCCTCGTTCACCAACGTGCCGAACGAGTTCCTCGAGAGCTACTTCCCGCTGCGCATCGACACCTACGAGACGATCGTGGACAGCGGCGGACCCGGCAGATTCCGCGGCGGCAACGGCATCCGCATCGGCTATCGCATCCTCGAGCCCGGCGAGATCTCGATCCACGACGATCGCTGGCTCACCTATCCCTGGGGCGTGAACGGCGGGCTGCCCGGCTCGCGCAGCCGCAAGCTCCTGAAGCGCGCCGACGGCAGCGAGCAGCTGCTGCCCTCGAAGGTGGACCGCGTCAGGGTCGCGCCCGACGACCTGCTGCTGTACGAGACCTGGGGCGGCGGCGGCTGCGGCGATCCGCTGGAGCGCGAGCCGGAGAAGGTGGCCTTCGACGTCGAGGCCGGCCTCGTCAGCGCCGAGGGCGCGCGCCGCTACGGCGTGGTGCTGAAGGGCAACCGCGTGGATGCGGCGGCGACCCGGGCATTGCGCGCGGAGATGGCGGCCAGGCGCGGCGCGCCCGCGCTCTTCGACCGCGGCTTCACGGACATCGCGGAACTGAAGTCGCGCTGCAAGGCCGAGACCGGCCTGGAAGCGCCGGGGGCGCCGCAGTTCTCCGCGCGCGCGCGGCGGACGAAAGCCGGTCCCGCCTCCGCGCGCCGGCGCGCGTGACGGGTACAATGCGGGCGGGAGGCGTTTCCGTGCGCGCAGTGGACCGGGCCTACGAAGCGGTGCGTTCCGGCATCATCGCCGGCCGCTACCTCGCGGGCGCCCGCCTCACCGAGCAGGAGATCGCGACCGCCGTCGGCGTGAGCCGCACGCCGGTGCGCGAGGCGCTGCGCCGCCTCGATGCCGAGGGGCTGGTCGATTTCACGCCCAATCTCGGCGCCGTGGTCACGACCTGGACCGAGGAGGACTCCGACGAGGTGTTCGACCTGCGCGCGATGCTGGAATCGCACGGCGCGCGGCGCGCGACCATACGCGCGACGGCGGAGCAGATCGCGGAACTGCGCCGCCTGGCCGAGGCGCAGTACCGCGAGTCGGCCGAGCGGGGCGTCGGCCATCTCGAGCGCATCGCGGACCTCAACAGCCAGTTCCATCGCCGCCTGCAGGAGGCGGCCGCGAGCGCCCGGCTCGGGCGCGCGCTCGCCGCGCTGATCGAGGCGCCGCTGATGATGCGCACCTTCCAGAAGTACACGCCCGAGGACCTGCAGAGGAGCGCGCAGCATCACCTCGAGATCGTGCGCGCGCTGGAGGCGCGCGACCCGGAGTGGGCGGCGTCCGTGATGCTTTCGCACATCCACGCGGCGCGCGGCGCGCTCAACCGCTGACGCCCGCCGATGGCCGAGGGCATCTCGCGCGCACCCGCCAGCCGGACGCTCGAGCCCGGCCGCAAGCCGGCGCTGCTGGTCGTCGATTTCATGCGCGCGTACCTGGCGCCCGCCTCGCCGCTGTACGCCGGCGTCGAGAGTGCGCGCAGCGCGGCGCAGGAGCTGCTCGGCCTCGCGCGCGCCGCGGGCATCCCGGTGTTCCATTCCAGGGTGGCGTACGAACCGGGCGGCGCCGATGGCGGCGTATTCTTCAGGAAGCTGCCGGTGCTCGCCTGCTTCGAGCGCGGGCGCAATCCGGAGCTCGCGTCCTTCGGCGAGGGCCTCGAGCCGCGCGCCGGCGAGACGGTGATCACCAAGCAGTACGCCAGCGCGTTCTTCGGCACGACGCTGGCCTCGCAGCTGAAGGCGGCCGGCGTGGACACCGTGCTGATCGCGGGCGTCTCGACCTCCGGCTGCGTGCGCGCGACGGCGGTGGACGCCTGCCAGCACGGCTTCGTGCCGCTGGTGGTGCGCGAGGCGGTCGGCGACCGTCACCCGGAGCCGCACGAGGCGAATCTCTTCGACCTGCAGGCGAAGTACGCCGAGGTCATCTCCCTTGCCGACGCCGCCGCCTACCTCTCCCGCCTGTGAAAGGTGTCAGACACCTTATCTGGAGGAATTGGGGACGCATCCCTTTTTCCCGGAAATCGGGATGCGTCCCCTTTTAGACTTGGCGGATGGGCCCGCTCAAAGGCGTCAAAGTCCTCGACCTCAGCCGCATCCTCGCCGGGCCTTGGGCGACGCAGTGCCTGGCCGATTTCGGTGCGACGGTGTGGAAGATCGAGAAGCCCGGCGCCGGCGACGACACGCGCCACTGGGGCCCGCCGTGGGTGAAGGACGCGCGCGGCGCCGACACGGCTGAAGCCGCGTACTACGCGAGCACGAACCGGGGCAAGCAATCGATCGCCGTGGACTTCACCAAGCCCGCGGGCCAGCAGCTGCTGCGTTCGCTCGCCATGCGCGCGGACGTGCTGATCGAGAACTTCAAGGTCGGCCGGCTGGCGAAGTTCCGCCTCGGCTGGGATTCGCTGCACCGCCTGAACCCGCGCCTGGTGTACTGCTCGATCTCGGCGTTCGGGCAGGACGGCCCGCGGCGGGACGAGGCCGGTTACGACGCGATGATCCAGGGCATGTCGGGGCTCATGAGCGTGACCGGCGTGCCGGAGGGCGAACCCGGCGCCGGGCCGGTCAAGGTCGGCGTGGCGGTCTCGGACCTGATCACCGGGCTCTACGCCGTGGGTGCCATCGAGGCCGCGCTTTTCGAGCGGGAGTACTCCGGCCGCGGCCAGTACATCGACCTGGCGCTGCTCGACACCCAGGTCGCCGCGCTGGCGAACCAGGCATTGAACTACCTGGTGACCGGCAAGCCGCCCGGCCGCCGGGGGACCGCCCACCCAAATATCGTTCCCTATCAAGCATTTCCGACAAAGGACGGCTACCTGATGCTGGCGGTCGGCAACGACCGCCAGTTCGCGGGTTTTTGCAGGGTGGCGGGCCGGGCGAGACTGGCGAAGGACGCGCGCTTTGCCACCAATGCCGCGCGGGTGGCGAACCGCGGGGTCCTCATCCCGCAGGTCGACCGCCTGTGCCGGCAGAAAACGACTGCCGCCTGGCTCAAGGCACTCGCCAAGGCGAACGTGCCCTGCGGCCCGATCAACGATCTCGCGCAGGTGTTCGAGGAGCCGCAGGTGAAGCACCGCAGGCTGCGCTTCGATCTGCCGCACGCCAGGGGCGGGCAGCTGCCGCAGCTGCGCAACCCGGTGCTCTTTTCACGCACCGCCCTGAAATACCGCGACCCGCCGCCGCTGCTTGGCCAGCACACCGACGAGGTGCTCTCCAGCGAGCTCGGCATCACCGCGGATGAACTGCGCCGCCTCCGCACCGACGGCGTCATCAGCTAAAGGGGACGCATCCCATTTAGATTCGCGCCGGCTGAATCTAAAAGGGATGCGTCCCCTTTATTTCCAAAGTCGGCGCGGGCTGCCGCGCAGCAAGCGTGCGACGATCCGGTCCACGCGGCGGCGCTGCGCAGCGGTCAAATCGGTGACCGCGTCCGGATCCTCGGGCGCGTCCTCTTTCTTCACGATCGCGATCGCCTTGGCGCGCGCCTGGCGGCGGCGCACGTCGTCGAGGGTGCCGGCCTTCGGCACGATCGCGAGCGCGACCGCGCATCCCATCGCCGCCGCGACCTGGTCGAGGCTGTGCACCGTGATGCGCCGCCGCGCCTCCGCCCGCTCCCATTGCTGCACCGTCGCGCGCGAGACGCCGACCCTGCGCGCGATCTGGGCCTGCGAGATTCCGAGCGCGTCGCGGATCGCGCGGATCCATCCGGCCCGCGGCAGGGCGGCCGGCTTCATGCGCGGGAAGGCGCGCGTCTCGGCGGCGATCGCCTCGCGCTGACGGCCACGGCCGCGGGGTGCGATGATCTCCGCTGCGGGCGGTCTCGCCTGCGGTTTCGGCGGGGATTTCGGGGCCGGCTTCGGCGCGCGCGCCGGCGGCGGTTTCGCGGATTTCACCGGCGTCTTGCGCGCGGGTGAGTGCGGCTTCTTCGGCTTCATGACGGTCCGTTTTCCAGATGCTTATACGCATCATACACCAAGGTAAGCACATGACCTCCATCGCTGCCCCCATCAGACCCCTGGACTTGCCGGCCCGGAGCTCCTCCGGTTACCCGGAGCCCTATCGCTCGCGGGTGATGCCGCGCGAGAAACGGGCGCTCGGCGACGCCGCCGGGCTCACCCGGATCGGCGTCAACTACACCACGCTCGGACCCGGCGCGGCCTCCTCGATGCGGCACTGGCACACGCATGAGGACGAGTTCGTCTTCCTGCTCTCCGGCGAGCTCGTCCTGGTCACGAATGCCGGCGAGCGGGTCATCCGCGCGGGCGAATGCGCGGGCTTCCCGGCCGGCCATGCCGACGCCCATCAGTTCCTCAATCGCGGCAGCGTGCCCGCGGTCTATCTCGAGATCAGCAACCGC
Organism: Steroidobacteraceae bacterium; assembly: GCA_035720205.1. Lineage (GTDB taxonomy): Bacteria > Pseudomonadota > Gammaproteobacteria > Steroidobacterales > Steroidobacteraceae > SCUD01. Next base: position 53,926 of record DASTOQ010000091.1, on the reverse strand, counting down.
GACGGCGACGATGCTGTCGAGTATCCGGACGTCGACCTGCGATGGAACACGCCCGACGCGCCCGGCCGGTACGTGCACAAGGATGGAAGGCCGTACTGATGAGGTGCCGTATGCGAAGCGCGAGTGGTTCATCTCGAACCCGAACGTCATCGTCGAACGCGAGCAGTGGATCGGCTCCCTCGACAGTGCCGACGCCAGCGTCTCCGTGACAGTCCTCGCCGGTCACGACACGGCGGACGCGTCGAGGCGCATGCAGGGCGTGCGGCTCACGATGCAGGACAACGCCGATGTCGACGGCGGCAAGGCGTCCATGCGCACCGAAGCTCGATGCCCCGTATCGCGTCTGGGGCACTGCAGCCTGCTGGATGCCCGAGCGCCCGCCGCGCATCCTCTGTCCCGGTTACCGCATCGGTCCGGACTGAACCGGCCTGCTGCTCGCGGCCTACGGCGGCAGGGCATTCGGGTTTCCGGCCCGCAGGCCCGCGGAACTGGCGGTACTGTTGCGGAAGGCCGCCGCAATTCTGGAATGGGGATCCGAGGCTACCTGAGGCGCAGCCGAGGGGGGCTCCGGGTGCCGGATTCCCTCCTTTTCGGATGGATATACACATCAGGTTGATCGGGATTCCCCTGACGAATGAGGCTCATGCGGGAACACCGCGCCCGGCAGCCCTTCCGCGACCCGATCAACCCTGCCCGGCAGCCTCCTTGTAGGCCCGCAGCACCGCGTTGATGCGGGTCTGGTAGCCCGGACCCTGGGCCTTGAACCACCCGAGCACGTCTTCGTCCAGGCGCAGCGAAATAGCCGCCTTGCGGGGCACGGCAGGCAGTCCCTGGCGGGCAATTTCGCGCGCGATCTCGACGAGCGGCAGTGGCGGGCCTGCGGGGGCCGGAGCCTGGCTCGCGAGAGGAGGCGGGAGGGCTTCGCCTGGCCTTTCGGGAGGTTCATCCGAGCCGGTGCGCGTGAACCTGGAGAAGAAGCCCTTGGCCATACCCGCGCCTCCGAGTGGTCTGAATGAGACAGTATTGGCGATTGTATATACAAACCCGCAGGGACGCTGGGCGACGTTGGACGTGTCAGGACCAACCTGCCAATGGAGCCGACCATGATCCGCTTGAACACCCGGGCCGCCGCCTTGCTGGCCCTCCTGGCCCCCTTGACCGCCCTTGCCGGCCAGCCGGTCGAGATCCAGGTTTACGACCGGACCGCAGGCCGGATGCTGCCGGTGTACTGGCACGACGGTGAGCGCCACGTCGCCGGCGAGCCGGGGCACGAGTACGAGGTCCGGATCCGGAACCGGGAGGGTGGACGGGTGCTGGCCGTCACCTCGGTGGACGGGGTCAACGTCATCACCGGCCAGACCGCGCGGGCGCGCCAGAGCGGCTACGTGATCGATCCCTACGGATCGGTGGACATCGACGGCTGGCGCAAGAGCATGGCCGAAGTCGCTGCGTTCTATTTCACATCCCTGGCGGATTCCTACGCGGCCCGGACCGGGCGCCCGGACAACGTTGGGGTGATTGGTATCGCCGTGTTTCGCGAGCGGCAGCGCCATCCGGCCCCGCGCTACCAGAAGTCGGTGCCCGCCGCGGAAGCGCAGGCCGCCTCCGGCATGATGGACAGCCGCGAGCGCGAGGAGCGTCTCGGCACCGGACACGGCCAGCGTCTCGACTCCAGCGCCACCTACGTGGACTTCCAGCGCGCAAGCTCGCGCCCGGACGCCGTGATCACGATCTACTACGACTCCTACCGGAATCTCGTGGCCCGCGGCGTGATCCCGAAGCCACGGCACCGCTACGCGAAGCGCGTCCCTGAGCCCTTCCCCGGCGGCTTCGTGCCGGATCCGTAAAGGGGACGCATCCCATTAATATTGCCAAAGGGCGCCAGGCACCATATCCGTACTGCCACAGAAGTGCCTGGCGCCTTTTCCATGACCACCGAACTGCTGTTTCGCGATGACGCTTACCTGAAGACCGCGACGGCGAAGGTCGTCGGCGCCGCGAACGGCATCGTCGTGCTCGATCGCACGATCTTCTACCCGCTGGGCGGCGGCCAGCCGGGTGACACGGGCTTCCTGACGCGCGCAACTGGCGAGCGTATCGCGGTCGCGGACACGAAAAAGGGTGTCGACCCCGGCACCGTCGCGCACATCCTCGCACCCGGCGCGTCCCTGCCCGGTCCCGGCGAGACGCTCGCGCTCGAGCTCGACTGGGAGCGCCGCTACAGGCTCATGCGCCTGCACACCGCGCTGCACGTGATGTCCTGCGTGGTGGTCGCGCCGGTCACCGGCGGCAACATCGCCCCCGACAAGGCGCGCCTCGACTTCGACATCGACATGAACCTGCTGAATGCCGAGCGCATCGAGCAGGGCACGAACGAGATCATCGCGCGCGGCATCGCGACCGAGACCGTGTGGATCACCGACGAAGAACTCGACGCGCGGCCGGAGCTCGTCAAGACCATGAGCGTGCAGCCGCCGCGCGGCGCGGGCCGCGTGCGGCTGCTCAATATCCCCGGCATCGACCTGCAGCCTTGCGGCGGCACGCACGTCGCCAACATCGCCGAGATCGGCGGCATCAAAGTGCTCAAGATCAGGAGCGAGGGCAGGAAGAACCGGCGCGTGGAGATTGCGCTCGCTTAAAGGGGACGCATCCCGATTAAGATATTAATCGGGATGCGTCCCCTTTAAGTCAGCCGCTGCCGCATCACCCGCGCGATCAGCCACAGGCTGATTCCCGCCTGCAGCCACACGCTCGCGACCGAGAGGTACCAGACGTGGTCGATCGCGAGCCACGGCTGCGTCGACATCCAGATCGCGGGCAGCATGAAGGTCATCAAGCGCGAGGCGCTGGAAGCCAGCGCCGGCAGCGTGTGGCCGAGCCCCTGGAATACGCCGGAACAGGTGAAGATGACCGCCTGCGCCGCGAAGTTCCAGGAGATCAGCCGCAGGAAGTGCGAGGCGACCTCGACGACCTCGCGCTCCTCGGTGAAGCCGCGCACCAGCCACTCGGGACGCCACTGGCAGAGCAGCGTGATCACGACCATGATGCCGACGCTCATGCCCGCGGAGGAGCGCAGCGTCTCGCGCACGCGTGCAAACTGCTTCGCGCCGTAGTTCTGCCCCGCGACCGGGCCGGTCGCGAAGGCGATCGCCATCGCCGGCAGGAAGATCGCCTGCATCAGCCGGCTGCCGAGCCCGAATCCCGCCTGCGCCGCGGCGCCGAAATCGCGGATCACCCAGTAGATCACGACCATGAACAGGAACATCAGCGCGAACTCGCCGCCCGCGGGCGCGCCGACGCTCACCATGCGCGCCCAGGCCGCGTTTTGCGGCCGCCACAGCGCGCGGCGGAACTGCACGTACTTCTCGAGCTTGCGGAAATAGCCGACGAGCATCAGCGTGCCGGCGGCGACCGCGATCGTGGTCGCGAGCCCGGCGCCGGCGACGCCCAGCGGCTTGCCCGTCCCGACGCCCGCGATCAGCACCGGCGCGAGGATTGCGTTCAGCAGCACGGTCGCGATCTGCACCACCATGGTCGGCTGCACCACGCCAGTGCCGCGCAACGCCGACATCATCGCCGTGTTGACGTACTGCAGCGCGAGGCCGGGCAGGAACCAGTAGAGATACGTCGTGCCCGCCTGCGCGGTCGCGGCATCGGCGCCGAGGAGGTTCATGTACCAGTGCGTGGAGGCGTAGCCCGCAACCAGCGTCGCGATCCCGCACAGCGCGCCGAGCGTCATGGCCTGGTTGAAGATGAGGTTGGCGTCATCCGCGTCCTTGCGGCCGGCCGCCTGCGAGATCAGCGCCATGGCGCCGACGCCCAGCGCCTGCGAGACGGCCATCACCACGAACATCGCGATGCCCGCGGCGCCCACGCCCGCAAGTGCGGCGTCGCCGAGCTGGGCGACGAAGTACAGGTCGATCAGCAGGTAGAGCGTCTGCGCCAGCATGCCGGCGGCGATGGGCATCGCCATCGCCAGCAGGTGTCCGGGAACGGGGCCCTGGGTCAGGTCGCGCATGGACGCTCCGCGCGAAAGGAGTAGGATGCTACCCGACCGCCGGGGCGGGCGGTCGAACAGAATAAATCCAAGGGGGAAAACGTGAAGATCCTGAAGTCAGCTGCAATCGTTGCGGCGGGTCTGCTTGCGCTCGCCGGCTGCCAGAAGGCGCCCGTGGACACGGCCGCGGAAATGGCCGCCATCAAGGCCGTCAACCAGGCGTGGAACGACAACTACGCGGCGGGCGACGCCGGCGCGATCGTGGAGCTGTACGCGGATGACGCCGTGGTACTGGCGCCGGGCTACGCGACGGCGTCGGGACGCGATGCCATCCGCACGCTCATCGAGACCGACGTCGCGGGCGCCAAGGCCGCGGGCATCAGCCTCAACATCTCGCCCGAGAGCACGGTGGACATGTCCGGCGACATCGCCTGGCAGACCGGCACCTTCACCGTCACCGACGCCAGCGGCGCGCAGGTCGACACCGGCAAGTACCTCACGGTGCTGCGCAAGAAGGACGGCAAGTGGTCGCTGATCCGCGACGCATGGAATTCGGACGCGCCGCCGCCGGCGCCGGCCGCCGAGGAGGCTGCCGCACCCGCCGGCTGATCAGAACTTCCAGAGGATCCCGAGCGACGGGATCAGCGGCAGCGAACCGCGCGCCTCGACGTCGAGAAAGGGCGCTCCTTCCTCGTCCTCGATCTGGTACTCGACGCAGCAGTCGTTGTTGCGCTTGAGCAGGTTGTTCACCTCGACGAACGCCGTGATCTCGCCCGCCGATTCGAGCACGAATCGGCGGGCGAGCCGCAGGTCCACGCGCGCATAGTCGCCGATACGGGACGCGTTGCGCGTCTCCACCGTCGCCAGCGGGAACGGCTCGAGCGTCAGCAACTCGACCTCGGTCGTCGGCCAGCCGCGGTGCCAGGTGGCGGCCAGCGACGCCTCCCAGCGACCGTCGCGCCAGTGCAGCCCTGCGCTTGCGTAGTCGCGCTGGTCCCAGCTGCGATTCAGCCACTCGCCGTCCACCCGGTCGCGCACCCGTGAGTGCGTGTAGCTCAGCCAGCCTGCCAGGTTTCCCCGTTCGTAGTTGATCGAGACTTCCACGCCCTCCGCGACCGCGGCGTCCGGCGCGATCCGGATGCGGTCCGGCTTCAGTTCCGGCAGCACCACCAGCGTGTTCAACAGGTTCTCGTGACGCGCCAGCGGGTGCTCGTAGTCCTTGCGATAGGCCTCGGCACGCAGCGTGAGGGCGGGCGTCAGGTCGTGCTCGATGCTCGCGACGTGGTGCGTCGCGCGCTGCGCCCGCTGCCAGGCGACCTCGCCGTCCGGCACCTGCAGCTCGTTGATCGCCTGGGCCTGGAAGTATCGCCCCCACCCGAGTCGCAGCCGCGTGTCCTCCCGCGGGCGCCACATCAGCACCGCACGCGGGCTCCACTGCGATCCGGCGCCTGCCGCCAGCGACTCCGTGTCCCAGCGCAGGCCGAGGTCGCTGGCGAACGCGGCCGCGGGCTCGAGGCGCCAGTTGAGGTAGGCGCCGGTCTGGTGGGCCGACGGCCGCAGGCCGATCGAGCGAGCCCGCGATTCATCGGTGGGCGCGCCGGGCGTCAGGAAGAGCAGCTCGAAGTCCACTTCGTCGGAGTAGTCGTATCGGCCGCTCTGCTTCCGCCACTCCACGCCGGCCTGCAGCAGCGACTTGGCGCCGATGCGCCACCAGCCATCCGCCTGCAGCGAATGGATCGTGAAATGCCGCTCGTCGGACAGGGCGCCGCTCGCGACGCCCGGCAGCTCGGCGCTGCCCCTGCGCTCGCTCTCGAGCTCGGTGCGCGCCGCGAGGATGCGCCCGCCGCGGCCGTCCGGCTCGCCGAGGTCGAATCTCAGCCACCCGTAGGCGTCGCGATACTCGGCGCGCGCCTCCTCCTCCTGGTCGCTGTCGAAGGCGCGTATGCGGTCGTCGAACACGAGGGCATTGGCGCTTACTGCCAGCCAGCCGTTCAGCCGGCGGCCGGCATGGGCGTACAGGTCGTGGTAGTCCGGCTCGCCGAGCGGCGAGTCCACCGCGTCGAAGTAGAGATCCATGTTTCCGCGCCGCGCGGCGATCGCCCAGTCGCCGGCGCCACCGGCGAATCCGCCGTCCAGCGCCACGCCGGCGGTCATGAGGGATAGCACCGCCTGGCCCTGCGGACGCGTGCCCGGCAGCCGTGGTGCGATGTCCACGACGCCGCTGCTGCGGTCGCCGAAGTGGACGGGAAAGCTGCCGGTATAGACCCGGATGTCGCTGATGATGCCGGGATCGATACTGCTGAATACGCCGAAGAAGTCCTTCAGGTGATACGGGTTGTAAAGGCGCAGGTCGTCGAAGCGGAACAGGGTCTCGTTGTCCGCGCCGCCACGCAGGTGCACGCGGCTGGAGAAATCCTGGCGCGCGACGCCGGGCAGCCGTGCGACCGCGCGCACCGGATCCTCGCCGATCTCCGGCAGCGCCTCGAGCTGCGCATTCGACAGCTGGGTCGACGTGAATGCGGGCTCGTCGCCGAACAGGTAGTGGCTGGCGCTGACGACGACCGCCTCCAGCGGCGCCGGCGCAGGCCGATGCGCAGTGCCCGGTGCCGCCGCCCGCGGCGCCCGCGGCGCGTCGCGGACCAGGATGAGCGTCCCGCCCGGGCCTTCGCTGACGCGGATTCCGTGCGGCGCGAGAATCTCTTCGAGGCGAGCGCGCGGCTCCGTCGCCAGCGGCTCGGCGGCGACCCGCATCCACGGCTTCACCAGGTCACTGCTGTAGAGGAGTTCCAGTCCGCCGCCGCGCAGCTCCTCGAGCGCCTGTTCGAGCGGCATGCCCCGGTACGCGGCGGCCTCGGCGGTTCCCGCCAGCAGCGCCAGCAGCAAGGCCGAGCTGTTCACGGCCCCGATTGTGCTCTCGCCCGGATCTCCATGGTATCGCCGGCCAGCACGTACTCGAGATCGGTGGTCGCAAGCACGGCGTCGAGCGCCGCGAGCGGGGGCAGGTGGCGGATGTTGCCGTGCAGGATCACGGTCGCGGCGCGCTGCTCGACGGCCGCCGATTCGTAACGCAGCCGCCGCCCGGTCTCGCGCGCGACCCAGGCGATCAGCTCGGCCGCCGGCCGGCCGTCGACGTCCGGCGTCGGCGCGATGGCCTCGGCCCACTGCCAGGCCGCATCGCCCGCGGCGATCAGCGACCGCTTGACGCTGCCCAACGCGTCGAGCTCCAACTGCTCGCCGGCGGCGCCTTCCAGCCGCTGCCCGGCGCGGTCGATCTCCACGCGTCCCTCGCGCACGCGCAGGCGCAGCGCGCTGCCGCGGACCTGGAGCTCGAACTGCGTGCCGAGGTCGCGCGCGGTCCCCGCCGGCGTCTCGATCCGGTAGCCGGTGCCGACGCTGCCCCGATGGTCGAGGTAGAGGGTGCCTTCACGCAGGTACAGGCGTCCGGGCTCGTCCAGCATGATCTCGGTGCCGGCCGCGAGCCGCAGCGACGCGCCGCCCGCGAGCACGAGGCCGGCGCGGCCGCCCGCGAGCGTGCGCAGCTTGATGCCCTTGGTGAGCGGCGCCGTGGATTCGCCGATCGGCTGCCAGACGTCGCCGGTGGCGCGCTCCACCGCGCCGATTGCGCGTTCGATGCGCGCGAGCTGCTCGCGCTGAGCGCCCGGCGGCGTCCACTGGAACATCAGCGCCACGGCGAGCGCCAGCACCGCGGCCGCACCCGCCCACAGCACCCACAGGCGTTCGCGGCGGCGCGCGGTCTTTTCCCGAAATGCCGCGGTCGCGGCCGCGAGCACGCGCCGGTAGTCCTCTTCCGGCGGCTCGGTGCGCCGGCCTGCGCTGCGGACCAGCGATTCGACCAGGTCCTGCGGTTCATTCATGGCGTTTCATCCCGGTTGCGGGCCCATGGGCGATGTCAGGTCCTCGGCCGCGCCGGCGAACTGGCCGATCGCTTCGCGGAACGAGTCGCGCGCGCGGGTCAGCAGGGATTCGGCGGCCTTGTCGCCGACGTTCAGGCGCACGGCGATCTCGCGCACCGAGAGCCCGTCCACGTACTTCCACTCCAGCACTTCGGCATGCCGGCCCGGCAGCGCGTCGAGTGTCGCCTCGACGATGCGGCGCACCTGCGCCTGCCATGCGCCGGTTTCCGGCTCGTCGCTCGCGGGCGCGGTCAGCGCCTCGAGGATCGCGCGCACGTTCGGCTGGTCCTCCACCAGCGCCAGGCGCGCCGCGCCTTGCCCGCGGCGGCGGAAGTGGTCCGCGACGACGTTGCGGCAGATCTGGCAGAACCAGGTGTAGAGCGCGGCCTCGCCGCGATAGCGGTCGAGGTGCTCGATCGCGTTGCAGAAGGTCTGCTGCACCACCTCGCGCGCCGTCTCCGCGTCGCCGCCAAGGCGCGCCAGCGCGAAGCGGTAGAGCCGCGGGAAGAAGCGGTCGAACAGGTCCTGGAACGCGGCCTGATCGCCGCCCAGTATCCGGCGAGCCACGGCGCGATCGACGTGCACGAGGTCAGCCATTGTCCGATTAGACGCGCCGTGCCCCCAAATCCTTCGCGAAGGATTATCGCGCGCGGCGCATCCAATGGGACGCAATCGCCGCCCTCACACGGCAAAGGAGCGTTCCATGTCAGCCTTGAACCGGACTTTCGTGCTCGCAGCCGCCGCCGCGCCGCTCGCCGCTGCGCTGGCGGGCCATGACGGCTTCACCGACGAATTCCCGATCGCCGCCTGCCAGTTCCAATCGAACGGCGGCAATGCGTTCTTCAAGCTCATGCCCGGCCGCCAGCTGTACCTCAGCAATCTGCGCTGCCTGCAGGCCGGCGACTGCGACGAGCTCGAGGAGCTCTGGATCACCGTGCTCGACGAGACGAAGGAAATCCGGTTCAACCACGACGGTAAGCGGGTCCGGGTGAACGCGCGCGTGGTCGAGGAATACGAGACCGCCGACGGTGAAGTCGAGGAAATCTCCCGCAACTACTTCGCGTCCTGCGCACCGATGAATGACGTCTACTACTTCGGCGAGGACGTCTTCGACGGCGATGGCAAGCCGCTGCCCGACGCCTGGCTGGCCGGCCGCGCCGGCGCGCGTCCCGGCATCATCATGCCCGATCGCGCCTTCCTGCTCGGTTCACGCTATTACCAGGAGATCGCGCCGAACGCGCAGGATCGCGCCGAGCATTCCTCGATGGGATTCGAGGTCGAGGTGCCGGCCGGCGTGTTCCGGAACTGCGTCGAGATCATCGAGACTTCGCCGCTGGAACCCGGTCACGAGTCGCCCAAGACCTGGTGCCCGCATGTCGGCATGGTCCGCGACGACGACCTCGAGCTGGTGGCGGTCTACTCGAATGCCGAGTCGCCCGCGGAAGATGAGGACTGAGTTGCGGGACGTTTCCCGACTGGCAGCCGTAGCGCACAAGGCCCCCTCACGGGGGCCTTGTCATTTCCAATCTAAATGGGATGCGTCCCCATTTAATCGTCGAGGCGGCGGTCTTTCCAGTTCCACCACTTCAGGAGTTCGGGCTGCGGTTCCGGCGTGCGCGCGGCGTAGGCCGCGCAGCGGAACGTGTAGAGCAGGCAAGGCTCCTGTTCGTGTCCGGTGATTTTCTGGAGTCGCTGGAAGAGTTGTTCTGGATTCGATTCGGCGAGGTCTTTGATCGAATGTATGCCCAGGTGGCGGAGATCGGCGGCGATTCCGGGGCCGATCCCGGGCAACGTGGTCAGCTCGTCGTGCATTGGCAGGATCCTCCTACGGCATGTCCACGTCACCAGATTACACCCCGGTGGGCTGCTGCCCGCAAGCCCGGCCGTAAGTAAATGAAAAGGCGGCGGGAGATCCCTCTCCCGCCGCCCGCTGCACCGGCCGCCGCGATTACTTCTGGACCGAAGCGTTCGCCTCGACCGAGGCATCCGCATTCGCGGAGGCCTTGCCGTCACCCGAGGCCTGCACATCGCCGCGGGCATCGGCCTTGCCGTCGGCCTTCGCCTTGACCTTGCGGCGCGGGCGCTCGGCCGGCTCGTCGTCCATCACCGGCTCGCTGCGCGAGGCCTCGGCGCTGCCCGAACCCTGGCCGAATCCCGTCGCGCTGGCGCCAACCGGCTGCGACGCTGCGTCGAGCGCGCCCACGAGGGCGCCATCGGCGCGCGCGCCACGGCGCGTCTGCGGCTTCTGCTCGGGCTGCGGTTCCGGAGTGGACGGCGCTTCCGCGGAAACGTCGGAGACATCCACGCTCGAGCCCGCCTCGCCCGCGAACTCCGCGCCGACGGAGACCGCGCTGGTCGCATCAGCGGCCGCATCGGCTCCCGCATCGAGCGCGCCAGAGGCCGTCGCCTGCGCAGTCCCCGCCACCGAACGCGCGCGTTCACGCGTCTCGCCGGCCTGCTCCTGCGCCTTGTCCTTCACCCGCGATCCGATCTCGCGGCTGCGGCCAATGGCGTCGGTGCCCGCTTCCAGCGAGCCATTCAGCGTGCCGCCGGCGGTCCCGCCGACGTTGCCGATCCCGCCCTGGCCGAGGCCGCCCGTGATCGAGCCGCCCACGCCCCCGGTAACGTTGCCGCCCAGGACCTGGGCGTTCGCGCCGCTGGCGGCCAGTACGGCGGCCACGGCGGCTCCTGCCAAAAAGTTCCTGTATTTCATGGACTTACTCCTGTGACCCCCGCGGACCACCCGCGGTTCTCAGGAGCAAGTACGTCCCGGGAGGGCGGTTTAATCCCCGGCGGCCCGCAGCGAGCCGCCGACCAGGCCGCGGCCGTAGGTGGTATCGGTACCGGTGCGGCCGAGGTCCACGGCGCTGGCGGCAAGCTCCTCGAGCGCCTGGCGCGCCTGCGCCGGGTCGGGCGCCGGAAGCGCGCCGGCGAGCAGGCCCGCCACGATCGGCGTCGCGAAGGATGTGCCGCGGACTTGCGCGAAGCCGCCGCCCGGCTGCGCCGCGCGGATACCCGCGCCCGGCGCCGCGAAGTCCACGTGTTCGCCACGGCAGGCCTCCGGCAGGACGCGGTCGTTCGCATCCACGCCGGTCACGCCCACGACCTCGGCATACGCGGCGGGATAGAGCGGCGGCGCCGCCGGACCGTCGTTGCCGACCGCGGCGACCAGGAGATGCCCGCGCGCGCTCATCGCCCGCACCAGTCCCGTCAGCAGCACGCTCTTGGCGCCGACCAGGCTGATGTTGACGACCGGCAGCTGCTCGCGCGCCATCCAGTCGAGCGCGACCGCGAGCAGCGCGATCGAACCGCCGCCGTGGCCGCAGAACACGTCCGCGGCGTAGAGGGTCGCGCGCGGATGCGCGCCGCGAAACGCGCCGTCGTCGCCGGCCAGCAGCGAGGCCACCGCCGTGCCGTGCGGCGCGGGCAGCACCCGGCCGTCGCAGCCGTGGCGAACGATCGTCGAGCCGGCGAGCGCGGGATGCGCGCCGTCGACGCCGCTGTCGATCAGCCCGACGCGCGCGACGGCGCCCGCCTGCGATTCGGACGGCGCGCCCGGCGCCGGCGTGGCGGACGGCGCGGGGGCCGGCGCATCCTGCACGGCGCCGCCCTCGAGATAGAGATGCACGAAATCGTACTGGCCCTGCGGATCGAGCGAGCGCATGCGCCGGAGCGCGCGGCGCGTGGACATTCCCTGCGGCGCCTCCAGCACGACGACCCGCAGGCCCAGGCCGTCGAGCGCGCGTTCGGAGACCAGCGTGAATCCCGCCGCGCGCGCCGACGCGAGCGCCGCGGGCGTGGGCGACAGCGCGCCGACCCGGCGCCGTTCGATCGGGTGGCCGTCGGGATCCGCCTCGAGGGTGGCGCGCTCCCTGCGCAGCAACTCGAGCACCCGCAGCTTGCGAAGCTCGGTCAGCGGCGACTGCGCGGTGCGCAGCGTGTCGTTGACCACGCCGGGCAGCGGCGGCAGCGGCAGCTGCGGCACCGGGACGCCGACCTGCGCCAGCGCCGACGCCGCGGCACCCCCCGCGAACAGGACGATCCAGGCTCTTCGAAACCGCTTCATGCGCGCGCTCCTTGGCGGGGCCGCGGCCGTGAGATGCTAGCATCCCCGCAGGGCCCCTCCTTCGAATACGCTCGGGGCGATGCGTTTCATCCGGGGAACTAATCCGGCCGCGCCGGACGTATAGCAGATGAGTACGCCAACGCCGTCGGACGACCTGCGTGGCCAGCTCGGCGAACTGCTGCCGCGGTTGCGGCGCTTCGCCCGGGTGATCACGCGCAACGTCCAGGACGCGGACGACCTGGTGCAGGCGGCGGTGGAAAAGGCGCTGGCCCGTGCCGCCCAGTGGCGGCCGGATTCGAGGCTCGACAGCTGGATGTTCGGCATCATGAAGAACGCCTGGATCGACGAAATTCGCGCGCGGCGCCGCCGCGACCGCGTGCACGCGCCCGCGGAGGCCGGCGAGACCGTCGGCGACGCCTCGGCGGAGGCGCGTGACATCGCGCTGTCGGTGCAGGCCGCGATGGAACGCCTGCCGGAAGAGCAGCGGCTCGCCGTCGCCCTGGTGCTGGTCGAAGGCCAGTCCTACAAGGACGCGGCCGAGCTGCTCGGCATCCCGATCGGCACGCTCATGAGCCGCCTCGCGCGCGGTCGCGCCGCGTTGCAGGCGATGCTCGGGGAGGAAGGATGAAGTTCTCCGACGAGATCCTGATGGCCTATGCCGACGGCGAGCTCGACCTGGTGACGCGCGCCGAGGTGGAGTCTGCGATGGCGGCCGATCCCGAGCTGCGCCGCGCGGTGGACCGGCACCGCGCGCTGGCCGCCAGGGTGAAGTCGGCCTACGCGTCCGTGCTGGAGGAACCGGTACCGGCGGCGCTCGCGAGCCTCGCCGCGGCGCCCGTCACGGCGCCGGTCGCGGACTTCGCCGCCGAGCGCACGCGCCGCGCAGCGCGCAGGGCCGCGCGGCCGGCCTGGGCGGCGGCGCAATGGGCGGCGATGGCGGCGTCGGTCGCGCTCGGCATCATGGTCGGCGTGTTGGTCGTGCGCGGTCCCACGGCGCCATTCGAGGAGACGGCTGCCGGCCTCGTGGCGAGCGGCGAGCTCGATGCCGCGCTCACGCAGCAGCTCGCGGGCAGCCTCGGCACCGGCGGGCCGCAGGTCGGCATCAGCTTCCGTGACCGCGCCGGCGCGTACTGCCGCACCTTCCAGCTGCGGCAGGAGGCGCCGCTCGCGGGCCTCGCCTGCCGCGCGGACGGCGAATGGCGCGTGCAGCTGCTCGCCGCGGCCGCCGCGCCGGATGGCGAGCTTCAGCCCGCCGCCGCGATGCCGATGGCCGTGCTGCAGGCGGTGGATGCCGCGATCGACGGCGAGCCGCTGGATGCCGATGCGGAAGCCGCGGCGCGCGATTCGGGTTGGCAGCCGGCGCGGGACATGGCCGAATAGCGCAATGCGAAGGTACCTGCTGCTGGGGGCGATCTGCCTCACGGCCTGCGCCCAGGTCTCCGTCCGGGTCCCGCCGCCGCAGCAGCGCGAGGCCGGTGTCGCGGCGGCCCATCCGATGGCGGTCGAGGCCGGGCTCGAGATGCTGCGCGCGGGCGGCAGCGCGCTCGATGCGGCCGTCGCCGTGCAGGCGATGCTCGGCCTGGTCGAGCCGCAGAGCTCCGGGCTTGGCGGCGGCGCGTTCCTGCTCTATTACGAAGCCGCGTCCGGCAAGATCACCGCCTACGACGGGCGCGAGACGGCGCCCGCGGCCGCGACCGCTTCGCTGTTCTTGGACGAGAATGCCGAACCGCTGTCGTACCGGGACGCCGTGCTCTCCGGCCGCTCGACGGGCGTGCCGGGCGCGATCGCGATGCTCGGCCTCGCGCACGGGCAGCACGGCAAGCTGCCATGGCAGGCGCTGTTCGGGCCCGCGCGGCGCAGGGCGGCGGAGGGCTTCGCCGTGCCGCAGCGCCTCGCGCGCTACGCGAACGGCAGCTTTCCGCAGGCTGCCGAACCCGACGTCAAGGCGCTCTACTCGCGCGCCGATGGCACGCCGGTGCAGGCGGGCGACCTGATCACGAACGCCGCCTACGCCACGGCGCTCGAGCGCATCGCGGCGCGTGGGCCGCGCGCCCTGCTCGAGCCGCCGCTGGCGGACGCGATCATCCGCCGCGTCGGCGCGCCGCCGCGTCCCGGCGCCCTGTCGCGCGGCGACCTGGCCGTGTATCAGCCGCGCGTCGCCGGTCCGCTCTGCGGCCCGTTCCTCGTGTACGTGGTCTGCGTGCCGCCACCGCCGTCATCCGGCGTCTCGCTGCTGCAGTTGCTGGCGATCCTCGAACGCAGGGAGATCGGTCTCCTCGGTCCGGACGATCCCGAGGCCTGGTTCCTGTTCGCCGAGGCGAGCCGCCTGATGTACGCGGATCGCGACCAGTACGTCGCCGATCCGCTGTACGTCGAAGTCCCGGTACGGGAACTGCTGGACCCGGCGTACGTCGCGCAACGCGCCGCGCTGATCGGCGACCAGGCGGGTCCGCCCCCCGCAGCCGGCAATCCCGCGCCGATCCGGCGCGCGCAGGACGCCACCGTCGAGGCGAGCGGCACCTCGAGCTATGTCGTCGTCGACGCCGCCGGCAACGTGGCTTCCGTCACCACGACCATCGAATCCCTGTTCGGATCCGGCAGGGCCGTCTCCGGGTTTTTCCTCAACAACCAGCTCACCGACTTCTCGTTCAGTCCGGTTGGGACCGGCGGCGAGCCGGTCGCGAACGCCGTCGCACCGGGCAAGCGCCCGCGCTCGTCCATGGCGCCCGTGATCGTGCTCGATCGCGACGGCCGCGTGGTCGCGGCGCTCGGCTCGCCCGGCGGCAGCGCGATCCTGGCCTACAACGCCAAGGCGATCGTGGGACTGCTCGCCTGGGAGCTGCCGCTGCAGCAGGCCATCGAGCTGCCGAACCTGGTCGCGCGCGGTGCCGCCTTCAACGGCGAGGCGGCGAAGATTCCGCCCGCCGTGCTCGAAGGCCTTGCGCAGCGCGGCATCGTGGTGCAGGCCGGCCGCGGCGAGGAATCGGGCCTGCACGGCGTCGTGCTGCACGACGACGGCACGACCGAAGGCGCCGCCGACCCGCGGCGCGAGGGCGCCTGGCGCGCCCTGCGCGAGGCGGTGCCGCCGCGGTGACAGCCGCCACCGGCGGCGAGGTGGGGCCGGTGACTGGCGTTCTCCCCGTCAGTATTGGGCGACGGCGATCCGGTCGCGTATGTCGCGCAGCTTCATCTTCACGCGCGCCGCGTTGCCCGGGCCCATGCGCAGCAGCAGCTTGCGGCCGGCCGATTCCGCCTCGAGCGCGGGATCGGCGAACTCGTACAGCACGTTCGGGCGCGTGAGCGCGATCGTCCGCGGCGGCTCCGGTGTCGCCAGCAGGTGGTCGATGACCTCGATCACGCGGTCGTTGAAGTAGCCGTCGGGATTGCCGAGGTTCTCGTAGGCGGACTGGAACCCGGGGTACAGGCGCCGATACAGCTCGACGACCGCGTCCGGGTCGAGCGAATCCACCAGCTCGATCCAGGGTGTGTAGCGCGCGTAGTTCGCGGCGCCGAGCACGGGACTGCCCTCGCCGCCCACGGCGACGAACTTGCCCGCCGGCGGCCTTGCCGGGATGACGCGCGTCGCGACCTTCTGCCGCGGCAGGTTGTCGACGGTGGCGACCAGGTTGCGGACGAAATCGTCCGGGATGAACATCGCCGCGAAACGCTCCGCGCCCACCAGCGCGGCGATGCGCTCGAGCGGGGTCGCCGCGCTGCCGTCCTCCGCCGGCGCCTCGATCGGGTTCCTGATCGCGGCGGACGCGACCGGCTCTTCCGCGACGGTGGCGGTCTCGGGTGCGGCGGCCTCGCGCTTGAACCAGTACCAGGCCCCGATCGCGAGGGCCACCAGCACGACGCCGCCCAGGATCCAGCGCCCCAGCCGTTCGTCGGCGTCCGGCGGCGGCAATTCGCGTTTTTCGGCGTACATGGCAAATACTCTAGTTGATACCGGGTGCTCCGGCACCATCTTAGGGCTTCCACACCGGCCAGGCGGTTCCCTTGCTGCTCATTCCCCTGACTTCCGAGCTGCCGGCCGCCGAGTGCGCGGATTTCGCCTTCGTGCTGGACGCCATCGGCGTCCCGTACGAAAGGCGCACCACCGCCGCCGGCACCAGCCTCTGGGTGCTGCCCGAGCACCACCCGCGCGCCGCGCGCGAATTGCAGCACTACCTGCGCGAGAACCGCCGTCCGCCGGCCTCGCCGGTGGTCTGGCCGAGCCACCCGCATGCGATCTACGGCGTGATCGGCTATGCGCTGGTGCTGATCGCCGTCACGCTCTGCGTGCTCGCCGCCGCCGGCGGCCACAACTGGAAGTCCGCCGGCGTGCTGGACGCGGGCTTCCTCGCGCGCGGCGAGTGGTGGCGCGCGCTGACCGCGCTCACGCTGCACGGCGACCTGCCGCACCTGCTCTCCAACCTCGCCTTCGGCGCCTTGTTCGGCTACCCGGCGGCGCGCCTGTTCGGGCCGGGCGTCGCCTGGCTGCTGATCGTCGCGGGCGGCGGCATCGCCTACGGGCTCGATGCGCTGCTGCATCCTCCGCGGCACTTCCTGCTCGGCGCATCCACCGCGGTGTTCACCGCGCTCGGGCTCATCGCGGCCTACGGCTGGCGGCGCCACCTGCAGAGCTGGTCGCCCTGGATGCGCCGCACGGCGCCGCTGATCGCGGGCGTGGCGCTGCTCGCCTTCACCGGCACGGGCGGCGAGAACACCGACCTGCTCGCGCACCTGGCGGGATTCATGGTGGGCGCCGCGACCGGCGCGCTGGCCGCCAGGGCCCGCCTGCCGGCGCCGGGTGCCAGCGGCGTACAGTGGGCGGCGGGCCTCGCGGCCGTCGCCATGATCGCCGTCGCCTGGGGGTTCGCACTCGCATGAAGCGGAAAGTCCCTGCCGTGACGATGCTGCCGCACTCGGATGCCTGCGAGCGCAACAAGGAGCCGATCCTCGAGGTGCTGCGCCGGGAGTTCGCGGGCTGCACGCACGTGCTGGAGATCGGCAGCGGCACGGGCCAGCACGCGGTGCACATCGCGCTCGCCATGCCGCAGGTCGTCTGGCAGCCGTCCGAGACGGCGGAGGCCATGCCCGGCCTGCGCCGGCGCATCTTCCGCGAGGGCCCGAAGAACCTGCGCGCACCGGTGGAACTGGACGTGACGCGGCTGCCCTGGGACGTGCGCAAGGTGGACGGCGTGTTCACCGCCAACACGCTGCACATCATGCACTGGCCGCAGGTCGAGGCGTTCTTCGCCAATCTGCCCGCAGTCGCGAAGCCGGGCACCGTGCTCGCGGTCTACGGCCCGTTCCGATACGCGGGGAAGTACACCTCGGACAGCAACGCGGCCTTCGACGAGATGCTGAGGGCGCGCGACCGCGAAGGCGGGATCCGCGACTTCGAGGCGGTGGACGCGCTCGCGCGCAAGGCGGGATTCGCCTTCGTGGCCGATCACGCCATGCCCGCCAACAACCAGACGCTGGTCTGGAGGCTCGCCTAGCAGGCGGAGTTCGGCCCTACTCCTCTTCCTCGGGGCGGCCGTCGCGGCGCCGGCGCGAGCGCCAGATCGCGTGGGCGATGAAGAGCACCGCGAAAGCGGCCGGGATCAGCTCGCGCCAGTCGCCGCTGTCGCGCGCCTCGAACACGAGCTTCACCAGCACGCCGGCGATCAAGAGCAGCACCAGCAGCGGCCAGAAGCTGGACCTGCGCCGCGACCGCATCATGCCTTGCGGGCGGCGCTCCTCCGCCGCCGGCGGCTGCGGGGCGCCGGGGGGCGCTTCCTCGTGCGGCCTGCCGGCGAACAGTTCCTCCAGCAGCTGCTCGGCCGCCACGTCGCCGCGGGGTGGCGGCGCCTCGCGCTTGCGCGCGGTGTCCGAAAGGCGCCAGGGATTGGCGCCGCGCCGCGTCGGCGCGGGCGGCGGCGGCAATTCGCGCCGGCCCCGGTTCTCCAGTTTCGCCATCGGCTCCGAGGACCTCCGGGCCGATTCTAGCGCCATGCGCTAGCATGCGCCCATGCCGGGCATGCGCGAACAGGTCCGCAGCAATGCCGTCGCCCGGATCAGCCTCGTGGTGGCGCTGACCGCGCTCGGCTACTCCACCTGGCGCAACGAACTCACCGAGCGGAACCGCAACCTGCGCACCGCGGGTTTCGAGCTGCTCGCGGAAATCGGCTCGCTGCAGCAGGTGGTCTTCTACGCGCACTTCAATGCCGGCGATGCGCGTGGCGACGCCGAGGCGCTGCGCCAGACGACCCTCGACACGCTGCGCCGGCTGGACTGAGCGGCCGCCCGCTCAGATCGCGGGCTTCAGCACCATCAGCGCGAGGCCCGCGAGCGGCGTCACGGTCGCGACCGCGCCCCAGGCCTCCCAGCGCGCGGCGAGCCGGTGATAGGCGTCGAAGCTGAACGAGCCGCTGTTCGCGCCCGTCTCCGCGAGCGCGCGCAGTTCGCGCTGCAGCGGCGCGACGCGCAGCGCGAAGGTGACTCCCGAAATCCCGAACAGCAGCAGCGTCCAGGCGATCCAGCCGGTGCCGAGCAGCGGGACGCCGCCCTGCACGGCGGCGAAGATGCCGGTCGCGATGATCACCAGCACGCCCGGCATCGTGAACAGGCGGTCGCTCGCGATGATGCCGCCCATCGTGTGCGCGAGCAGGCGCGGGTCGCGCGTGCGCTCCGCGTAACGGTGCCAGAACAGCCCGGTGATGATGTTCCCGAGGAACAGCACGACGGCGAGGATGTGGAGCAGTTTCATCCAGAGGTACATGGCTCAGCTTCTCCTGACGACGGCCTTGCGGCGGATGCGCGTCATCCAGCGCAGGAACGCGCGCGGCGCGAGCCGCTTGTAGCGCCACAGCCAGCGATACGGGCCCGGCAGCACGATGTGCGTGGCCCCCGCGGCGGCGCGCGCGAGGATCTCCCCGGCCACTTCATCGGCTTCGAGGTTGGAGCGCTGCATCATCTTCTGCGCGAAGCCGCGCGCGTCCTCGGGCGCGCGCGCGTGCTCCATCAGGCGGGTGCGGAAGAACCCCGGCATGGCCGCGGCGACGTGGATGCCGTGCCCGTCCAGCTCCTGGTGGATCGTCTCCGAGAGCGCGACCACCGCGGCCTTGGCCGCGTTGTAGGCGCTCATGCGGCTGCTGCAGGCGAAGGCGGCGGCGCTCGCGACGTTGACGATCAACCCGCCCCTGCCCGCGATCATGTGCGGCGCCTCGGCGCGGCAGCTATGCACGATGCCGAGCACGTTGATGTCGAGGATCCACTTCCAGTCCGCGGCCGAGGTCTCGAGCAGGTCGCCCGCGACCGCGACACCCGCCGAGTTGAGCGCGAGGTCGAGGCCGCCGTGGCGCTGCGCGAACTCGTCGATCGCCGACTTCACCGCCTGCTCGTCGGTGATGTCCACGGCGTGGCCCTCGCAGTGCGCGGCGCCCTGGCCCCGGGCGGCGAGCACGGCCTCGGCGAGGCGCGGGACGTCGCGGTCGAGCAGCGCGATGCTCCAGCCGCGCGCGGCGAGCAGCTGTGCCGCGGCCAGGCCGAGGCCGCTCGCGCCACCGGTGATGACGGCGCGCTTCTGCGGAAAGCGGCGGTCGAGCGCTGGCAGCGTCAGCTGCCGGCCGGCGCGAGCTTCTGCGCGACCAGTCCGAGCACGATGCCGCCGGCCAGCTGCATGATGACGCCGTCGATGAACCACCACTGCCAGATCTGGTTCGGCAGGTTGAAGACGCCCCAGTAGCCCATCATGTTGATCAGCGCAAAGATCACGGTGATCACGCCGAACTTGAGACCGCGCTGCCAGGCGGCGCCGGTCAGCGCGGAGCGGATCACCGAGTAGACGCCGGCCGCGAGGAACGCGCCGATCAGCCCGGTCGTGATCCACATCGGCATCAGCGCCGCCATGTCGGGCGGGTCGGCGCTGAGCTCCGGCCGCCAGAACGCGGCGGTCGCCTTGTAGGCTTCCGCCAGCACGCCGGCCTCGGGCGAATGGATGAAATAGCCGGTCCCCATCGAGACGACGAACATCGTCACGTAATAGACGAGCCCGCCGACGAATACGATCTTCCAGTTCATGCGTCCCCCTCGAGCGTTTTCCGGGTCGGCGCCCTTGCGGGCGTACGAGGGGCGAATGGTGCGCCGCCCGGCTTGCCTCCGGCAAGGAAAAGGTGACTGACACCTTTTGCACGGTGCAAAAAGAAGGGCGCATCCGGCTTGACGGATGCGCCCCTCTCAGTCAGGTGCTAAAGGGATGCGTCCCCTTTATCTGAGGTCGAAGCGGTCGAGCTCCATGACCTTGTTCCAGGCCGCGACGAAGTCCTTGACGAACTTCTGCTTGCCGTCCGCGCTGGCATAGACCTCGGCCAGCGCGCGCAACTGGGAATTCGACCCGAACACCAGGTCGACGCGCGTGCCGGTCCACCTGACCTTGCCGGTCTTGCGGTCACGCCCCTGGAACACGTCCTTCGCGTCGGAAACCGGCTTCCAGTCCGTGCCCATGTCGAGCAGGTTGACGAAGAAGTCGGTCGACAGCGTTCCGGGCCGGCTGGTGAAGACGCCGTGCGTGGAACCGCCGGCGTTCGCCCCGAGCACGCGCAGGCCGCCGACCAGTGCCGTCATCTCCGGCGCCGTGAGCGTCAGGAGCTGCGCCTTGTCGACGAGGAGCTGCTCCGCGGCCACCGGGAACTTGCCGCCCAGGTAGTTGCGGAAGCCGTCGGCCACCGGTTCGAGCACCGCGAACGAATCGACGTCCGTCTGGTCCTGCCGGGCGTCCATGCGGCCGGGCCGGAACGGCACCTTCACGGTAACCCCCGCCTTCTTCGCCGCCTGCTCGACGCCCGCGCAGCCCGCGAGCACGATCAGGTCCGCGAGCGACACCTGCTTGCCGCCCCTGGCCTTCTTGTTGAACGCCGCCTGGATGCCCTCGAGCGTCTTCAGCACCCTGGCAAGCTGCGCCGGCTGGTTGACCGCCCAGTCCTTCTGCGGCGCGAGCCGGATGCGCGCGCCGTTCGCCCCGCCGCGCTTGTCCGAACCGCGGAAGGTGGACGCCGAGGCCCAGGCCGTCGCCACCAGCTGCGCGATGGGCAGCTTCGAGGCCAGGATCTTCTTCTTGAGGTCGGCGATGTCCTTGTCGCCGACCAGCTTGTGGTTGACCTTCGGGATCGGGTCCTGCCAGATCAGCTCTTCCTTCGGCACCTCCGGTCCCAGGTAGCGGGCGCGCGGACCCATGTCGCGGTGCGTCAGCTTGAACCAGGCGCGCGCAAAGGCGTCGGCGAAGGCCTGCGGATCCTCGAGGAACTTGCGCGAGATCTTCGCGAAGCCCGGGTCGAAGCGCAGCGTCAGGTCGGTGGTCAGCATGGTCGGCTTGTGGAACTTGCCCGGGACGTGCGCGTCGGGAATGATCTCCGGCGCGTTCTTCGCCACCCACATCCTGGCGCCGGCCGGCGACTTCGTCTGTTCCCATTCGTACTTGAACAGGTTCTCGAAGAAGTTGTTGCTCCACAGCGCGGGCGTCCGGGTCCAGGTCACCTCGATGCCGCTCGAGATGGTGTCCTTGCCGTGCCCGCTGCCGTAGTCGCTCATCCAGCCGAGGCCCTGCGCCTCCAGCGGCGCGCCCTCCGGGTCCGGTCCCTTGTGTGATTCCGGCGCCGCGCCGTGCGCCTTGCCGAAGGTGTGGCCGCCCGCGATCAGCGCGACAGTCTCCTCGTCATCCATCGCCATGCGCCCGAAGGTGGCGCGGATGTCCTTGGCCGCGGCCAGGTAGTCGCCGCTCGCGTTCGGGCCTTCCGGGTTCACGTAGATGAGGCCCATGTGGGTGGCGCCGAACGGCCCCAGGTCGCGGTCGCCGCTGAAGCGCTTGTCGGCGCCCAGCCACGCGATCTCCTCGCCCCAGTTCACGTCCTCGTCCGGCTCCCACACGTCCGGGCGTCCGCCGCCGAAGCCGAAGGTCCGGAAGCCCATCGATTCCAGCGCGACGTTGCCCGCCAGGATCAGCAGGTCCGCCCAGGAGATCTTGTCGCCGTATTTCTGCTTGATCGGCCACAGCAGCCGGCGCGACTTGTCGATGTTGACGTTGTCCGGCCAGCTGTTGAGCGGCGCGAAACGCTGCTGGCCGCGGCCGCCGCCGCCGCGTCCGTCGGCGATGCGGTAGGTGCCGGCGGCGTGCCAGGTCATGCGGATGAACTGCGGACCGTAGTGGCCGAAGTCGGCCGGCCACCAGTCCTGCGAGTCCGTCATCAGCTTGACCAGGTCCTTCTTCAGCGCCTTGTAGTCGAGGCTCTTGAACGCGCGGGCGTAGTCGAAGTCCTTGCCCATCGGGTCGGACTTCGAGGAATGCTGGTGCAGCAGTTCGAGGCGCAACTGGTTCGGCCACCAGTCGCGGTTGGTCCGGCCGGTGCCGGCGACGTGGCTGTACGGGCACTTGGCGGCGGTCCGGGTGGCTTTTTCCGCTACATCGTTCATCGGGTTCCCCTTGCAGCTTCGTGGCGCGCAGGCGCTCTCGCCGTCGAGGGCGCCGGACATGGAGTTGCGCTGTGAGGCCCGAGGATACGACCGCCCTCGCGATTTGTACAATCGATTGTCAATATCGTTACAATAGTTCCGATCTATGAATTTACGGGACCTCCAGTACCTCGTCGCGCTCGCGGAGACGCGGCATTTCGGCCGCGCCGCCCAGCGTTGCCACGTGAGCCAGCCGACGCTCTCGGCGCAGCTCAAGAAGCTCGAGGAGTACCTCGGCGTCGCGCTCATCGAGCGGCGCCCGCGCAAGGTCGCGCTCACTGCCGCCGGCCTTGCCGTGATCGAGCGCGCGCGGCGCATGCTCCAGGACGCCGAGGACATCCGGGCGCTGGCCCATGCCAGCCAGGATCCGCTGGCCGGGCAGCTCAAGGTCGGGCTGATCCCGACGCTCGGCCCCTATCTCCTGCCGCGGGTGATGCCGCGCTTCGCGCAGGCGCTGCCGAAGCTCGCGCTGCTGCTGCACGAGTACCAGACCGGCCCGCTGGTGCAGCATGTGCTGGATGGCGAGCTCGACCTCGCCCTGCTCGCGCTGCCGGCGGACACCCGGGGCCTGCAGACGCGCCCGCTGTTCGCCGAGTCCTTCCTGGTCGCGATGCCCGGGAATCACCGGCTCGCGTCCAGGCGCCGGCTGCGCACCGCCGACCTCGGCGGCGAGAAGCTGCTGCTGCTCGAGGAGGGCCACTGCCTGCGCGAGCACGCGCTGGAGGCCTGCGCGCGCGCCGGCGTCGAGGAACAGGGTTTCCGCGCGACCAGCCTGGAGACGCTGCGGCAGATGGTGGCCGCGGGCGCGGGCGTCACGCTGCTGCCCCGCCTGGCCGCGGAAGGCCCCTTTGCCAGCGCGCGCGGGCTCGTGCTGCGGCCGTTCGCGCCGCCGGTCCCGTCGCGGACCATCGGCGCGGCCTGGCGGCGCTCGACCTCGCGCGGCGCAGCCATCGCCGCGGTCTGCGACATCATCCAGAAAGCGGGCTGAACGCCCGGACTACAATGCCGCCATGCGCGTGCTGATCGCGGACGACCACCCGCTGTTCCGCGCCGCCCTGCGCCTCGCCGTGTCCGAGGCCGTGCCGCAGGCGGAGGTGACCGAGGCGCACGACGTCGACTCGCTGCGCGCCGCCGCCGCCCGGGGCCCGGAATCCGACCTGGTGCTGCTCGACCTGCTGATGCCGGGCGCCAAGAGCTTCGCGCCGCTCGCCTGGCTGCGGAACCAGTTCCCCGGCACCGCCGTGATGATCGTCTCGGCGAACGAGGACCCGGAGGTGATCCGGCGCGCGCAGGAATTCGGCGCCGCGGGCTACGTCGTGAAGTCCGCGCCGCAGCCGGAACTGATCGCCGCGATCCGCGAGGTCGCGGCCTGCGG
This sequence comes from Steroidobacteraceae bacterium, assembly GCA_035720205.1. Classification (GTDB taxonomy): domain Bacteria; phylum Pseudomonadota; class Gammaproteobacteria; order Steroidobacterales; family Steroidobacteraceae; genus SCUD01. The sequence continues at coordinate 30,101 of DASTOQ010000091.1, read as the reverse complement.
GCAGTGGTTCCCGCCCGGCATGGGCGCGATGGCGCGGCGCAGCGAGGGCAGCCGCGGCACGCTCGCCACGCGGCTCAACAGCCTCACTCCGCAGCAGTATCGCGTGCTCGAGCTGGTCGCGCAGGGCAAGCTCAACAAGCAGATCGCCGCGGATCTTGCGATCGAGGAGACGACCGTGAAGGCGCACGTCTCCGCCGCGCTCGCCAAGCTCGGCGTGCGCAACCGCACCCAGGCCTCCATCGTCTTCCGCGACCTCGAGATTTAAATGGGGACGCATCCCATTTAAATCCTCTTAAATGGGATGCGTCCCTATTTAAATCAGGCGGCGGATTCGAGCAGGCGCGAGAGGGCGCTGCGCACCGCGAGCGGCTTGAGCGGCTTGCGCAGGAACACGCAGTCGAGCGCCTCCGCCTTCTGGCGCACGGCGTCGCTGGCATCCGCCGAGACCACCAGCACCGGCGCGTGCACGCCCTCGACCGCGCGCAGGTGCCGCACGATCTCGAGGCCCGTGGCGCCGCCCTCGAGGTGGTAGTCCACGACGATGAGATCCGGCCGCCAGGACTGCAGCCGGCGGCCCGTGACGAGTTCCTCGACGCCCTGCGCCGGGAGCGTCTCGCAGCCCCAGGAATCGAGCAGGGTCGCGAGTCCACGCAGGGCCGCCGGGTCGTTGTCGATGCAGAGCACGCGCACGCCGGAAAGCGTCCCCGACGCCCGTGCGGGCAGGGCCGTCGCCGCGGCCACGGAGGCCGCCTCGCCGCGCGCCACCTCGATCCAGAACACGGATCCGCGGCCCGGCACCGAGCGCAGCCCGATCTCGTGCCCGAGCACGCGCGCGATGCGCTCCGCGATCGCGAGCCCGAGGCCGAAGCCGCGCGTCTCGTCGGCCTCGCGCCGCACCCCGCCCCGGTAGAACTCCTCGAACACGCGCGGCTGGTGCTCGGGGGCGATGCCGATGCCGGTGTCCCAGACCTCGATGCGGATGCGCCGGCCGCGGCGGCGCACGCCGACCACGACGCGCCCCGCGGGCGTGTAGCGCAGCGCGTTGGCGACGAAGTTCTGCAGCGCGCGGCGCAGCAGCTTGGGATCCGAACGCACCACCGCGCGCGTGCGGTGCACCGCGAACCCGAGCCCGCGTTCTCCCGCCGCGAGGCGGAACTCCGCGTCCAGCGCGTCGAGCAGCGCGTTGACCGGCACGTCCCCGGCCTGCGCGCGGATCACGCCCGTGTCGAGGCGGGAGATGTCGAGCAGGTCAGAAATCAGGCCCTCTGCCGACTGCAGGCAGCTCTCGAGGTCCGCGAGCAGCGCCCGCTCGTCGCCGCGCGCGCGCTGCGCCAGCGCCCCGGCAAACAGCCCCGCGGCATTCAGCGGCTGCATCAGGTCGTGGCCGGCGGCGGCCAGGAACCGCGTCTTGCCCGCATTGGCGCGCTCCGCCTCCGCCTTCGCCGCCAGCAGCTCGTCGTTCATCGCCGACAGCGCGCGCGTGCGGTCGCGCACGCGCTGCTCGAGCGATTCGTTCGCGACCCTGAGCGCCTCCTCCGCGCGCTTGTACTCGGTGACGTCGGTGTAGCTGGTGACGAAGCCGCCGCCCGGCATCGGATTGCCGCGGATCTCGTACACCGTGCCATCCGGGTTCTCGCGCTGCAGCGCATAGGGCGTGCGGCGCCGCAGGTGCGCGAGCCGCCGTTCGATGGCGTCCTCGCCGGCGCCGTCGCGCAGCCGGCCGCGCGCGGCATTGAAGCGCAGCACCTCCGCGATCGGCTGGCCGATGCGAAGGAAGCCCGCCGGATAGCCGTACATCTCGACGTAGCGCCGGTTCCAGGCGACCAGATTCAGATCCGCGTCCACCACGCTGATGCCCTGGCTCACGTTCTCGAGCGTGGACTGCAGCAGCTCGCGGCTGAACTCGAGCACCTGCGAGGCGCCGCCGACCAGCGTGACCACGTCCTCGAGCGGCACCTCGCGCCCGGCGACGGCCGCGTCCACCAGCCGCTGCGCCGAGGAGGCGCCCACCACCGAGGCCAGCAGCTTCCTCGTCGCCTCCAGCTGCTCGGCGCTCGCGCGCGCGTCCTCGCCGCCGCGCCAGCCGAGGTCCGCGAAATGCCGCGCCGCGCGCTTGCCGCCGATGAAGCGCTCGACCAGCGGGCGCAGTTCGCGCGCCGTGAGCTGCAGCGCCGCCTGCCCTTCCGCGGGCGCGCGCGCCGCTTCCGCGTCCACGAACGACGCCGCCTGCACGCGCTCGAGCAGCGGCCGCCGGCCGAACTGCGAGACCGCCAGCAGCGCGACGGTCGCGAGCCCCAGGCTCCACACCAGGCCGTGCGCGAGCGGATGCAGCTCCAAGCCGAACAGCGCCGTCGGGCGCAGCCAGGCGATGCCCGCCGGTCCCCCGGCGAGCAGCGACGCCGGCACCAGGCCCGCCTGCGCCAGCGTCGGGACCAGCAGCGTCCAGGCCCAGGCCGCGAAGCCGGCCCCGAGGCTCGCGAGCGCGCCCGCGCGGCTGGCGCCGCGCCAGTACAGGCCGGCGACGATCGCGGGCCCGAACAGCGCGACCGCCGCGAACGAAATCTCGCCGATGGAGGCGAGCGCATCGTGGCCGACGATCCAGCGGTGGTAGAGCCAGCCGAGCGCGAGCAACGCCACGATCGCCGTGCGTCGCGTCGCCAGCAACGCGCCGGTCAGGTCCTGGCGCTCGCGCCACGCGGGAAACAGCCGCATCAGCAGCGGCATGACGATCTCGTTGCACACCATCGTCGACAGCGCGACCGAGGCGACGATCACCATGCCGGTCGCGGCCGACAGCCCGCCGATGAAGGCGAACAGCGCGAGCCCTTCCGCCCCGGCCGCCAGCGGCAGGCCGAGCACGAACAGGTCCGCGTCGCCGGTCCCGCGCACCAGGCCGGCGTTCGCGAGCGGCAGGATGAACACGCTGATCGCGACCAGGTACGCCGGGAACAGCCAGCGCGCCGTGCGCAGGTCCGCCGGGCCGCTGTTTTCGACCACCGCGACGTGGAACTGCCGCGGCAGGCAGAAGATCGCGAAGAAGCCGAGCACGGCGAGCGCGAGGTAGTGGGCCGTGGAGGACTGCTCCGCGCGCAGCCCGGCGAGCCCCGGGACGGCGGCCGCCTGGCGCGCGATGTCGCCGAAACCGTCGAACAGGCCCCAGGTCACGAACGCGCCGACCGCCACGAACGCCACCAGCTTGACCAGCGATTCGAAGGCGACCGCGAGCATCATGCCCGGGTGGTGCTCGGTCGCGTCCACGTGGCGCGTGCCGAACAGGATCGCGAACAGCGCCAGCGTCGCCGCGACGTAGAGGCCGGTCTCCGCCACCGGCGCGCCGCCCTGCGCGGCGGTCAACGCGCTGAACGTCTGGTCGATGGCCTTCAGCTGCAGCGCCACGTAGGGAACGATGCCGCAGGTCGCGATCAGCGTGACCGCGACCGCGAGCGAGCGGTCGCGCCCGTAGCGCGCCGCGACGAAATCCGCGACCGAAGTGATGCGTTCCCGCCGGCTCACCGCGATGAGTTTCGCCAGCAGCCCGGGGATCAGCAGCAACAGCAGGATGGTGCCGACGTAGGTCGGCGGGAACCACCAGCCGAGGCTCGCGGACTGGCCGACGGTGCCGTAGAACGCCCAGGAGGTGCAATAGACCGCGAGCGACAGCGAGTAGATCCACGGCCGCGGCACGGGGTGGCGCCCCGCCGCCGCCCAGCGGTCGCCGACCCAGGCGATGGCGAACAGCAGGCCGAGGTAGGCGAGCGCGATGACTGCGAGCAGCCAGGGGCCGGGCATCGGGTCAGTGTACCGCCGGCGGGCGCCGCCGGATCAGAGGCTGAACAGGATCACGGCGAGCGCCGTCCCGAGCGCCGGCACGAGGACGGTCAGCGCGGCCATGGCCGGATAGGCCCCGGCGTACTTCTCGCGGCAGATGGCGCGGATGCAGGTGACGACGTAGCCGTTGTGCGGCAGCGAATCGAGCGCGCCCGAAGACAGCGCGACCACGCGGTGCAGCGCATCGGGGGCGACGCCGAGACCGAGGTAATGCGGCGCCAGGATCGGCAGCGCGATCGCCTGCCCGCCCGAGGCGGAGCCCGTCATCCCGGCGATCACGGTCACCGCGATCGCGGCGCCCACCAGCGGCTGCCCCGGCAGGTGCGTGATGAACTCGACCGCCTGCTGGAACGCGGGCGTCAGCTTCGCGACGCCGCCAAAGCCGACCACCGCCGCCGTGTTCGCGATCGCCACCAGCGCGCCCAGCGCGCCGGTCGCGACCGGCTCGTTCAGGTCCGCGAAGTAACGGCGGTGGATGGCGAGGCTCACCAGCACGCCGCCCGAGAGCGCCACGATCAGCGCCGACTCCTTCAGCGTCTCGTGCAGCGCGAACGAGAGGCCGAGCACTGCGGCGAGCGGCACCAGGCTGGTCGCCGGGTGCGGCAGCGGGCGGTGATCGACCACCGGGTCCTCGGCCCGGCCCTCGAAGCGCTCGCCACCCGAGGCGGCGCGGCGGATCATGAATCGCAGCCACAGCGCGCCCGCCGTCATCATCGCGACGGCCACCACCAGCGACACCTGCCATCCCGCCCAGGGCGAGGTGCCGAGGAACTGGATCGGGATCCAGTTCTGGATCTCGGGCGAGCCGGCCGAGGTCATCGTGAAGGTGACCGAGCCGAAGGCGATGGTCCCCGGCACGAAGCGGCGCGGCAGGTTTGCCGCGCGGAACAGCGACAGCGCCATCGGGTAGACCGAGAACGCGACCACGAACAGGCTGACGCCGCCGTAGGTGAGCACCGCGCAGGCGGCGACGACGGCGAGCACCGCGTTGCCGGTGCCCAGCCGGCCGACGATCCAGCGCGCGACGCTCTCGGCGGCGCCCGAGGCCTCCATGAACTTCCCGAACAGCGAGCCCAGCAGGAACATGAAGAACCAGGAAGTCACGAAACTGGTGAAGCCCGCCATGTAGGCGCTCGTGAAGGACGGCGCGCCCGCCCCAGCCAGCTGCGGGAACAGCTCGAAGCCGCTCGCCAGCGCGACCAGCAGCGCGCACAGCGGCGCCGCGATCAGGAGCTCGACGCCCCGCATCGTCAGCGCGATGAGCAGCGCCAGCCCCAGCAGCAGGCCGATCATGCTGAGCATGGAGAGTCCCCGGAGATTGGCGTGTCGCGGAAGGCATCATTGGCCGCGCCGCCCGGGCCGGGAATGCTACTAAGGTACTAATGTCGCCCCGCAGCGCGGGGAGTAAGTTCACCCGCGAAGCTGGCGGAACTGACGCCGGCACGCGATGCGTATCCGCCATACATGGGGAACACGATGAACACCAGGCACTCTTCGACCCGCAACGTCCTCCTGGCTGCGGCGATCGCGGCGGCGCTGCCGGCGCCCGCATTCGCGCAGGACGAGCCGACCGCGCTCGGCGCCGTCACCGTGACCGCGCGCAAGCGCGAGGAGAGCCTGCAGGACGTGCCGATCTCGGTGTCGGCGTTCTCCGGCGAGACGCTCGAGGAACAGGGCGTGCCGGACCTGGTCGCGATCGGCCAGTCCATGCCGAACGTCACGCTGGAGGCTTCGCGCGCCACCAACTCGACGCTGACCGCCTTCATCCGCGGCGTCGGACAGCAGGACCCGGTCGCAGGCTTCGAGGGCGGCGTCGGCATCTACCTCGACGACGTCTATCTGGCGCGCCCGCAAGGCACCGTATTCGACATCTATGACGTCGAACGCATCGAGGTGCTGCGCGGCCCGCAGGGCACGCTCTACGGGCGCAACACCATCGGCGGCGCCGTCAAGTACGTGACGCGCCGCCTGCCGGACGAGTCCGGGCTGTCCTTCAGGCTCAATGTCGGCGAGTACCAGCAGGTCGACGCCATCGCGACCGGCTCGCTCGCGGTCAGCGACGGCTTCCGCATCGGCGCCACCCTCGCCTCGTTCCAGCGCGACGGCTTCGGCCGCAACCTTTTCACCGGCGCCGAGCAGTACGACAAGGATATCCTCGCCGGCCGCGTGAGCCTCGAGTTCACCCCGAGCGACCGCGTATTCGTGCGCCTCGCCGGCGACTACAGCGTGGACGACTCCACCAACAAGGACGGCCACCGCCTGACCGTCAACACCGTCACCGGCGCGCCGGTGCTGTCCGACGTGTTCGACAGCCGCGGCGGCATCACCACGATTCCCTCGTCGATCACCACGCTCGACCAGGAGGTCCAGCAGGGCGGCCTCGCGCTCACCGTCGACGTGGACGTGAGCGACCGGTGGAAGTTCAAGTCGGTGACGGCCTACCGCGAGGACGACTCCGACGCGCCGATCGACTTCGACAGCCTGCCCGACGACCACTTCGACGTCCCCGCGGTCTACGAGAACGACCAGCTGAGCCAGGAATTCCAGCTCAACTACGCAGGCGGGCGCATGGACGGCGTGTTCGGGCTCTATTACCTGGACGCGAACGCCTTCGACGCCTTCGACGTGATCCTGGGCGACCTCGGCCTCACGCAGTTCACGCTGGGCGATTTCGACACCGAGGCCTGGGCGGCCTATGCCGACGTCAGTTTCGACCTGTCGGAGTCGTGGTCGGTGTCGGTCGGCGGCCGCTACACCGAGGACAAGCGCGACGCGCTCGTCTACCGCGAGTCCTACCTGGGACTCGGCTCGCCGTACTTCGGCAATGCCGGCGCGGTCTCGATCACGGTGCCGGACCCGGACGGCGTGCCCGAGTTCACCGGCAGCCGCACCGACACGGACTTCACGCCGCGCGTGAGCGTGTCGTTCAAGCCGAACGCGGACCACAACCTCTACGCCTCCTGGAGCCAGGGCTTCAAGGGCGGCAGCTTCGACCCGCGCGGCGCCTACGGCACGCCGGAGATCGGCGAGGGATTCGAGCCCGAGACGGTGGATTCGTACGAGATCGGCTGGAAGGCGAGCTTCGCGGACGGGCGCGCACGCACTGCGTTCGCGGTGTTCTATGCCGACTATGAGGACGTGCAGGTGCCGGCCTCGGTCGCGATCGACACCAACGGCGACGGCGTGGACGACAGCTTCGCCGGCGCCACCACCAATGCCGCCAAGGCCACCATCCAGGGCGCCGAGCTCGAGGGCGTGTTCCAGTTCACCGACGCGTTCTCGGCGACCCTGGCCTTCGGCTACATCGACGCCGAATACGACGAATGGCTGGTCGCGATCGGCGGCGTGCTGACCGACGTGTCCAGCCAGCGCGCGTTCCAGAACACGCCGGAGACCTCCGGCAACCTGACGCTGCGTTACGAGTGGCCGATGGCGCTGTTCGGGTCGGAAGGCTCGCTCGCGCTGATCGGCGCAATCACGCACCGCGGCGACACCCAGCAGTTCGAGACCGCGACGCCCCTGCTCGACCAGCCGTCCTACGAGCTCTACGACGCCGGCGTCGTCTGGACCGCGGACGACCGCGGCATGCAGGTCGGCCTGCACGGCAAGAACCTCGGGGACGAGGAATACAAGATCGCGGGCTACAACTTCCCGACGCTGGGCGGCGGCACGGTCACGGCCTTTTACGGCAATCCGCGCCAGATCTACGGCAGCTTCAGCATCCGCTTCTGAGGTAATCTCCGGCGCCATGGACGGCGCCGCCAGGATCCTGTTTTCCGCGCTCGCCGCCTGCACGGCCTTCGCCGTGCAGGCGGCGGAGCCGCTGCCACGCCTCAACATTCTTCCGGGCAGCCTGACGGTCTCCGGCGTCTCGTCCGGCGGCTACATGGCGACCCAGTACCAGGTCGCCTACTCGAAGGACGTCATCGGCGTCGGCGTGATCGCGGCGGGCCCCTGGTTCTGCGCGCAAGGCCTGCTCACGCGGGCGCTCGACGAGTGCCTGAAAGGCGAGCCGGCGGGACCGGATGTCGGACCGCTGGTGGCGGCGCTGCGCGCGAGCGCAAGCGGCCGATTCGTGGACGATCCGTCCTGGCTCGCGCCGGACCGCGTCTGGGTGTTCCATGGCGCGAAAGACGCCACCGTGGGCGCCGCCGTCACCGATTCGCTGGTGCGCTTCTACCGCGCGTTCCTGCCGCCGGAGCGCATTCATTACGAGACGCAGGTGCCGGCGGCGCACGGATTCCCGGCGGACGGGCACGGCGGGCCCTGCGGAATCGCGCAGTCGCCCTGGATCAACGACTGCGGCTACGACGCGGCCGGCGAGATGCTGCGCCACCTCTATGACGGGCTGCGCCCGCCTGCGGGTCCGGTGAGCGGCGAATTGCGCGCATTCGACCAGTCGCGCCATGCGACGGGCGGGATGCTGGTCTCCATGGAAGACCAGGGCTTCGTGTACGTGCCCGCAGACTGCGCGGCCGGCAGGCCCTGCCGGCTGCACGTCGCCTTCCACGGCTGCCGCCAGGGCAGCGGCTTCGTCGGCCGCGCTTTCGTGCGCGATGCCGGCTACAACCGCTGGGCGGATGCGAACCGCATTGTCGTGCTCTACCCGCAGGCCGCGAAGAGCCTGGTCTGGCCGTTCAATCCACAGGGCTGCTGGGACTGGTGGGGATATTCGGGCGCCAACTACGCCACGCGCAATGGCCTGCAACTGCGCGCCGTCCACCGCATGCTGCGCGCCCTCGGCGCACGCTAGGAAAAGAATCCTTAATGGGGACGCATCCCATTTAAGAACCTTAATGGGATGCGTCCCCTTTAGAAACGCTGGCGGTATTCGGCGGGGGTGATGCCGACGACGGCCTGGAAGCCGCGCCGCAGCGATTGCTCGTCGGCGAAGCCGCATTCGCGCGCGACCTGCTTGAGTTTCGTCGCGCCCTCTTCGATGCGCCGGCGCGCCTGCTCGACGCGCATCCGCCGTGCATAGGCGCCGGGACTCTCGCCGAGGCGTTCGCTGAACAGCCGCGCGAAGTGCCGCGGACTCATGCTCATGCGCCGCGCGAGGCGGTCGACCGACAGGTCCTCGCCCGGATTCTCCAGCATCCACAACTCGAGCTCGCCGAACAGGTCGTCGCGCCGCTGCGCCTGCAGGTGGCGGCTGAACTGCGACTGCCCGCCCGGCCGCTTGAGGAACAGCACCAGTTCCTGCGCGACCGCGAGCGCCGTCGCCTTGCCGTGGTCCTGCTCCACCAGCGCGAGCGCGAGATCCATGCCGGCCGTCACGCCGGCCGACGTATAGATGTTGCCGGAGCGCACGTACAGCGCATCGCGGTCGAGGCGCGCCTCCGGCGCCAGCGCACCGAGCCGGTCCAGGTAGGCCCAGTGCGTGGTGGCCGCGCGGCCGTTCAGCAGGCCCGCCGCAGCCAGCAGCAGCGCGCCGTTGCAGATCGAGCCCAGCCGCCCGACGCGCGCGGCCTGCGCCGCGATCCAGTCCATCATCTTCCGGTCGCGGATCGCTGCCTCCCAGCCCAGGCCGCCGGCGACCAGCAGCGTATCGACGGCGTCCAGGTCCTGGTAACGGCGCGTCGCGACCAGCTGCAGCCCGTTCGACATCGCGACCGGACCGGCGCGCGCCGCGACGAACTCGACGGCATAGGCCGGCGTGCGCGTGCCGCAGTGCTCGCCCAGCCAGCGCGCAGTGCGCGAGAACACCTCCAGCGGGCCGACGATGTCCAGGATCTGCGCCTGCGGGAAGCCCAGCATGGCGACACGGTGCGGCTTCGCGCGCACCGGCGAACGGTCAATGGCCTTCTTCATGGGTCGCCACGATACGGGGCTCCCGGCCCGCCCGGGCCAGTATGGCAGGAAATGATGCCTGTACGTCACAACTGCCACATCGGGCGGCGCCAGGATACGGCATCGGAAACCGGGAGGCACACATGCACCGCCGCCAGTTCATCAACACCACGCTCGCGGCCACGGTCGCGCTGTTCGGCCCCGGCCTCGCACAAGCCGCCACCGGCGGCACGCCCGCGCCGCTGCCGAAGCGCGCACGCATCCGCGTCGCCTTCATGCTGGGCGACAATGCCAACGTCATCGACACCGCCGGCCCCTGGGAGGTGTTCCAGGACGTCATGCTCGATGGCGCCGGTCACTCGCACCCGTTCGAGCTCTACACGGTCGCGCCCGAGGCGAAGCTGCTGCGCATGACCGGCGGGCTGCAGGTGCAGCCGCACTACGGCGTCCGCGACGCGCCGCAGCCGCAGGTCATCGTCGTGCCCGCGCACCGCTCGACCGACGAGTCGCGCGCGTGGCTGCGCGCTGCGAGCGCCGGCACGGACGTCACGATGTCGGTCTGCACCGGGGCATTCCAGCTGGCGCGGGCGGGATTGCTGAAGGGCATCCCCGCGACCACGCACCACCAGTTCTTCGACAGCTTCGCGAAGGAGTTCCCGGACGTCGAGCTGCGCCGCGGCCTGCGCTTCGTGGACAGCGGGCGCATCGCGACCGCCGGCGGGCTCACCTCCGGCATCGACATGGCGCTGCACGTGGTCGCGCGCTACTTCGGCACCGAGGTCGCCGCGGCGACCGCGGCCTACATGGAGTACACCAGCGACGCCTGGCGGGCCTAGCCGCCGCTACTCCGGCACCACGAGCGCCCCGCGGCGGAAGCGGATCGCGTCGCGCCCGGGGTTCGCGCGGATCGCGCCCAGGTGACCGGCCGTGAGCGGCTCCGGCCCGCCATCCACGATCGCGCGCGGACGCGAGCGCACGACCTGCGACGGCGCAAGCCTGGCTCCGGTCGCCAGGTGCGCATGCATGAGGTCCATGGCGGCCTGCAACTGGGGCTGCAGCGGCACGAAACGCTCGCCCCAGCCGGGCAATGCGTTGAAGGCGTCGAAGTGGTGGCCGTGCTCGACCTCGTAGTAGCGCAGGGAATCCTCGCGCAGCATGCGGTGGCGCCCGAGATAGGCCCGCGAGGTGTGGTTGACCGGCACCAGCGCGTCCCGGCGGCCATGCAGCACGATCACCGGACGCCCGCGCAGGCGCGCGCTCATGCGGATTTCCTCGAGGCCCGCCGCGAGCCGGGCCGAGATCTCCGCGTGGGCGCCATGCAGCGGGGCGCCGGCGGCAACCCGCCCGTCGCGCAGTTCGCGCATGCACCGCAGCCGTTCGAGGCTGCCGAGCGATGCGAAGCGCCCCGTGTCGTCCACGATCTGGATGCCGGCGACCGGTGGAATGCCCGCGGAATCGGCGGCGATCCGGGCGAGCTCCGCTGCCGTCAGCGCCCGCGCCTGGAATTGCGCGTCGGTCGCGGCATATGACAGGCCGCAGGGCGATTCCTCGACGCCGAGGCGCGCCAGCGCGCTGGTGTAGCCGTGCGTGATCGCGGGCCACAGTCCGAATGCGACGTTCGGCACGCCGCCGTCCAGCGCCTCGCGCAGGATCCCCGCCTGCTCCAGCCGCCGGCGGGCGTCCCGGCCCTGTGCTTCCGGCGCATCGCCGGCGAGATCCCCGGCCGCCGCCAGCGCCGCGGCGCGCGCGATCCACAGCGGACGCTGGGCCTCCGGCACGGCGGTGAACGGCGCCGGCGCCTCCGGCGCCAGGATCGCGGCCGGCTGCCACAGCTCGTGCAGCAGCGCGAAATCGAACAGCGGCAACCCCGGGTCCGCGACGACCGGCCGGCGGCCCATGGCGATCCGCAGGCCCGGCACGACGCCGGGTTGCGCGCTCGGCTCGGAGACCACGGCGCCGTCCAGCAGCCCTTCCTGGTCCAGCTCGACCGCGCGCAGTACCGCGTTGCCGCCATTCGAGATGCCGGACGCGATGACGAGCAGCCGGTCGCTCGTGAAGCGCGGCGCGCCGGGCGCCGCGAACTCGCGGTTCAGCAGCTCGATGCCGGCCTTCGCCGCCTGCAGCACGTAAAGCCCCCAGTCGCGCTCGACGTTCAGCCGTGAATGCGCGTGCTTGACGGCGACGCGGTGCGGATGCGCGCGCCGCCATGCCTCGAGCGCGGCGCCGGGCGGAGGACGGAACAGCAGCAGCGGGTCGGCGGCGTCGCGGGTGGCGGCCAGGTCGATGCGGTATCCGGTGCCGCTGTCGAGGTCCCAGAAGCCGGTGCCCGCGCCCTTGTCGGTATGCGCGACCGCGCAGCCGTGGCGCAGGCCCCATTCGCCCGCGGTCGGCAACGCGCCATAGATACCGCGCGACCCGGATGCAGCGGCGACCACGAGGCAGGGCCGCGCGCGATCGAAGGCGGCGGGAATCTGCAGCATCACGGTCGTGATGCCTGCGCCGTCCGGCATGCGGATGGCGGCGAGATACTCGACGCCCGCAATGCGCTCGCCGGGGCGCGGCCCCGAGAGCCGGCCGAAGCCGCCGGCTTCCGACTCGTCCGTGAGCGCGCGGTAGTTGGTCCAGATGGCGCGGCGGCGCAGTTCCAGCGGCGTCGGCGCGAGTTCGTCGGCGAAACCCGGTGCCGGGCCCCGCAGACCCTCGGGGCCGAGCCCCGCGCTCAGCAGGTCGTCGCTCGCGCCGTCGAACACGCGCCGGATCGGCTCGCCCACGATCTCCGCGGGCACGCCCGCCTGCGCGGCGGCGCCGACCGTCGCCAGGACCACCGCTCCGAGTTGCGCGTTCACCATGGTTCCGCCCATCGTCCCGGGTACCGCCGACTGTGGTGCAGCGGCCGGCAGGGCGTGAATAGTACTAACGTATGAGGCCGACTGGCGCGCCGGCCGTTACCTTCAACCGGTCGAGGGGGTGAGGCAATTTGCGCGATATGCTGATGGCGGGCGCCGCCTGCCGCCGCGGGCCTGCGACATGACCCGGCCGCAGCCGATCGCCGCGCCGGCTCCGCTCATGGCCGACGTACTGCGGCTCAACGGCCGCTGGCGCGCCCGCGAGCCTGCCGTGCGCTGCGGCGAGGCGGTGCTCGACTGGGCGGCATTCGACGCCGCGACCGAGCGTGTCGCCAACGCGCTCGTCGGCCTCGGCCTGCAGCGCGGCGATGCGGTCGGCATCGTGATGAACAACGGCATCCCGATGGTCGAGGCGATTTTCGGCGCCATGAAGGCGGGCGCCTGCGTCGTGCCGCTCAACCTGTCGGTCCCGGACGAGGCCGCGCTCGGCATGCTCGCGGACGCCGACGCGCGCGCGGTCATCGCCACGCCGGCGCAGCGCGCGCGCCTCGATGCCCTGCGCGCGCGCCTGCCCGGTGTCGTCGCGGGCGGCTGGATCTGCGTGGAGGGCGGCGCCGGCTGGACCGACTACGCCGCCTGGCGCGACGCGGCGGGCGGGGAACGCTGCCCGGTCGAGCCGAGGCCGGACGATCCCTGCAACATCATCTACAGCTCGGGCACGACTGCGCTGCCGAAGGGCATCGTGCACTCGCACCGGCGGCGGCTCGAATGGGCCTACGACTGCGGCGTGGCGCTGCGCTACCACTCCGGCGCGGTGGCCATCTGCCCGGTCGGGCTGTTCTCGAACATCAGCTGGCTCGCGATGCTCTGCACCTTCCTGGCCGGCGGCTCCATCGTCATCATGGAGCATTTCGATCCTGCGGAATTCCTGCGCCTGGTCGAGCGCCATCGCTGCACGCACGTGGCCATGGTTCCGCTGCAGTACCAGCTCGTGCTCGAGCATCCGGATTTCCCGCCGGGCGGCCTCGCCTCGATGCAGGCGGCCTGCACGGTCGGCTCGCCGATGCTGCCCGCGATGAAGCTGCGCGCGGCCCGCGAATTCGGCTGCGACCTGATCGAGCTGTACGGACTGACCGAGGGCATCATCACGACGCTCGACCCGGAAGACCTCGAGGCGCACGCGGACTCGGTTGGCAAGCCGGTGCCCGGCACCGACCTCAGGATCATCGGCGACGACGGCCGCGAGCTGCCGGCGGATGAAGCCGGCGAGATCGTCGGCTGGTCGCGCTTCGTCATGAGCGGCTATCACAAGCGCCCGGAGGCGACCGCGGAAGCGTTCTGGCACGACCCCGAGGGCCGGCCGTGGCTGCGCACCGGCGACATCGGGCGCCTGGACGCCGACGGCTACCTGCACCTGGTCGACCGCAAGAAGGACATGATCCTGTCCGGCGGCCAGAACATCTATCCGGCCGACATCGAGGCGGTGCTGAAGATGCACGCAGCGGTGTTCGACTGCGCGGTGATCGGCATCCCGCACGAGAAATGGGGCGAGACGCCGCTCGGCCTCGTCGTGCGCCGCGCGGGTCACGAGGCGCTCGCCGCCGAGTCGGTGCGCGAATGGGCCAATGCGCGACTCGGCAGGCAGCAGCGCCTGGCGCGCGTCGAATTCGTCGCCGACCTGCCGCGCAACCCGAACGGCAAGCTGCTGAAACGCGAGCTGCGCCGCATCTACGGCGGACCTGAATAAAGGGGACGCGTCCATTCAGTCATCAACGGACGCGTCCCATTGAAGCTGCGCACCTAAACGACGGCGGTGGCTTCGATCTCGACCTTCGCGCGCGGCTCCAGCAGTCCGGCGACCACCACCACCGACATCGCCGGGTAGTGCCGGCCGATCAGCTCCCGGTAGGCAGCGCCGATCTCCGACAGCGCCGCGTTGTACTCGTCGCGGCTCGTCACGTACCAGGTGAGGCGCACCAGATGCTCGGGCCGCGCGCCGGCCTCCGCCAGCACCGCGACGATGTTGGCGAGCGCCTGCCGCGCCTGTGCGGCGAAGTCGTCGCTGACGAACTGCTGGTTCGCGTCCCAGCCGATCTGCCCGCCGACGAACACCTGCCGGCCCTCGGCCGCCACGCCGTTCGCGTAGCCGCGCGGGAGCGCCCACCCGGCCGGCTGCAGGATCTTCACGCTCACTTCAGGATCTCCCGGCCGATGATCAGCTTCTGCACCTCGCTCGCGCCCTCGTAGATCCGCAGCGCCCGGATCTCGCGGTACAGCCGCTCGACGACTTCCCCCTGCACCACGCCGCGCCCGCCGAACATCTGCAGCGCCCGGTCGATCACTGTCTGCGCCGTCTCGGTGGCGGTCAGCTTCGCCATCGCGGCCGCGGCGGTGAATGGCCTTCCGCGATCGCGCAGCCAGGCGGCGCGGTACGTGAGGAGCTCCGCGGCCTCCAGCGAGGTCGCCATTTCCGCGAGCGCCGACTGGGTGAGCTGGAAGTCCGCCAGCATCCGGCCGAACAGGCTGCGCCCGCGTGCATGCGAGAGCGCCTCGTCCAGCGCCCGTCGCGCGAAGCCGCAGGCCGCGGCCGCCACCGAGGTGCGGAAGATGTCGAGCGTGCGCATGGCGATGCGGAATCCCTCGCCCTCCTCGCCGATCAGCCGCGCGGCCGGGATACGGCAGTCCTCGAAGCTGAGCCGTGCCAGCGGGTGCGGCGCCATCGCGTCGATGCGCTCGGCGATCGAAAAGCCAGAATCGCCGGGCTTCACCAGGAACGCGCTGATGCCCTCGGCCGCGACGCTGCCGTCGGGCCGGCGCACCCCGGGCGAGGTGCGCGCGAACACGCAGTAGAAATCCGCGATGCCGCCGTTGCTGATCCAGGTTTTCGAGCCGTTCAGCACGTAGGTGTTGTGGTCCCGCTTCGCCGTCGTCTCCATCGCAGCGACGTCGGAGCCGGCACCCGGCTCGGAGAGCGCGAACGCCGCGATGGACTTGCCCTCCGCCACCCGCGGCAGCCACAGCGAGCGCATCTGCTCGCCGCCCGCGAGCGAGAGCGGCGCGCTGCCGAGCCCCTGCATCGCGAAGGCGAAGTCGGCGAGCCCGTCCTCGTAGGCGAGCGTCTGCCGCAGCAGGCAGATCGAGCGCGCGTCGAACTCCGGCGCGATGCCGCCGTCGGCGGCGCGCAGGCAGTGCCTCAGCAGCCCCGCCTGCCCCAGCCCCGCGACCAGCTCCCGGCAGCGTGCGTCCACGGCCGGGCGCTCGGAGGGATGCCGGTCGGAAGCCAGGTTGGCGGCCACCCAGACCTGCGCCTCGCGCGCCAGCTCGCGGTGCGAGTCTTCGAAGAAGGGCCAATGGAGCGGGTCGTCGTGAGTGGCCATTAGTTGCCCTCGAAAACCGGTTGCCGCTTCGCCGCGAACGCCTCATACGCGCGGCGAAAGTCCTGGGTCTGCATGCATACGGCCTGGGCCTTGCCTTCCGCGTCGATCGCCTCGTCCAGGCCCATGGCCCACTCCCGGTGGAGCATCTTCTTGGTCATCGCGTGCGCGAAGGTCGGTCCCGAGGCGATCTCGTCCGCGAGGCGCGTGGCCTCGGGCAGCAGCGCATCGGCCGCGACCAGCCGGTTGAAGAATCCCCAGCGCTCGCCCTCCTCCGCGCCCATTACGCGCCCGGTGTAGAGCAGCTCCGCCGCGCGCCCGTGGCCGATCATGCGCGGCAGCAGCGCGCAGGCGCCCATGTCGCAGCCCGCGAGCCCGACGCGCACGAACAAAAACGCGGTCTTCGCGGCCGGCGTTGCCAGGCGGAAGTCCGAGGCCAGCGCGATCATGGCGCCGGCGCCCGCGCAGGTCCCGTCGATGGCCGCGATCACCGGCTGCGGGCAGGCGCGCATCGCCCGCACCAGGTCGCCGGTCATGCGCGTGAACTCGAGCAGGCCCGGCTTCTCCATCTTCGTGAGCGGGCCGATGATCTCGTGCACGTCGCCGCCGGAGCAGAAATTGCCGCCCGCGCCGTCGATGACCACCGCGCGGATCTTCGGGTCCGTGGTCAGCGCGCGGAACAGGTCCCTGAGTTCCGCATAGGAGTCGAAGGTGAGCGGATTGCGCTTTTCCGGCCGGTTCAACGTGATGCGCCCGACGCGGTTCTCCACGCGCCAGAGGAAGTGCCGCGCGGCGTAGGCCGCGGGATCGCCGATGTCGTCGTTCATGCGTCTTGTCCTTCCAGCGAGCGGACGTGCGTCTTCAATCGTGCCAGCAGCGCGGCCATCGCCGCCATCTCGCGCGCCGTGAGCGGCGCGAAGGCGTCCACGATCCAGCGCTCGTGCTCCGCGGCCATGGCCGCGAACGCGCGCCGGCCCGCGCGCGTGAGCCGCACCAGCCAGGCGCGGCGGTCGTCCGGGTCCGCCGCGCGCTCGACCAGTCCCTCGCGCTCGAGCAGGTCGGTGATGCCGGTGACGTTGCCGCCGGTGACCATCATGCGCTTCGACAGCTCGCTCATGCGCAGGCCTTTCGGGAAGCGCCCGAGCTGTGCCATCAGGTCGAAGCGCGGCAGGGTCGTGCCGAAACGCTCCAGCAGCAGCCGCCGGCTGCGGGTCTCGACCAGGCGCTCGGTCGCGAGCAGGCGCAGCCACAGCCGGATCGCGCCGTGGTCGTCGCTCCCGGCGCGGGTCTCGGCATCCATGGCGCGCACTGCGCTCACGTCACTTCCCCGCCCGCGACGGCGATGCTCTGGCCGTTGATGCTTTCGCTGCCGGGCGCGCACAGCCAGAGCACGGCGTTCGCGACCTCCTCCGGCTTCACCAGGCGCTGCTGCGGGTTGAAGGAGACCAGCGATTCGCGCGCCTCGGCCTCGCTGCGCGCGGTCTTCTCGCTGATGTGGCGGACGGCGTCCCGCACCACGCCGGTGTCCGTATAGCCCGGACAGACCGCGTTCACCGTGATGCCGGTCTTCGCGACCTCGAGCGCGAGCGCGCGCGTCAGGCCGACGACGCCGTGCTTGGCCGCGCAGTACGCGGTGCAGTAGGCGTAGCCGCGCAGTCCCGCGGTGCTCGCGATGTTGACGATGCGGCCCCATTCGCCGGCCAGCATCCCGGGAATCACCGCCCGGGTCATGTGGTACACGCCGTCGAGGTTCACCGCGAGGATGTCGCGCCAGAAGCGCTCGTCGCTCTTCGCGATCGCGCGGCTCGCCGGTTTGCCTGCGTTGTTGACCAGGATGTGAATCTCGCCGGCGGCGGCGCGGGCTTCCAGCAGTGCGCGGCCCACCTGCTCCGGGTCGGTCACGTCCGCCGTGATGGTTGCCGCGCCGCCGGGGATGGACCGCGCCGCTTCGGCGAGCTGGCTTGCCGTGCGCGCGAGCAATGTCACGCGCGCGCCTTCGGCCGCGAGCGCGCGCGCGATCGCCGCCCCGATCCCGCGCCCGGCGCCGGTGACCAATGCGTGCCTGCCGTCCAGGGATCCCGCCATCGCCCGCTCCTCAGACCGGCCCGGCCATCTGCGCGGCGCGCTCGAGGTTGCGCTCGAGCTGGCGCTTCGCGGAAAGGTACTGCTTCGGCCACCACTGTTCCTGCCAATGCTGCTCCGCCGCCGCGCGCAGCGTCCAGGCGGCGTCCGCGAGGTGCGGCCGTGCCAGCGCGCAGAGGTCGGCGCGCCCGGAGGCGACGATGGAATTGGCGTGATCCGCCTCGAAGATGTTGCCGACCGCGATGGTCGGGATCTCGACCACGTTGCGCACCAGGTCCGAGAACGGCGTCTGCCACATGCGCCCGTACACCGGCTTCTGCCAGGGCACGGTCTGGCCGCTGGAGAGGTCGAGGATGTCGGCGCCATGCGCCTTCATCGCGCGCGCGATCTCGATGAGCTCGTCCTCGCCGAGGCCGCCCGGCGCCCAGTCGGCGGACGAGAGCCGCACCGAGAGCGGCTTGTCCTGCGGCCATTCCTGGCGCACGGCGGCGAGCACCTCCAGCGGGAAGCGCAGGCGCTTGCCGACCGCGCCGCCGTAAGCGTCCCGCCGCAGGTTGGTGAGCGGCGAGAGGAAGCTCGCCAGCAGGTAGCCGTGCGCCATGTGCAGTTCGAGCATGTCGAAGCCGGCCTCGGCGGCGTAGCGCGCGCTCCGCACGAACTGCGCGAGCACCTCGTCCATGTCCCGCCGCGTCATCTCGCGCGGCGGTGCGCTCACCCCTTCGAGATACGGCAGCGGCGACGGCGCGATCGTCTCCCAGTTGCCGGAGGGCAGCGGATGATCGTCCTGCTCCCAGCCGAGCTGCGTCGAGCCCTTGCGGCCCGAGTGGCCGAGCTGCATGCAGAGCTTGGCGCGCGTCTGCTCGTGGATGAACCGGGCGATGCGGGCCCAGGCGTCGCGTTGGGCCTCGTTCCAGAGCCCGGTGCAGCCGGGCGAGATGCGCCCGATCGGCGAGACGCAGGTCATTTCGGTGAACACGAGTCCCGCGCCGCCCGCCGCGCGTGAGCCGAGGTGCACCAGGTGCCAGTCGCCGGGCATGCCGTCGGTTGCCGAGTACTGGGCCATCGGCGAGACCACGATGCGGTTGTCGAGCCTGAGGCCGCGGCATTCGAAGGGCAGGAACATCGGCGGTCGCGGGGATGGGGCCTTTGCGCGGCGTGCGAGCTCGCCCTCGACTTTCGCGACGAAACCGGCGTCGCGCAGCTTCAGGTTCGCGTGGCCGATGCGCTGGCTGCCGGTCAGCAGGCTGTAGGTAAACTGCCAGGGCTGCATGCGCGTGTAGCGCGCGACGCTCTCGAACCAGCGCATGCGGTTGCGCGCGGCGCTCTGCAGCCGCAGCGCCTCGGTTTCGCGCTCCTCCTGGTAGGCGGCGAGCGCCTTCGGGACGTCGGTGGCCGGCGCGGTGCGCGCGACCAGCGCGATCGCGTCCTCCATTGCGAGCTTGGTGCCGGAGCCGATCGAGAAATGGGCGGTATGGGCTGCGTCGCCGATCAGCACCAGCTTGCCGTGGTGCCAGCGCTTGCAGAGCACGCGCTGGAAGTTGAGCCAGGCGGAGCCGCGCAGGTGCGCGGCATTGCTCATGAGGCGGTGGCCGCCGAGGTACCTGGCGAACAGCTTTTCGCAGAAAGCGATGGACTGCTGGGAATCCGCGCGGTCGAGGCCCGCCGCGCGCCAGGTCTCCTCGCGCGTCTCGACGATGACGGTCGAGAGCGTCTTGCTGAACTGGTAGGCGTGGACCTGGAACCAGCCCTGCGGTGTTTCCTCGAAGGCGAAGGTGAAGGCCGGGAACGGCTGCTCGGTGCCCAGCCAGATGTAGCGGCACTCGCGGGTGTCGATGTCGGGCTGGAAGATCTCCTCGTGGCGCTGGCGGGTGCGGCTGTTGACGCCGTCGGCGGCTACCACCAGGTCGGCGTCGGCGAAGGCCGAGTCGTCCTCGACCTCGTGCTGGTATTCGTGATGGACGCCGAGCTCGGCGCCGCGCTCCTGCAGGATCTGCAGCAGGCGCTTGCGCTCGATGCCGCAGAAGCCGTGGCCGCCGGTGGTGGTGACCGTGCCGCGGTAGTGGACGTCGATGTCGTCCCAGTGGTGGAAGCCGCCGGTGATGGCGGCATGGGAGGGCGCGTCCGCGGCGCGGAAGCCGTCCATGGTGCGGTCGGAGAACACCACGCCCCAGCCGAAGGTATCGTCCGGGCGGTTGCGCTCGTAGACCTCGACGCGGGCGCGCGGCAGGGCCTGACGGTAGAGCAGGGCCGCATAGAGCCCGGCGGGGCCGCCGCCCAGGCAGACGATGCGCTTCATGACGGCGCGTCCATGACCGCCTGTATTACAAACATCAATTATTTAACTGTCAAATATTTGCGTCACATAAAGGGGACGCATCCCATTTAGGAACATAAATGGGATGCGTCCCCTTTATTTGCGGAGGGCCTTGCGCTGCAGCTTGCCGGTGGCGGTCTTGGGCAGCGCTTCCATGAATTCGATCACGCGCGGGTACTTGTAGGGGGCGATGCGCTGCTTGACGAAGTCCTGCAGCTCCCTGACGAGCGCGGCGTCCGCCGCCCTCCCCGGCGCCGGCACGACGCAGGCCTTCACGACCGTGCCGCGTTCCGGGTCCTGGGCGCCGATGACCGCGCACTCACGCACCGCCGGATGCGCCAGCAGCGCCCACTCGACCTCCGGCCCGGCGATGTTGTAGCCGGCCGAGACGATCATGTCGTCGGCGCGCGACACGAACCAGAAGTAGCCATCCTCGTCCACCCGGTACAGGTCGCCGGTGACGTTCCAGCCGTGCTGCACGTAATCGCGCTGGCGCTCGTCGTCGAGATAGCGGCAGCCGGTCGGGCCGGTGACGGCGAGCCGGCCGGTCGCGGGCACGGCGAGCGGCCGCCCTTTCTCGTCCAGCACGCAGGCCTGGTATCCCGGCAGCGGCTTGCCGGTGGCGCCCGGGCGGATCTCGTCACCGGCGGCCGATATGAAGATGTGGATCATCTCGGTCGCGCCGATGCCGTCGATGATGCGGATGCCGGTCTTCCCGTGCCACAGGTCGGAGACCGCCTTCGGCAGGAATTCGCCCGCCGAGACGCAGCGCTTCAGCGAGGAAATGTCGCGACCGGTCAGTTCGCCGGACAGGGCCCGGTATGCGAACGGCGCCGTGAACAGGCAGGTGACGCGGTGCTTCTCGATCGCCGCCAGGATCGTCGCCGGGGACGGCGCCTCGATCGGCACGGTCGCCGCCCGGAATCGCAGCGGAAACACCAGCAGCGCGCCGAGGCCGAAGGTGAAGCCGAGCGGCGGGCTGCCGGCGTAGATGTCATCCGGCTGCGTGCGCAGCAGATGCCGCGCCACCACGTCCGCCATGGCGAGCACGTCACGGTGGAAATGCACGCAGGCTTTCGGTTGGCCGGTGGTGCCGGAAGTGAAGGCGAGCAGGCAGACGTCATCGGCAGCGGTGTCGACGTTGACGAAACGATCGCCCGCCTTCGCCATGCGCTCCTCGAGGTCGCCGTCGCCCCAGGTGACGATGGTCCCGGCCTCGCTGGTCGCTGCCGCGGCTTCGCGCAGCTCGGTCGCCAGCCGCTGGTCGCAGAGCGCGAATGCGGGCCTGCCCTTGTTCATGATCGCGGAGAGCTCCGGGACCCGCAGCATCGGCATGGTGGTGACCGCGATCGCGCCGGACTTCATGACCGCAAGCCAGGCCGCGTAGAGCGTGGTGCCGTTGTAACCGCGCAGCAGCACGCGGTTGCCGGGTTCGACGCCAAGCCCGACCAGCACGTTGGCGATGCGATTGGCCTGCTCCAGCAGCTCGCGGTAACTGACGGCGCCGGCGTCGGTCAGGATCGCCGGCCGCTCGCCATGGCCCTCCGCGATCGCCTCGTCCAGCAGGACCGTCGCGCAGTTGAGCCGCGGCGGATACTGCAGCTCCGGCAGGTCGAAGTGCAGCCGTGGCCACTGTTCCTTCGGCGGCAACCGGTCCTGCGCGAACGTATCCACGCGCGGCATTCTACTAAAGGGGACGCATCCCATTTATCAAGATAAACGGGATGCGTCCCCTTTAGAATCCGGCCATGTCCTACACGGAAGCGGACCAGGAGCTGGCGCGGCTGGCCCGGAAGGCGGCGGGGATGCGCGGCGGGCCACGCGTGCTGCTGCTGCCCGGGATCATGGGCTCGAGCATCGGCCGGCTGCGCAAGGACGGCAGCCCCGACGCCACCTGGTTCGACCCCCTGGAGGTCGCCCAGGGCCAGCTCGCCAAACTCGCACTGCCACGCGGGAACCGTTACCGCGCGCTCGACGCGCTGCGTTTCGCCTATGAACGCCTGCGCCTCACCCTGCGCATCGCCGGCTTCGACGCGGCCTACCACCCCTACGACTGGCGCCGCGGACTGGACTGGAGCGGCCGCGAACTCGCAGCCCGCCTCGAACGCGAACGGCGCAAGGACGTCATCCTCGTCGGCCACAGCATGGGCGGCCTCATCGCGCGCGCGGCGCTCGCGCACAAGGGCGGGAGCCGAATCGGCCGCGTGATCCAGCTCGGCACGCCGAACCGCGGCGCCTACGTCGCGGTGCAGGCGCTGCGCGGCAGCTACTCGCTGGTGCGCCGGCTCGCGCTGCTCGATCTCAGGCACGACGCCGAGGAACTCGCACAGCAGGTCCTCACGACATTCCCCGGCCTCTGCGGCCTGCTGCCGCCGGCCGCCGCCTGCACGGATTTCGACCCGTTCAATGCCGCGCACTGGCCCGCAGGTCCGCTGCCGGCCGTCGCAACCCTGGCGCAGGCGAAATCCGACATCGCGAAACTCCCCGCCCCCGACCAGCGCTTCGCGCTGATCGCGGGCTACGGCCAGGACACGGTCGTGGACCTGCGCCGGCGCAAGGGAAAGCTCGAGTTCGGCCGCGGCCCCGCGGGTGACGGCACCGTGCCGCTCGCGCTCGCGCACTGGCCGGGCCTGCCCGCCTGGTACGCGGAGGAAAGCCACGGCTCGCTGCCGGGCAATGCCGACGTCGGCCGCGCCGTCATCGACCTCGCGCGCGGCGAGACCACCAGCGTGCTGCCGCACGTGCTGCCGAGGCGCCGGCCGGTCCCGACGCTGTGGCAGGAAGACACGCGCGCGCCCGCCCCCGCCAAGATCGACTGGAACGACCTCTCCGAGCGCGAGCAGCGCGAGTTCCTGCACGAGTTCGTGGGCGTGGCGCATCCCGCGCCCGCGGCGGCTCCCGGCGCCGAGCGCGGCACGCCGGTCCGGCCGGTCGAGCTCGCCTTCGTCGAAGGCAGCGTCACCCAGAGCGACGCCGCCGCCCTCGTGCTCGGCGCCTTCGCGAATGTGGAGCCCGCGGGCGCGGCCCAGGACATCGACCGCATCCTCGACGGCGCGATCAGCGACCTCGCGCGCCGCCGCGCGATCAGCGCGGCCGCAGGCGAGGTGTTCGTGCTGCCGGTCGGCCGGCGCGAACTGGCCGCGCGCCTGGTCGTGTTCGCGGGTCTCGGCGACTTCGGCAGCTACGGCCCGGACGTGCAGCGCCTGGCCGCCGCGAACGTCACGCGCACGCTCGCGCTCTCCGGCGTCAACGACTTCGCGATGGTGCTCTGGGGCACGGCCTCGGGCGCCAACGCGGAGATTGCCGCGCGGGCCCAGCTCGAAGGCGTGCTGACGGCGCTCAACGACCTCGCGCCGCAGCTGCGGCTGCGGCGCATCGCCATCCTGTCGCGCAGCGCGAAGCGGCTCCAGTCCGCGCGCCTGGCGGCGGAGGACCTGCTGCGCGTGCATCCCGGGGCGCGCTGGATGCGCCTCACGCCGGAACGCAAGGCGGCGCGCAAGCCGCCGCGCGTCCCGAAGGCCGCCGCGACCCCGCTCGCCTGGCTGTTCGTGCAGGAGTCGGCCGCGCAATTGCGCGTAGCGCTGCTCGGCCCGGCGCCCAAGGCGACGGCGCTGGTGAGCACGCGCAAGCTCGATCTCAAGGCGCTCGAGCGCGAGCACGCGCGACTGTTGCCGGAGATGTCCATGGCGGAGTTGGACCTCTTCGGCGAACGGCTCACCGAGCTGCTGCTGCCGGAGGAAATCGCCGAGGCCCTGCCCTCGATCAGGGACGCCCCGCTCGTCGTCGTGCACGACAACTCCAGCGCGCACTGGCCCTGGGAGACGCTGAATCTCAAGGGCTGGCTGCCCGCCGCGGAGAACGGGCTGAGCCGCCGCTACGCGGTGGAAGGCATGTCGGTCGCGAAGTGGCGCGAGCAGCGACGCCGCGAGCACGAGTTCAACGTGCTGCTCGTGGTCAACCCGACCGGCGACCTGCCGGGCGCGGTGGAGGAAGGCGAGCGCGTCGCGAAGCTGCTGGCGCGGATCGAAGGCGCCGGCATCACCGCGATCCGCGGCGGCGACGCCACCCGCGCGCGCCTGCTGGCGGAATTCCGCTCGGGCGACTACGACGCGATCCATTTCGCGGGGCATGCGTACTTCGACCCGGACGCCCCGGCCTCGAGCGGCATCCTCTGCGCGGGCGGCCGCGTGCTCTCCGGCGCCGACCTCGCGGCGCTCGACTCCGTGCCCGCGCTCGTGTTCTTCAACGCCTGCGAATCGGGCCGGTTGCGCACGGCGGTCAAGCCGCTGCGGCAGCTCGACCGCAGCGTCGGCTTCGCGGAAGCGTTCCTGCGCGGCGGCGTGGCGAATTTCGTCGGCACCTGGTGGCCGGTCTCCGACGGCGCGGCCTCCTCGTTCGCGACCACGCTCTACGGCGGCCTGGCGAAAGGCCGGTCCATCGGCGCGGCGCTGAACGCCTCCCGCAAGGCGGTGCGGGAATTGCCCTCGGCCGACTGGGCCAACTACCTGCACTACGGCAGCTTCGACTTCACGCTGAAATCCGGCGGCTGAGCCGGTGCTGACGCCGCGCATCGCGAGCCTGCACGTCTATCCGGTCAAGTCCTGCCGGGCCATCGACGTGCGGGACGCCAAGGTCACGGCGACCGGCCTGGAGTGGGACCGGCGCTGGATGATCGTGGACTCGATGGACCGCTTCGTCACCCAGCGCACGCACCCGCACCTGACCGCCATCACCACCTCGATCTTCGGCGGCCAGCTGCGGCTCGTGACCGACGGCCAGCCGCAGCTGGCGATCGACCTGCATCACGACGGCCCGCGGCGCAAGGTGCAGGTGTGGAAAGACGGCTGCGTGGGCGTGGATGCCGGGCAGGAGGCGTCCGACTGGCTGCTCGCGTTGCTGGGAGAGCCGCTGCGGCTGGTGCGCATCGACGAGTCCGTGCCGCGTCTCGCCAACCCGGAGTACGTCGGGCCCGAACCGCACCACATCACGTTCACGGACGGCTATCCGCTGCTGATGATCGCGCGCGCCTCGCTCGAGGAGCTGAACCGCAAGCTGCCGTCGCCGCTGCCGATGAACCGCTTCCGCCCGAGCATCGTGCTCGAGGGCGTGCCGGCGCACGCCGAGGACGCGATGACGACTTTCCGTTTCGGCAGGATCGCCATCCGCGGCGTCAAGCACTGCACCCGCTGCGTGATCACGACCACCGACCAGAAGACCGGCATGCGCGACGCCGGCCAGCAGCCACTCAAGACGCTCAAGGCCTACCGCTGGGACCGCAAGCTGAAGGGCGTCACCTTCGGCCAGAACTGCGTGGTCGAAGCCGGCGTCGGCGAGACTCTCGCCGTCGGCGCCGAGCTCGCGATCGACCCCTACCAGGTGTAGCGCACGCGATAAGTGACCGTCGCCTCGCCGCCCGCGGGAATCCTCACCGGGAACTCGATGGTGCGTGCGTCCCACTTCTTCGACGGATGCGACTGCTCGAGCAGCGTCCACTTGCTCCAGCGGTGGAGGCTCTCGCGCACGATGACCTCGACCGCCTGCTCCTTGTGGTTGCGGACCTTGATCTCGATGGTCTCCTGCATCGTGCGGCCCTTGGAGTCCAGGGCGAAGTCGGTCTGCCGCCGCTCGCCCACCACGTCGAAGGCCGTGCCGAGCTTCACGCGCACGTCCTCGTCCCTGGGCGTGTGGCCGATCTTGTCCTCGCCGATGAACTCCAGGCTGCCGTCGGCCTTGTCCTGCTGCGAGACGCGGATGCGCCCGGCCGGCAACGGCATGCCCATGCCGGAGGCCTTGTCGTTGCGGAAGGTCAGCCAGACGTCCACTTCCTTGCTGGAGGTCGGTCCGAACTCGCGGTCGATCATCGGCGAGGCCCAGTTGCCGTAGTACTCCGCGCCGTAGTAGACGAGCTGCTTCCTGGCCGGCACCCGTGCCGACTTCTCGAACAGCTCGATCTGCTTGGTCGAATTGTTCGGGATCGTCGCCGGGCGGCCGAGCGTGTACAGGTGGTACTCGAAGAAGGCCTTTTCCTCGAAACCCGGTGCCGCCGCCTCGAAGCTCTTCATGCGTGTCCCGGTCACGATCATGCGGTCCATTTCCGGACGCACGCGGTTCACGTCTCCCGCGATCAGCTTGAGCTTCGCATCGCCAAAGGTCGCGCCCGACTGGTTCAGCAGGCTGACCCAGGCGCCGACATCCACGAATCCCGAGTTCGCATCCGCGCCCTCGGTGAAGATCAGATTGTAGTCCGCCCACCAGGTGATGCCGCCGGTCTGGTAGGAGATGCGTGCGCGCTGCGTGCCGCCCTTCGCGGAGAGCACGTCCCACTCGAGCGTCGGGCGCGTGATCAGCCCGCCCGGCAGCTCGCCGAAGCGCATGCCGCTCCACTCCCGCAGTGCGTGGATCTGCCCGTCGGCGCCCTTCAGCACCAGTCCGTCGTTCGACGACAGCAGCGTCCCGTCGATGACTTTCATGCCGTCGCCCTGGCGCTGCTCGACGGAGACCGGCCGGTCCACGTAGCGCGACAGCAGCTTGTCCTGGCTCACCAGGTCGAACTGGAAGTTCTGCTCCAGCACCTTGGTGCCGGAGGCGTCGTTGAGCGAGAGGAACTGCACGGTCGTCGGATCGATCAGCGCCGCGACGTCGGTGAGCCGGATCATGCCGCGTCCGCGCGTGAACTGGAGGTCGCGGTCGAGCCGCACCAGCGCGAAACCCGGCAGCTGGCTCGCCTGCGGCGTGCCCATGCCCGGCAGCGGCCGGTACCATTCGGCGGGAATGCCGCCGGGCTGCGCCGAGCTGTACACGGTGAGCGAGACCTGCGGTTCGGCCGCGGCAGCGTTCAGTGCGAGCAGGACGCCGGCCGCCAGCAGGCCGGAACGCGAGAACTGTGAACCCATGACCGGCCCTCCTTGGGCGTGGATTGCATAGAATAAACGCAAGCCACCCGGGAGACGGGTCAATGCAGCACGAAGTTCCTCCCTGGCTCGAGAAGCTCCAGCAGCCGAGGGTCCTGGCGGGCATCGCCGGGCTGGTCCTGGTGCTGGTCCTGGCGCTGATCTGGATCGCCTGGCGCTGGGGCATCGCCGAGGACCGCTACGAGATGCTGCAGCAGCAGGCGGCCGTCGGCTTTCTGCAGGCGCCGTCCTCGGCCCGAAGCGTGCGCATCGACCCGCGCCAGTCGCCGGTCGTCGGCATCGGCGGCGGCGGATTCCCGCAGCGCGTGGACCTCATGATCGCGGCCGCGACCTCGAACTACGACCGCTTCCGCATCAGCATCTCCCGCGACGACGGCACGCTGGTGCTGCATGCGGACCGCATGGCGCGCGATTCGAACAACGATCTCAGGGTGTCGTTCAACACCTCGCTGCTGCCGGCGGGCAGGTACCGGATCCGGATCGAGGGCTATGCGCGCAACGGTGACCTGCAGCCTTTCGAGGAAGTGTCGATGCAGGTGGCGGGCAGGTCAAGTCCGTAGCTTCGAACTGTTCGCTCTGAGCCAGTTGGAAAACATCGCTTCGTCGATCGAACCGTCGGCTACTCCGACCATGGTGTGCACTTCATCATCTTCGGCCGGATCGAAGTCGTGCCCGTTGATAAAGAGAAACGCTCGAGTCACAAGCAACGCCGTGCGCTTGTTGCCATCGTTGAAAGCGTGATTTTTCGCGATACCCACACCGAGGGAGGCGGCCAATTCGAACAAAGTTGATTCAGGCTGGTACCCGAGTACATTGCGCGGACGGTCGACCGCGCTTTCCAGCAAGCCCTGGTCCCGGATGCCTGCTAGCCCGCCAAACTCGTAAATTGCCTCGTCATGTATCGCGGTCACCATCGCGACACTCAGCCAACGAGGCTGTTTCATTTCTTCGAAAGTTCGTGCAGCGAATTTCGATGCCGGCGCATGTAGTCGCGCGTCGAATCAATCACCTTGGCGAAATGCGGATCGTAAGGTGTCAGGTGAATGCCATCGGGAGTTCGAACCGCAAAGAGGTCGTCGCCCTCGGCCACGCCGAGCGACTCGACGACATCCTTCGTCAGAAGGACACCGAGCGAGTTGCCAACCCGTCGCACCTTGACCGTTGCTGTCACGTCGCGCTCCTGGAGCCCTGTCGAAGCGAGTTATAACACATGTAATACGATGAAGCAAGGACAATGGGCTTCATTTGCGCGTTCCGCGCACGTCGTTCTTGGCTGCTCTGGAGTACTTGCTGTCCTCGCCACTGTAATCTCGAGCTAAGACCGCTTCCGCGACAGCATCACGCGCGACGACGACACGCTGGTGCTGCACGCGGATCGCATGGTGCGGGATTCGAACAGCGATCTCAGGCTGTCGTTCAACACCTCGCTGCTGCCGGCGGGGCGCTACCGGATCCGCATCGAAGGCTACACGCGCCGTGGCGAGCTGGAGGCGTTCGCGGAGACGGCGATGCAGGTGGCGGGGAGGTAGATGTCCAAGCCTCGGCTCTCGATCCGACGTCTAACCGGCGCTGTCGCCTTCCCGCTATCGTGGAAAGTCCGGACCGCGAGAACTGTCTCAAAAAGCCGGTCCACTTCTCGGCATCAATCACAGACGTATCCACGTTCCGTTTGGCCCGACTTCAGTAGAATTGACATGCTGCAAACAAATCCATTGGCATCGTCGCCAGTGCACTCAAGGCCGCCGGCAGTCTTCGTTGGTGGCAACCTTTCATTCGGAGTGCCATCACAATGGATACGCCTAGCTGCAGCCGGCATTGCCAGAAAGATGTCCTTGGCGGTCTTGCCCGTCAACCAGAGAACGACGCGATCTGGTTCACTGTCGGCTTCCGGATCAATAAGCGTCTGGGTGGTAATTGCGTACTTCCCTTCCAATTCGGAAAAAACTCCTGAGCTTGCCATCGCAATGGCTGACACAGCGACGGCTGAAATCCAAACAACTACTTTTTGCATGACGGCTTCACGTTGACGTGTAAATGATTATCGTGGCCTTGAGAGGGAGACACGCCGCGGATTTTCGGGTCATTGAAAAGAATGTTTCGTACCCGTCCAGTTGAGACGAACTGGTCAACAAGGGCCTGAGTTGCGGCGCGGTCATACTTAGAGCTTGTCCAGGTACTGGGACTTGCGGCGCCATCTAGGCGCATTGGGCGAACGTCGAAACCGAACCCAGTTGTATGAGACCCCGTCGGAGAATGCGGCGGAAAGTAGCTTCCATCTTCGAGGCTAATGTTGCCCACACCAAAATCTGATGCGCCAGTGCGCGCCCAAGAATGCCCAACATCGAGGATGAGTTGTATGGTTTCGGGCCTGCCAAATTGGCCTTCACCACCGCCCGGCGTTCCATAATTATAGTACCCGCTTTCCTCAGCGTTTTGTGGCAGTCGCATGAGTTTGCGCTGACCTTGCGGCTCCTGTGTTTGACCGTTGCCACATGGAGGAGGTTCATCCTCTTGCTTCGGCTCTGGAGGCTGCGGCGAATTGCCGCCGAAGCCAACCTCGCCAAAGGAGCTTCCGATATCTCCCGCGACAATCGGCACATGCACTGGAGGCGAGAGAGGTGGTGCAATCGGCGTGTTAGTGACCACTACTGGTCCTACCGGTGTCGGTGGTCCTGCCGGCGGATCGTCTTCTCTTTCCCTCTTGGTCTCCAGATCCTCTTCTTTCCATCCACTCGGATCGACAATCCTTATGGGATTATTCCAGCCGTAGGAATAGGGATTTGAATCTTGCGGCAATCCCCGAATGCGAATCGGATCTACGCTCAAGAACCTTCCCGCCACCGGCTCATACACCCGCCCGTTCATGTGAATCAGCCCCACCGCATCCAGATGCTCATGCCCGGTGAACCCGCGCCGCGTGATCCCGGCAAGCGTATTCAGGTCACCTGAGGAGGGT
>DASTOQ010000090.1:0-10426 GCA_035720205.1 Steroidobacteraceae bacterium | reverse complement strand
GACGCGATCCTGGTGCGCTCGGCCGACATGCATGCGATGGAGATTCCCGCGAGCGTCAAGGCCGTCGCGCGCGCGGGGGCCGGCACCAACAACATCCCGGTGCCGGCGCTCTCGCAGCGCGGCGTACCGGTCTTCACGGCGCCGGGAGCGAACGCCAACGCGGTCAAGGAACTGGTGCTGGCCGGGCTGTTCCTGGCCGCGCGCCATGTCTGCGAGGCCTGGGATTTCGTGCGCGGCCTGAAGGAGGAGGGCGAGGCCCTGGAAACGGCGGTGGAGCAGGGCAAGAAGCGATTCGTCGGACGCGAACTGCCCGGCCGGACCCTCGGCGTGGTCGGGTTGGGCGCGATCGGCGTCGAGGTCGCCAATGCCGCGCACCTGCTCGGCATGCGCGTGCTGGGCTACGACCCGCAGATCACGGTGCAGCGCGCCTGGCAGCTGTCCTCCGGGGTCGAGCAGGCGCTGTCGCTGGACGACCTCTTCGCGCGCGCGGACTTCGTGACGCTGCACGTGCCGCTGGTCGCGGAGACCCGGGCCATGGTCAACGCCGGGCGCCTGCAGCTCCTGCGCCAGGGCGCCACCCTGCTCAACTTCGCCCGCGCGGGCATCGTCGACGAGGATGCCGTCATCGCGGCGCTCGAATCCGGCAAACTGTCGTCCTATGTGTGCGATTTCCCGTCGCCGCGGACCCGCAACCACGCGCGCGTCGTGGCCCTGCCGCACCTGGGCGCCTCGACCAGCGAGGCCGAGGAGAACTGCGCCATGATGGTCGCCGACACGCTCCGCGACTTCCTGGAGAACGGCAACATCCGCCATTCGGTGAACTTCCCGGGAGCGGCGCTGCCGCGCGTGCCCGGAACCTCGCGCATCGCGATCGCCAACAGCAACGTGCCCAACATGGTCGGCCAGATCTCGACGCGGCTCGCCGAAGCCGGGCTCAACATCGCCGACCTGCTCAACAAGTCCAGGGGCGAAATCGCCTATACGCTCATCGACGTCGACGGACAGGTACCCGCCGGGCTGGTCGACCGCATCGGCGGGATCGAGGGCGTGCTCAACGCGCGCGCGGTGTAGGAGGCGCAATGGCGAAGAAACCAGGTCGCAGGGCGCCGCGCAGGAAGGCCGCGCCGCCGGAGCTGTCCGAGATCCGCGAGCGGATCGACGCGGTCGACGCGCAACTTCACGCGTTGCTGAACGAGCGCGCGAAGCTCGCGCAGCAGGTCGGCATCTCCAAGCACGACTCCGGCCGCACCATCGATTTCTACCGGCCCGAGCGCGAGGCGCAGGTGCTGCGCAGCGCCCGCAGGCGCAACAAGGGCCCGCTGCGTGACGAGGAGGTCCTGCGCCTGTTCCGCGAGATCATGTCGGCCTGCCTGGCGCAGCAGGAGCCGCTCAAGGTGGCTTTCCTGGGGCCGGAGGGCACGTTCACGCAGCAGGCCGTGTTCAAGCAGTTCGGCCATTCCGTGCGCGCGCTCGCCCTGGCCTCGATCGACGAGGTGTTCCACGAGGTGGAATCCGGCGCCGCCGACTTCGGCGTCGTGCCGATCGAAAACTCGTCCGAAGGCACGGTCATGCACACGCTCGACCGCTTCCTGGTCTCGCCGCTCTCGATCTGCGGCGAGGTCGAGCTGCGGATCCACCAGTACCTGATGGGCCGCATGAAGTCGCTCGCGGCGGTCAAGCGCGTGTGTTCGCACCAGCAGTCGCTGGCCCAGTGCCGCGAGTGGCTCGACGAGAACCTGCCGGAAGTCGAGCAGGTGCCCGTCAGCAGCAACGCGGAGGCGGCGCGCCGCGCGCGCGACGAGCAGCACACCGCGGCGATCGCCGGCGAAACCGCAGCCGAGGTTTACGGGCTCGACGTGCTGGTCGCCAGGATCGAGGACCGCCCGGACAACACGACGCGATTCCTGGTGATCGGCGCGAAGACCTTCCGCGCCAGCGGCGACGACAAGACCACCGTGCTGGTCTCGGTCGCTCACACCGACGCCCCGGGCGCGCTCTACCGGCTGCTCGAACCGCTGGCGCAGAACGGCGTGAGCCTGACGCGGATCGAGTCGCGGCCGTCGCGCCGCAAGAAGTGGGATTACGTGTTCTTCCTCGACCTCGAAGGTCATGCCGAGGATGCGAAGGTCGCGCGGGCGCTGGGCGAACTCAAGGAGCGCAGCTCGCTGTACCGCGTACTGGGCTCCTATCCGCGCTCGGTCCTGTGAGCATGCCGAACCGCTTCGAGGAACTGGCGGCACCCGGCGTCCGGCGCCTGTCGCCGTACGTCCCGGGCAAGCCGCCGGAGCAGCTCGAGCGTGAGTTCGGCATCCGGGACAGCATCAAGCTCGCCTCCAACGAGAACCCGCTGGGACCGGGGCCGCTCGCCCGCATGGCGCTCGCCGATGCCATTGCGGGCGTCGGGATGTACCCCGATGGCAGCGGGCACATCCTGCGCGAGCGACTGGCCGCGCGACACGGCGTGTCGATCGAGCAAGTCACGCTCGGCAATGGCTCGAACGACATCCTGGTCCTGCTGGCCGAGGCTTTCCTGACGCCGGACCAGGAGGCCGTCTATTCGCAGTACGCCTTTGCGGTCTATCCGATCGCCGTGCAGGCGGCCGGCGCCGTCGCGCGCGTGGCGAGCGCGCGACCGCCGGATCACCGCATGCCGCTGGGCCACGACCCCGAGGCGATCCTGGCCGAGGTCGGGCCCAGGACGCGCGTCGTGTTCCTCGCGAATCCGAACAACCCGACCGGCACCTGGCTCGACGAGCATGAGCTCGACGGGCTGCTGCGCGCGATCCCCGATAAAGTCATCGTCGTGCTCGACGAGGCCTACCACGAGTACTCGGCGGAGCGCGCAGTGCCCGACGGCACGCGCTGGCTGGCGCGGCACCCGAATCTCGTCGTCGCGCGCACGTTCTCGAAGGCCTACGGCCTCGCGGGCCTGCGCGTGGGCTATGCGCTGTCGGATCCGGACGTCGCGGACCTGCTGAACCGCGTGCGCCAGCCATTCAACGTGTCGGTGCCGGCATTGGCCGCTGCCGCCGCCTCGCTCGATGACCACGCGCACCTCGCGGCGACGCTCGCCCTGAACCGTACCGGGATCGCGCGCCTCACCGAGGGGCTCCGGGCACTCGGGCTGAAGGTGGCGCCCTCGGCGGCGAACTTCGTGCTCGTGGACCTCGGGCGGCCCGCAGCGCCCGTCAGCGACGCACTGCAGCGCGCCGGCGTCATCGTCCGGCCGGTCGCGAACTACGGGCTGCCGGATCACCTGCGCATCTCCACGGGCACGGCGGCCCAGAACGAGCGCGTGCTGGAGGCGATGGCCGGCGCGCTCGCGGCGCGGGCGTGACTGCCGCGCGCGCAAGCTGGATCGCGGCCCCCGGCGGGCAGCTCGCGGGCGAAATGACGGTTCCCGGCGACAAGTCGATATCCCACCGCGCCGTCATGCTCGCAGCCATTGCCGACGGCGTCAGCGAGATACGCGGATTCCTCGACGGCGCGGATTGCCGCGCGACGGCGGCGGCATGCCAGGCCCTGGGCGTGCGCATCGAGCGCCAGTCCGCCGACCGTCTGGTGGTCCATGGCGCGGGCATGCGCGGCCTGCGCGCACCGGCCTCGGCGCTCGACCTGGGCAATTCCGGCACGGCGATGCGCCTGCTCGCCGGAATCCTTTGCGCCCAGGCATTCGATTCGGTGCTGGTCGGCGACGCATCGCTGATGCGCCGGCCCATGGAGCGGGTCGCGGCGCCGCTGCGGCGCATGGGCGCCGACGTGCGCACCCACGCGGGCCGGCCGCCGCTGGCGGTCGCCGGCGGACGCGCCCTGCGGGGCGCCGTGCACGTGCTGGACGTCGCCAGCGCACAGGTGAAATCCGCGATCCTGCTGGCGGGCCTGTATGCGCGCGGGCGCACCAGCGTCACCGAGCCGCGGCCCTCGCGTGACCATACCGAGCGCATGCTCGACGCATTCGGAGTGCCGGTCAGCCGCGAAGACGGGACCGTGTCCGTGGACGGCCCTGCCGCGCTCATCGCCACGCAGGTCGACGTGCCTGGCGATTTTTCCTCGGCCGCGTTCCTAGTCGTCGCCGCCCTCGTCGCGGGGGAGGCGCCGCTCACGATCCGGGGCGTCGGGGTGAATCCCACGCGCACGGGCCTGGTCGACGTGCTGCGGCTGATGGGCGCGGACATCCGCATGCACGGACAGCGGGATTTCGGCGGCGAGCCGGTGGCGGACCTCGAGGTGCGCCCATCGAAGTTGCGCGGCATCGCGGTGCCCCATGAGCACGTCGAGAGCATGATCGACGAGTTTCCCGCGCTGTTCGCCGCAGCGGCGGTCGCCGAGGGCGAAACCACCGTGACCGGGGCGGCGGAGCTCCGGGTGAAGGAATCCGACCGCATCGCGGTCATGGCCGGCGGCCTCGCGGCACTCGGGGTCCGGGCCGAGGCGCTGCCGGACGGCATGCGCATCCAGGGCGGCCCGGTGGCGGGCGGCATCGTCGAGAGTCATGGCGACCATCGCGTGGCCATGGCATTTGCGGTGCTGGCGGCGCGGGCGAGCGCCCCGGTCGTCATCCGCGACGTGCAATATGTCGCCACGTCCTTTCCGGGTTTCGCAGCCACGGCCCGCGACGTGGGCCTGGTGCTGGCGGAGGAGGCTTGAGTCTGGTCCCGGTGATCGCGATCGACGGTCCGAGCGGTTCAGGCAAGGGCACGGTGGCACGCCGTGTGGCCCGGATGCTGGGCTGGCAGCTGCTGGACAGCGGCGCCCTGTACCGACTCGTCGCCCTCGCCGGGATGCGCGCCGGGCTCGCCCCGGATGACGTCGATGGTCACGCGCGCCTGGCCGCGTCCCTGGACGTGCGATTCGGCATGGACCACCGTGGGGACGAGCAGGTGCGCCTCGACGGCGTGGACGTGACCCGGGACCTGCGCGCCGAAACGACCGGGGAGGCCGCCTCCCGGGTCGCGGCATGGCAGCCGGTACGATCGGCCTTGCTGGGGCGCCAGCGTGCGTTTGCGGAGCCCCCCGGGCTGGTGGCCGACGGCAGGGATATGGGGTCCATCGTATTCCGCGATGCCGGGCTCAAGATCTTCCTGACTGCGAGCCCCGAGGAACGGGCCCGCAGACGCCATAACCAGTTGAAAGAAAAGGGGTTGAGTGTTAGCCTTGCCGCCCTTTCCGCGGAGATCGCCGAGCGGGACAGGCGGGATACCACGCGGGCCGTGGCCCCGCTGGTCGCCGTCCCGGACGCGATCATCGTGGATTCGACTGCGTTGTCCATCGAGGAGGTCGTCGGGCGGGTCATTGAACTCGCGCGCGAGCGGTACCCGGAGGCGGCGCGCGGGAATTGAGCAGGTGCCGGCGGTTGCCGGCAAGGGACGGTGCGACAGGATGTCGGCACCGGACTTGAAAGGACCCGGGACGGCAGGACGCCGTCCGGCATGTTAACCACGGTGGGCCCTGCGGCCCGGAAGACCCAATGACCGAATCTTTCCAGCAGATGTTCGAGCAGAGCCTGGCCAACCAGCAGATCAAGTCTGGCCAGATCCTCACCGGCACCGTCGTCGACATCAATGCCGATGTCGTGATCGTCAGCGTCGGACTCAAGTCGGAAGCAGTGATTCCCGCGGAGCAGTTCCGCAACGAGAACGGCGAGGTCGACGTCGCCATCGGCCAGCAGATCGAGGTGGCGCTCGAGGCCGTCGAGGACGGCTCCGGCGAGACCCGCCTGTCGCGCGAGAAAGCCAAGCGCGCCCGCACCTGGACCCGCCTCGAGGAGGCCTTCAACAAGGGCGAGATCGTCAAGGGCGTGATCAACGGCCGCGTCAAGGGCGGCTTCACCGTCGAGCTCGAGAACGTGCGCGCGTTCCTGCCCGGCTCGCTCGTGGACGTGCGCCCGGTGCGCGACCCGAGCTACCTCGAGGGCAAGGAACTCGAGTTCAAGGTCATCAAGCTGGACCAGCGCCGCAACAACGTGGTCGTATCGCGGCGCGCGGTGGTCGAGCAGGAATACAGCGCGGAGCGCTCGCAGCTGCTCGACAACCTCAAGGAAGGCGACGTCGTCAAGGGCGTGGTGAAGAACCTGACCGACTACGGCGCGTTCGTGGACCTCGGCGGCATCGACGGCCTGCTGCACATCACCGACATGGCGTGGAAGCGCGTCAAGCACCCGTCGGAAGTGGTCAAGGTCGGGGACGAGATCGACGTGCGCATCCTCAAGTTCGACCGCGAGCGGCAGCGCGTGTCGCTCGGCATCAAGCAGCTCGGCGCGGACCCGTGGCAGAACATCGCGCGGCGCTACCCGCCGAACACGCGCCTGTTCGGCAAGGTCACGAACATCGCCGACTACGGCTGTTTCGTCGAGATCGAGGAGGGCGTCGAGGGCCTGGTCCACGTGTCCGAGATGGACTGGACCAACAAGAACGTCAACCCCGCCAAGGTGGTGCACGTGGGCGAGGAGGTCGAGGTCATGGTCCTCGACATCGACGAGGAGCGCCGCCGCATCTCGCTCGGCCTCAAGCAGTGCAAGCCGAATCCGTGGCGTGAGTTCGCGGACAGCTTCAACCGCGGCGACCGCGTCTCCGGCCAGATCAAGTCGATCACCGACTTCGGCATCTTCATCGGCCTGTCGGGCGGCATCGACGGCCTCGTGCACCTGTCGGACATCTCCTGGGACCGCGCCGGCGAGGAAGCCGTGCGCGACTACCAGAAGGGCCAGACGGTCGAGGCGATGGTGCTGTCCATCGATCCCGAGCGCGAGCGCATCTCGCTCGGCATCAAGCAGATGGCCAAGGACCCGATCTCCGCGTACCTGGCCGACCACCCGAAAGGGAGCATGGTCAAGGGCACGGTCAAGGAAGTCGATGCGCGCGGCGCGGTCGTGGACCTCGGCGACGGCATCGAGGGCAGCCTGCGGGCATCCGAGCTGGCGCGCGAGCGCGTCGAAGATGCGCGCACCGTGCTGAAGGTCGGCGACGAGGTCGAGGCGCGCTTCGTGGGCGTGGACCGCAAGAGCCGTGCCATCGTGCTGTCGGTGAAAGCGATCGAGGCGGAGGAGGAAGCCGAGGCGATGCAGCAGTATCGCGGCTCGGATTCGGCGACCGGCACTTCGCTCGGCGACCTGCTGAAGGAGCAGATCTCCGGCCAGTGAGCCGGTCCGCGGTGCGCCGCCGGGGATGACGCCGGCGTGCCGCGTCTGTCAGGACGGGAGCCATGACAAAATCAGAACTGATCGAGATCATCGCCGCAAAGCAGAAGCACCTGCCTGCCAAGGACATCGAACTCGCCGTCAAGCAGATGCTCGAGATCATGAGCGACGCCCTGGCGGGCGGCGAGCGCATCGAGATCCGCGGCTTCGGCAGCTTTTCGCTCCACTTCCGTCCCCCGCGACAGGGCCGCAACCCGAAGACCGGCGAGGCCGTTGCGCTCGCCGGCAAGTACGTGCCGCATTTCAAGCCCGGCAAGGACCTGCGCGAGCGGGTCAACGACGGGCAGTCGCACCCGATCCGGGACTGACGCGACGCGCCGCTGAATGAATCCCGAGTCGATCTGGATCCTGCTGGGAGTCCTGTTCCTCGGCGGGGCGATCGGCTTCTACGCCGCGCGCAAGCCGCGGCCGAGCGCGGTGGGCGCGGAGCGGCTGCGCGGAAACTACATGGCCGGCGTCAACTTCCTCGTCAACGAGCAGCCCGACCGCGCGCTCGAGGCCTTCCTGCGCGCCGCGGAGCTCGATGGCGACACGGTCGAGACGCATTTCGCGCTCGGCAGCCTCTACCGCCGCCGCGGCGAGGTGGACCGCGCCATCAAGATCCACCAGAACATCGCCACGCGCGAGTCGCTCGAGCCCTCGCAGCGCGAGCAGGCGAGCTTCGCGCTCGCGCAGGACTACCTGAAGGCCGGCATGCTGGACCGCGCCGAGAAGATCCTCGAGCCGCTCGCGAACTCGGGCGCGCACCGCATGGCGGCCATGCGCAAGCTGATGCGGATCTACGAGCAGGAGAACGACTGGCACCGGGCGATCACGGTGTTCCGCGAGCTGGAGAAGGCGGGCCGCGCGCCGCAGGAGAGTGCGATCGCGCATTACTTCTGCGAGCTGGCAGAGTCGGCCCGTGCCCGTGGCGCGCTCGACGAGGCGCGCAAGCACCTGCGGTCCGCGCGGACGGAGCGCCGGCGCTTCCCGCGCGGCGCGCTGGTGCGCGCCGACATCGCGGTCGAGCAGCGCGATTTCGGGCTTGCGGAGCGCTTGCTGGCCACGGTGCTGGCGCAGGATGCCGCGCTCGCAATCGAGGTGATGCCGCGCCTGGTGCGTCTCGCGCGCGCGGCCGGCGGCGAGGGCGACGCCGTGGTCGCGCGCCTGGTGGCGGCCCGCGCCGACGCCGGGCACGAGATTGCCGTCGCCGCGATCATGGCGGATGCGCTCGAGTTCGCCCCGCTGGAAGAGCGCGTGCGCGCGTACCTGGCGCATGACGAGGCGATCGGCGGGCTGGTGCGCGCGATCGGGCGCGATCCGGCGTCGCTCGATGCGGGCTCGGTGCGCGAAGTGGCCGGGGTGCTGCGGCGCCTCGCGGTGACGACGCCGCGCTACCGCTGCGCGACCTGCGGATTCTCGAGCATCGACCACTTCTGGCAATGCCCCGGCTGCAAGAGCTGGGACAGCCAGCGACCGCTGCTGCGCTTCGACCTCGTCGCCGGCCTCGAGCGCGCCAAGGCATAACGACAACACTTCTGTTTCTGGGGAAACGCGCCCGATAGAGGACAGGCGGCCGCTGCCATTGGCGACTAGGCTCCATTCCAGGCGCGGCGATGGTCGCCGCGCGCGACCACAGGGAGTCAAGTCATGTTCACCAATGGACTGGGAGCGGCACTCGTGGCCGCGATGCTGCTCGCGCCGGCCGCCATCGCCGGGCCTGTCAACGTCAACACCGCCGACGCGAAGACGCTGGCGCGGGAACTGGATGGCGTCGGCATGGCGAAGGCCGAAGCCATCGTCAGTTACCGCCAGAAGAACGGCCCGTTCAAGAGCGCCGAAGACCTCGCCAAGGTCAAGGGCCTCGGCAAGAAGACCATCGAGCAGAACAAGTCGAACCTGCGCTTCGACGCCGAGAAGGGCTGATTCCGCCCCAAGTCGGTGCGGGCCGGGGGCCGGGTCCGGTATCATCCGGCCGGTGACCCGTCCCGCACCGATCCGTTTTGCCGTCTTCCCGGTCGCCGGCCGTGGCACCCGCTTCCTGCCCGCCACCAAGGCGAGCCCGAAGGAGATGCTGCCGGTCGTCGACAAGCCGCTGATCCAGTACGCAGCAGAGGAGGCGCTTGCGGCGGGCGCGCGCAACCTCGTGTTCATCACCGGCTCGAGCAAGCGCGCGATCGAGGATCACTTCGACTCGGACCCCGAGCTCGAGGCCGCGCTGGAGGCGCAGGGCAAGCGCGACCTCGCCGACGCCCTGCGCGGGATGCTGCCCGCGGATGCCGCCTGCATCTACATCCGCCAGCCCGCGCCCCTGGGCCTCGGCCATGCGGTGCTTTGCGCGGAGCCCGTGGTCGGCCGCGAGCCCTTTTACGTTCACCTGGCCGACGACCTGATCGACGCGGGGCCCCCGGTGCTCGCGCAGATGCGCGACCGCTACCTGGAGGCGCGCGGCAGCCTGGTCGCCGTCGAGGAAGTGCCCCCGGCGGAGACGCACCGCTATGGCATCGTGGCGACCGAGCCGGCGGCCGGTCCGGTGTCGCGCATCACGCGCATCGTCGAGAAGCCGAGGCCCGCGGAGGCACCGTCCAACCTGGCGGTGGTCGGGCGCTACCTGCTGTCGGGTGCGATATTCGGCCACCTGCGCCGGGTCGGGCGCGGAGCGGGCGGCGAGATCCAGCTGACGGACGGCATTGCCGCGCTGCTGGGGGAGGAACCGGTGTACTCCTACCGTTTCGCCGGCAAGCGCTACGACTGCGGCAACAAGCTCGGATACCTCGAAGCGACGGTGGAGTACGCGCTGCAGCATCCCGAACTCGGCGAGGGCTTCGCGCGCTACCTGGAAGGTTTCCTGGCCGCGCGCCGGCGCGGCGCCTGACCGCTCAGAACAGCTGGTACACGCCGGCAGGCGTCATCGTCGCAGGCAGTTCCTTCAGCGGTTCGGTGATCGAGCGGTCCCAGCGTCGCGTATAGATTTGCAGGCGCAGTTCGTCGAAGTCCTCGCCGCGCATGCCTTCGAGGCGCAGGCCCGCGACTGCGCGACTGGACACGCGCCATTCGAAGGTGGCCGCAATGCGTGCGCCGACGCCCTCGCGCGAATCTCCCGGGTAGCGCGGATCGCCGCTC
This sequence comes from Steroidobacteraceae bacterium, assembly GCA_035720205.1. GTDB lineage: Bacteria > Pseudomonadota > Gammaproteobacteria > Steroidobacterales > Steroidobacteraceae > SCUD01. The sequence continues at coordinate 129 of DASTOQ010000090.1, read as the reverse complement.
GCGGCCTGCAGCAATGGGTCGTCCGGGAAGAATTCGCTGGCCGATTCGCGCACCACCTGCCAGGCCACGCCGCCCTCGAGGCGGAAGCTGCCGGCCTCGCGCTGTCGGCGCAGGTCGAAGGTCGGGCCG
>DASTOQ010000089.1:0-18418 GCA_035720205.1 Steroidobacteraceae bacterium | reverse complement strand
AGGTGCGGCCGCGCCAGGTACGCGCGCCCCTGCATCTCGTGCAGCCGGCTCGCGGTTCTGCGGTATTCGAGCGCGAGCCGCCCGCCGCGGTAGAGCCCTTCCGGCGTGTCGGCGGCGGCGCTCAGGAACAGCTTTACGCCGCGGTCGTAGAACTCGTCCACCAGCGTGATGAAGCGCCGCGCGGCGTCGTCCTGCGCGCCGTCCATGGCCGGTACGCCGCTCACGAACACCGTGTGGTAGCAGCGCGCGATCTCGATGTAGTCGGCGGCGGCGCGCGGCCCCTCGCACAGTTCCCGGAAATCGAACCAGGCGAGGTCGTCGGCCTCGCGCCGCGCGCGGATGCTGCGTCCGTTCACCTCGATGCGGGCATCGCAGTCGACCGGGCTGTCGCTGATGCGCTCGAACTCGGCGGCCAGGCGGCGCTCGGCATCCGGCGTGCCCGGGCCGAGGAACAGCGCCGCGCGCTCGAGCAGGCGCAGCCGGTAGTCGGCGCCGCCTTCCAGTTCCTGCACGCGGCAATGCCTCTCGATCAGCGCGATCGCAGGCAGGAAGCGCTCGCGCTGCAGGCCGCCGCGGTACAGCGCCTGCGGCGGCAGGTTGGAGGTTGCGACCAGCGCGATGCCCTCGCGGAACAGGCCCTCCAGCAGCGTGCCCAGGATCATCGCATCGGCAACGTCGCCGACCGTGAATTCGTCGAGGCACAGGATGCGTGCCCCGTGCGCGATGTCGGAGGCGACGCGCGCGAGCGGCGAGGGCTCGTTGCGGTGGCTGCGCAGCCCCGCGTGCACGCCCTGCATGAAGCGATGAAAGTGCTCGCGGCGCTTGGCCGCGACCGGGAGCTCGCCGAAGAACTGGTCGACGAGGAATGTCTTGCCGCGACCGACGGCGCCCCACAGCCAGATGCCGCGCAGCGGCTGCTGGCTGCGCGCGCCGGGCAGCAGCGAGAGACCGCGCTCGATCAGCGAACGCGCGCCCTCGCGGGTGAGTACGCGCCGGCGCAGGTCCTCGAGGCGCGCGAGCGCGGCGCGCTGGGATGCGTCCAGCACGTGCCCATGCGCGGCGAGCGCCGCCTGGCAGCGGGCGGTGAGGGGGCCCGGGACGGTCATGGCGTCAGGCCGCGAGCTCCGTGCGGTTGCGGAAGTGCTCGAGCGCTGCAGGGTTTGCGAGCGCGTCCGTGTTCTTCACCGGCCGGCCATGGATGGTCTCGCGCACGGCGAGCTCCACGACCTTGCCGCTGATCGTGCGGGGCACCTCGGGCACCTGCAGGATCACCGCCGGCACGTGCCGCGGCGTGGTGTTGGCGCGGATCTGGTGCCGGATCCGCTCGCGCAGCGCGTCGTCGAGCGCGAGCCCTTCGCGCAGCCGCACGAACAGCACCACGCGCACGTCGTTGCGCCAGTCCTGGCCCACGACCACGCTCTCGACCACTTCGGGCAGCTGCTCCACCTGGCGGTAGATCTCGGCGGTGCCGATGCGCACGCCGCCCGGGTTCAGCACCGCATCCGAGCGGCCGAGGATCACCAGCCCGCCGCGCTCCGTCAGGATGGCGTAGTCGCCGTGGTGCCAGACGCCCGGGAACCGCCCGAAGTAGGCGGCACGGTATTTGCTGCCCTCCGGGTCGTTCCAGAAGCCGACCGGCATCGACGGGAACGGCGCGGTGCAGACCAGCTCGCCGCGTTCGCCCGTGAGCGGCCGGCCGGCGTCGTCCCAGATCTCGACCTTCATGCCGAGCCCGCGGCACTGCAGCTCGCCGCGCCAGACCGGCAGCAGCGGATTGCCGAGCGCGAAGCAGGACACGATGTCGGTGCCGCCCGAGATCGAGGCGAGCTGGACATCGGCGCCGACGGCGCCGGCGACGAAATCGTACTGTTCCGGCGCCAGCGGCGAGCCGGTCGAGAGCACGGTGCGCAGCACCACCAGCGCATGGTGGTCCTTCGGCCGGTAGCCGGCCTTCTCGAGCGCTGCCAGGTACTTGGGACTGGTGCCGAAAATCGTGACGCCTTCGGACGCGGCCATCCGCCACAGCACCTCGGGACCGGGATGGAAGGGCGAGCCGTCGTACAGCACGAGCGTCGCGCCCGCGGCCAGGCCGCTCGCCAGCCAGTTCCACATCATCCAGCCGCAGGTCGTGAAGTAGAACAGGCGGTCGCCGGGCTTCACGTCGGTGTGCAGCAGCTGTTCCTTCAGGTGCTGCAGCAGCGTTCCGCCCGCGCCATGCACGATGCATTTCGGAACGCCGGTCGTGCCGGAGGAGTACAGCACGTAGAGCGGATGGTCGAATGGCAGGCGCGTGAATGCGAGCGCGGCGCCGGGGCTGCCGAATTCCGCGTAGCGCACCGCATGCGGCAGCGCCGCGATGTCGGGCGCATCCGCGATATAGGGCACGACCACGACGCGCTGCACCCCGCCGAGCTTCGCCAGCACGCCCGCGATCGGCGCCAGCGAGTCGATCGTCTTGCCGGCGTAGAAATACCCGTCGGCCGTGAACAGCACCTTGGGCGCCACCTGCCCGAACCGGTCGAGCACGCCCTGGATGCCGAAATCGGGCGAGCAGGAGGTCCAGGTCGCGCCCAGGCTGGCCGACGCCAGCATCGCGACCACGGTCTCCGGAAGGTTTGGCAGGTAGCCGGCGACCCGGTCGCCCGCGCCGACACCGGCGTCCCTGAGGCCCGCGGCGATGCGCGCGACCTCCGAACGCAGTTCCTGCCAGGACAACTCACGGCGCTGTCCGCGTTCGTTGCGGAACACGAGCGCGGGCTCGGCGTCGGGGCCGCGCAGAAGGTTCTCCGCGAAGTTCAGCCGTGTGCCCGGGAACCAGCGCGCGCCCGGCATGCGGTCGCCGTCCACGAGCACGGCGCCGCCGCGGTCCGCGGCCACGCCGGCGAAGTCGAACAGCGCGGCCCAGAATGCGGCGGGCTCGGCGATCGACCAGCGGTAGAGCGCGTCGTAGCCGGCCGCCGGCGCGCTGCGCCTCGCGACGAAGGCCATGAAGCGCGTCAGGTTCGCATCGGCGATGCGAAACAGCGACGGCGTCCAGATCGGCGGCTCGGCGCTCACAGGTTCTGGTAGTTGGGCCCCGAGCCGCCCTCCGGCACGGTCCAGGTGATGATGCCGTAGGGGTCCTTGATGTCGCAGGCCTTGCAGTGCACGCAGTTCGCCGCGTTGATCTGCAGGCGGCGGCCGCCCGCCCCGTCGTCCACCATCTCGTAGACCTGCGCCGGGCAGAAGTTCTCGCAGGGGTTGCCGAACTCCGTCACGCAGCGCGTGGCGCAGATCGTGGTGTCCGCGACCTTCAGGTGCGCGGGCTGGGATTCGTCGTGCACGTTGCCCGCGTGGAACACCGCGGCCGGCCGGTCCCGCGGCGGCAGCGTGCGCTCGCCCCAGCCGCGGTCGACGGGCGCGAAGGTCTCCAGGCGGTGCAGCGCCAGGTGGTTCTCCCGATGGCCCAGCGTCCACGGCGTCCTGCCGCCGGTGACGGTTTCGAGCGCGCCGTTCGCCAGGCCCCACCAGAGCCCGCGGTGGAAGCCCGGCTTGAAGTTGCGCACGCGCCTGAGCTCCCGGCCGCCCGGCGATGCGCGCCAGCGCGCCTCGAAGCCCGTCGCCTCGCCGCGCTCGACGAGGTGCTCCGCGGCGAGCGCGCCCGAGCGCATCGCCTGGTGCACGCCCTTGATCTTTGGCACGTTCAGCGTGCCCGCCGCGTCGCCGATGATGAGCAGGCCGGGCGCGTCCATGCGCGGCAGCGACTGCCAGCCGCCCGCGGCGATGGTGCGCGCGCCATAGGCGAGCAGCTCGCCGCCCTCCAGCAGCGCGCGCATGCGCGGGTGGTGCTTGAACTGCTGAAACGCCTCGAACGGCCGGAATCGCGGATCCGCGTAATCGAGGCCGACGACGTAGCCGACGTACACGCGATCGCCGTCGAGGTGATAGGTGAAACTGCCGCCGTAGGTGCGCGAATCCACCGGCCAGCCGACGCTGTGCTGGATCAGCCCGGCTTCCGCGCGGCCGGACGGAAGCTGCCAGAGCTCCTTGAAGCCGAGGCCGTAGGTCTGCGGCTCGCGCCCGTCGGCCAGGCCGAGCTTCGCGACGAGCTGCCTGGTCACGCTGCCGCGGCAACCCTCGGCGAGGATGGTCGTGCCTGCGCGGATATCGGCGCCCGGCGTGAAATTCGGACCGGGCCGGCCGTCCTTGCCCACGCCCATGTCGCCGATGCGCACGCCGGCGACGCGGCCGTCCTCGACGAGCGCCTCTGCCGCGGCGAAACCGGGGAACACGTCCACGCCCAGCGCCTCGGCGCGCCCCGCGATCCAGGGCACAAGCAGGCCGAGCGCGACGATGAAGTTGCCGCGGTTGTGCATCTGCGGCGGGTTCGGCAGTCGGATCGCCCTGCGGCGCGTGAAGAAATGGAACTGGTCGCGGCTGGCGGGCACGCAGATCGCGGGCGGCGAGTCGCGCCATTCCGGCAGCAGCGCGTCCAGCGGCCCCGGCTCCATGACGCAGCCCGAGAGCATGTGCGCGCCGACCGCCGCGCCCTTCTCGAGCACGCAGACCGTGACCTCCGGCCGCAGCTGCCTGAGCCGGATGGCGCAGGCAAGCCCTGCCGGGCCCGCGCCCACGATCACGACGTCGTACTGCATGACGTCGCGATCGGTCACGGCATCGGCGCTCCCGACAGCTGCGGCAGCGCCTGCACGTCCGCGGCCACCCTGGCGAGGTCGCCCGCGACCACCACCGTCATCCTCGACGGCACGATGAAGCGTGCCGCCATCTCGCTCACCTGCGCCGGCGTCACTGCGTGCACGCTCGCGACCCAGCGCGCCAGGAACTCCGGCGGCAGGCCGTGCAGGTCCATGAAGGCGAACTGCCCCAGCACGCCGTTCGGCGAGGAATTGGAGATCACGAACAGGCCCGAGCGGTAGGCCTTGATCGCGTCGAGTTCGGCCGCGGGCGGCGGCTCGCGCTGCAGCCGGTCGATCTCCTGGTAGATCTCGGCGAGCGCGTCCGCCGTGTGCTCGGTCGTCACCTCGGCCGACAGGACCCAGAGCGCGGTGCCGCGTCGCGCGCTGAGCGAGGAGTCGGGCGAGTAGCTGTAGCCCTTGTCCTCGCGGATATTGGCCGTGATGCGCGAGCCGAAGGCTCCGCCCAGCAGGCTGTTCATGATCGTGGTCGGGAAGTAGAGCGCATGTGCCGGGTGCGGCACCGGCACCGCGATGCGGATCGAGGACTGCGGCGCAGCCGGCGTATCGATCAGCGCGAGTTGCAGCGATTCCGCAGGGGCGGCCGGCAGCACGGACGGCGGCGCTCCCGCGCGCCAGTCGCCGAGCGAGCGGCGCAGGGCGGCCTCCAGCGCGGCGCGGTCGTAGCGGCCCGCGACATAGACGTGCGTGCGGCGCGCGCCGAAGTTCTGCGCATGGAAGCGGCGCAGGGCGTCGATGCCGTAGTCCGCGAGCCGGCCCGGCTGCGGGAACGCCCGCCCGAACGGGTGATCGCCGTACACCAGCCGGGCCAGGGCCTCGCCCGCCAGCGACTGGGGGTCGGAACGCGCGACCGCGAGGCTGCGCTCGAAGTTCGCGACCACGCGCGGCAACTCGGAGTCCGGGAATGCCGGGTTGCGCAGCACGTCCGCGACCAGTTGCACGGCCTCGGCCCCGTGCTCGGACAGCACCGAGATGCCGAACGTTGCTTGCTCCGCGCCCGCGCCGACGTTGAGCGCGCCGCCCATCCCGGCGGCGGCCTCGGCGATGGCCGGTGCGGAGCGCGTCGCCGTGCCTTCCTTCATCATCTCGACCGTGACATCGGCAAGCCAGGTGGCGTCGCCGTCGTCGATGTTGCCGGTGCGCACGACTGCGAGCACCGTGACCTTCGGCACCGCGCCGTAGTCGATGAAGGTAACTGCGAGCCCGTTGTCGAGCGCGATCGTCTCTCGGGCCGGCAGGCGGAAGTCGCGCGGCTCGCCCGGGGCGGGCGGCTGCTCGCGCGCCTCCGCGGCCGCGGCCCAGGCGACGAGCGCGAGTGCGACTGCGGCAAAGCGCCTCACCGCGCGGCTCCCGCGGCCGCGGCACCCGGCTCGACCTGCTGCACCGTGCGTCGTTCCGGCGTCAGGTACCGGCGCGCGACGTCGCTGATGAGCTCCGGCGTCACCGCACGCAGCTCCGCCTCGATGCGATTGACCCGCGCCGGGTCGTCGTCGAACAGCGCGAAACAGGCGAGCAGGTCCACGAGCCCGAAGCGCGTGCTCGAGCCCGCCAGGTCATACAGCGCGGCCCTCGTCTTGGTCAGCGCGCGCTGCATCTGCGCGGCCGTGGGCGGCGCGGACTGCAGGCGCGCGATCTCGGCGTCGATGTCGGCGACGATGGCCGCGGGGTCGGTGTCCGGGTCGTGTACGAGGTACAGCATCCACAGCATCGGTCCGTCGTAGGTGAACTCGTTGCCGAGCAGGTTGATGCCGCCCGCGACCGAGCCGGCGTAGCCCTGCTGCTGCACCAGTCGTTGCCAGAGCATGCTGTCCTCGCCCTGCAGCAGGATCTGGTCGAGCAGGCTGAAAGCCCAGTGCTCGGGCGTGCCGCGCGGCGGCACGTGCCAGGCGAGCGCGAGCGCCGGACGCGGCGCCAGCCGGTCGACGTAGGAGTCGCGGCGCTCCGCGTCCTGGCCGGGTTCCGCGATGTCGGGCCGCGGCGGCTGCGGGCGGGCGGGGATCGCCGCGAAATACCTGGCGATCCAGGCACGCGCCGCGGCGGCGTCGAAGTCGCCCGCCACCACCAGCACGGCGTTGTTCGGCGCGTAGTAGGTGTCGAAGAACTCGCGCGCGTCCGCGAGCGTCGCGGCGTCGAGGTCCGCAAGGTCGCCGTAGAAGTTGTGCGCGTTGTGCCAGTTGCGGTTGGCGACCTGCGGCAGGGTCAGCCAGGGAAAGCCGCCGTAGGGCTGGTTCAGCACGTTGACGCGGACCTCGTTCTTCACGACGCCCTGCTGGTTGACCAGGTTGTCCTGCGTGATTGCGAGCGACTTCATGCGGTCCGCTTCCGCCCACAGCACGGTCTCGAGCACGTGCGCGGGCGCGACCTGGAAGTAATTCGTGTAGTCGAAGGTGGTCGAGCCGTTGACCACGCCGCCGTTGCCCTCGATGAGGCGGATGAATTCCATCTTGCCGAGGTTGGCGGAGCCCTGGAACATCAGGTGCTCGAACAGGTGCGCAAATCCGGTGCGGCCCCGGGGCTCGATGCGGAATCCGATGTGGTAGTAGACGCCCACCGTGACGGTCGGCGCCGAATGGTCGCGCGACAGCACGACCTTCAGCCCGTTGTCGAGCCGGTAGTACTCGACGGGCACCTGGATGCCGAAGTGCGGGCCCGGCGTGGCAGCCGGTGCAGCGGGGACGACGGGCTGGGCGGCGCAGCCGGCGAGCGCCATCGCGCAGCCGAGCCCGATCCACGGGCGGGCGCGATCGACGCTCACCGCGGCGCCATCCGGATTGCCCCGTCGATGCGTATGGTGGTGCCGTTCAGCATCGGGTTGATGCAGATTGCCGCGACCAGTTCGGCATATTCCTCCGGACGCCCGAGGCGCGGCGGGAATGGCACCTGCTTGCCGAGCGAGTCCTGCGCTTCCTGCGGCAGACCCGCCATCATCGGGGTCTGGAAAATGCCGGGCGCGATGCCGACCACGCGGATGCCGAAGCGCGCGAGTTCGCGCGCGAGCGGCAGCACCATCCCCGCGACCGCCGCTTTCGAAGTCGCATAGGCGACCTGGCCGACCTGGCCTTCAAAGGCCGCGACCGAGGCGGTAGGGATCAGCAGCCCGCGCTCGCCGTCTGCGTCCGGGGCATTCGACTGCATGATCGCGGCGGCGGCGCGGTCCTGCAGGAAGGTGCCGAGCACGTTGATGTTCATGACGCGCTGGAACGCGGCCTGCGTCAGCGGGCCGTCCTTGCCGAGCAGCTTGCCGGGCGTGGCGACGCCGGCGCAGGACACCGAAAGGTTCAGGCCGCCCAGGCGCTCCGCCGCCTCGCGCACGGCCGCATCCACTTCGGCCTCGTTGGTGACGTCGCAGTGCCGGTAGCTCGCCGCGCCGCCGAGCGCGGCGGCGGCCTGGCGGCCGGCGTCGTCCTGCACGTCCAGCAGTGCGACCTTGCCGCCCGCCGCGACCAGGCGCCTCGCGGTGGCGAGCCCCAGTCCCGACGCCCCGCCGGAAATGACTGCGCGAACCTGTTCAAGTTTCATGGCGGTTGACTCCCGGGACCAGTTTACAGCCTCGGGCCCGCCGGGCGGCGCGGGCTGCGACGGACGCCTGTCGATCAGAGACGAAGGCCGCCGTCCACCTCGACGACGCGGCCGGTCAGGAAATCGTTCTCGGCGACGTACACCGCGGTGGCGGCGATCTCCGCCGGCTGGCCGAGCCGGCGCAGCGGCACCGTGCTCGTGACCCGTGCGACCAGCTCGGGCTTCATCGCGGCCAGGATGTCCGTGGCGCAGAAGCCGGGTGCGATGGCGGCGCTCCTGATGCCGTGGCGCGCGAGTTCCTTGGCCCAGACCACGGTCATCGCCGCAACGCCGGCCTTGGTCGCGGAGTAGTTGGTCTGGCCGACGTTGCCCTCGCGCGAGATCGAGGAGATGTTGATGATCAGTCCGCCGTTGCCGAGCCGGATCATCCGTTCCGCCGCCTCGCGCGCGCACAGGAACACCCCGGTCAGGTTGACGGCGAGCACGGCCTGCCACTGCTCGAGCGACATCTTTCCGATCACCGCGCCGTCCTTGACCTTGACCAGCAGGGCGTCCCGGGTGATCCCGGCGTTGTTGACCATGACGTCCAGCCGGCCCAGATCCGCGATCACGGCGTCGAGGCCCGCGCTGACCGCGGACTCATCGGCGACGTCCACGGCAAAGGCCCCGGCCCGGACCCCTGCGGATTCGCACAGCGCGCAGGTCGCGCGCGCCTCGTCGGGATCGATGTCGAGAGCGGCGATGTTCGCCCCCTTGGCGGCGAAGGCCGTCGCGATCGCGCGGCCCAGGCCGCGTCCCGCGCCGGTCACCGCGACTACCTTGCTGGCGAGCTGCATGCGGTCCTTTACTGCACCCGCGAATGAGGGGGCAGACATTGCAAGGGGTTCAAGACGTTAGCGGCTCTTGCGCCGCAACACAACTGTCACAGGGGCTCGATGTCGAAGAGCACGGCCTCGGCTTCGACGAGTTCGCCGGTGCGTGCCAGCACCTGGGCCACGCGCCCTGCACGCCCGGCGCGGATCGCGTGCTGCATTTTCATCCCCTCGACGACGGCCAGCACGTCGCCCGTGGCGACGCGGTCGCCCGGCTTCACGCGCAGGTCCACGACGCGTCCCGGCAGCGGCGAGGCCGGATGCGCATCCGCGTCCTCGACGCCGCGCTCATGCGGCCAGGCGGAGGTGATCGTGAACTCGTCCGCCTGGGTCCCGACGACCTGCAGCCGGTCGCCGCAGCGGATCAGCTCCAGCTCGCGTTCGCCGGCGCCGGCATCCACGCGAAAGCGGCCGCCTTCGCCTGCGCGCACGCGGCCCGCCAGCCGCAGGCCGTCCGCGGCGATCTCGAGGCGCTCGCCGCGCTGTAGCGCGCGCAGGCGCTGGAACGTGGTGGTGCGCAGGCCGATGGACTGCGCCACCGGGCCGCCCATCCGCCAGGCGTCCGGCAAGGTCCAGGGCGCGCGACTTTCCGGCGCCGGGGCACGGTCTTCGAGTGCGACGGCGGCCGCGAGCAGCAGCGATTCCGGTGCCGGCGCCGCCTCGCGCGTCAGCGTCCCGAGCTCGCGGTCCACGAACCCGGTGTCCACGTCGCCGGTCGCGAAGCGCGGGTGGCGCGCGATCGCGCGCAGCAGCGCCAGGTTGCTGGCGACACCGAAGACCGCGGTCCGGTCGAGCGCCTGCGCGAGCCGGGCCAGCGCCTCGCGGCGGTCGGCGCCTGCCGCGATCACCTTCGCGATCATGGGGTCGTAGTGCACGCTCACGGCGTCGCCGTCCTCGATGCCCGTGTCGACGCGCCAGCCGGCGTCCTCCGGCGGATGCGCGAAGCGCTCGACCGTGCCGACCGAGGGCAGGAAGCCGCGGCGCGGGTCCTCGCTGTACAGGCGCGCCTCGATGGCGTGGCCGCACTGCTGCACCTGATCCTGCGCCAGCGGCAATCTTTCGCCGGCGGCCACGCGCAGCTGCCATTCCACCAGGTCGAGGCCGGTCACCAGCTCGGTCACCGGGTGCTCGACCTGCAGGCGGGTGTTCATCTCCATGAAGTAGAACGCGCCGTCCGCGCCGACGATGAACTCGACCGTGCCCGCGTTGACGTAGCCCACCGCCTGCGCCGCGCGCACCGCGGCAGCCGTCATCGCCGAGCGCGTGGCGGCGTCGATGAAGGGAGAGGGCGACTCCTCGATGATCTTCTGGTAGCGGCGCTGCACCGAGCATTCGCGCTCGAACAGGTGCAGGCAGGCCCCGGTCGGGTCGCCGAACACCTGCACCTCGATGTGACGCGGCCGCTCGAGGAAGCGCTCGAGCATGAGCCGGCCGTCGCCGAAGGCGTTCTCCGCCTCGCCGCGTGCGCCGGCGACCGCTTCCGCGAGCTCGGCGGCGGCGCGCACGATGCGCATGCCCTTGCCGCCGCCGCCGGCCACCGCCTTCACGAGCAGCGGGAAGCCCACGCGCGCGGCCTCGCGCGCCAGCCGGTCGGGCGACTGGTCGTCGCCCATGTAACCGGGGACGATGGGTACGCCGGCCGCGGACACGATCGCCTTGGCCTCGTGCTTCAGCCCCATCGCGCGGATCGCGGAGGGCGGCGGACCGACGAAGGCGATGCCCGCGTCGGCACAGGCTTGCGCGAATTCCGCGTTCTCCGACAGGAATCCGTAGCCGGGATGCACCGCGTCGGCGCGCGTGGCGCGCGCGGCCTCGATCACCGCGGCGACGTTCAGGTAGGAATCCCGCGCGGGCGGCGGGCCGATGCACACGGCCTGGTCCGCGAGCCGCACGTGCCGCGCGCCGCGGTCCGCCTCGGAATGCACTGCGATCGCGTGCACGCCGAGCCTGCGGCAGCTCCTGACGATGCGGCAGGCGATCTCGCCGCGGTTCGCGATCAGGAGGCGCCGGATCATGACTCGCCGCGCGTCCAGCCCGGCTTGCGCCGCTCGAGGAATGCCGTCAGTCCCTCGCGCGCCTCGTCGCCGGCGCGCACCCGCGCGATCCAGCGCGAGGTGTCGTAGAGCAAGGCTTCGTCGCCTGCGCCGCTGCGGCCGGTCACATGGCGCAGCAGCTGCTTGATTTCGGCCTGCGCCCGCGGCCCGCCCGCGAGCAGCGCCTGCGCGATCCGCTCCGTGAGTGACGGCAGGCCCGCGGCATCGACGGTCTCGTGCACGAGCCCGGCGGCCTGCGCCGTCGCCGCGTCCATGGCCTCGCCGGTCAGGAACCAGCGATGCGCCTGGCGCGCGCCGATGGCGCGGATCACGTAAGGCGAGATCATGGCCGGCACCAGCCCGAGGCGGACTTCGGAGAGCGCGAAGCGCGCGCGTTCCGAAGCGAGCGCGATGTCGCAGCAGGCGACCAGCCCGACCGCGCCGCCCATCGCGGCGCCATCCACGATCGCGACCGTGGGACGCGGCAGCCGCTCCAGCGCCTCGAGCATTCCGGCAAAACGCCGGGCATCGGCCTCGTTCTGCGCGGGCGGCGCCGTGCCCGCCGATCGCATTTCGCCGATGTCGGCGCCGGCGCAGAAGACTTCGCCCGCGCCGGCCAGGAAGACCGCGCGCACCGAGTCGTCGGCAGCGATCGCCGCGAGCGCCTCGGTCAGCCGCAGTACCAGCTCACCCGACAGCGCATTGCGGGCCTCCGGCCGGTCGAGCGTCAGCGTGACGATGCCGCGCGGATCGCGGGTGACGGCGAGCACGGGTGTCACATCCGGAACACGCCGTAGGATTCCGGCGCCGGCGCCGGGCCGCGGGCCACGACCGAGAGGGCGAGGCCCAGCACCCGGCGGGTGTCGCAGGGATCGATCACGCCGTCGTCCCACAGCCGTGCGGTGGCGTAGTACGGGTTGCCCTGGCGCTCGTACTGCTCGCGGATTGCGTCCGTGAACGCCTTCTGCTCCGCCTCGGGCCAGGAGCCGCCGCGCGCTTCGACGCCGTCCCGGCGCACGGTCGCGAGCACGCTGGCGGCCTGCTCGCCGCCCATGACCGAGATGCGGGCGTTCGGCCAGCTCCACAGGAAGCGCCCGCCGTAGGCGCGCCCGCACATCGCATAATTGCCGGCGCCGAAGGAGCCGCCGATCACGACGGTGAGCTTCGGCACCGTCGAGCAGGCGACCGCGGTGACCATCTTGGCGCCGTCGCGCGCGATGCCGCCCGCCTCGTAGCGGCGGCCCACCATGAATCCGGTGATGTTCTGCAGGAACAGCAGCGGCACCCGGCGGCGGTTCGCGAGCTGCACGAAGTGCGCGCCCTTCAACGCCGACTCCGAGAACAGGATGCCGTTGTTGGCGAGGATCGCGACCGGGTAGCCCCAGATGCTGGCGAAGCCGCAAACCAGCGTCTTGCCGTACAGCGCCTTGAACTCGTGGAACTCCGAGCCGTCCACGAGGCGCGCGATCACCTCCCGCACGTCATAAGGCTGGCGCAGGTCGCGCGGGACCAGGCCGTAGAGCTGCTCCGCCGGATAGGCGGGTTCTGCCGATGATCCGGGCTCGAGCCAGGATTGCGGGCGGTAGTTGAGTGCGCCCACGACCTCGCGCGCCATCGCCAGCGCGTGCGCATCGCTGTCGGCCAGATGGTCCACGACCCCCGAGGTACGCGCGTGCACGTCGCCGCCGCCGAGCGTCTCCGCGTCCACGACTTCGCCGGTCGCCGCCTTCACCAGCGGCGGGCCGCCGAGGAAGATGGTGCCCTGGTTCTTCACGATGATGGACTCGTCGCACATCGCCGGCACGTAGGCGCCTCCCGCGGTGCAGGAGCCCATCACCGCCGCGACCTGCGGGATGCCGGCGGCGGAGAGCCGCGCCTGGTTGTAGAAGATGCGCCCGAAGTGCTCGCGGTCCGGGAACACCTCGTCCTGCAGCGGCAGGAAGGCGCCGCCGGAATCCACCAGGTACACGCAGGGCAGGCGGTTCTCGAGCGCGATCTCCTGCGCGCGAAGGTGCTTCTTGACGGTGACGGGATAGTAGGTGCCGCCCTTGACCGTCGCGTCGTTGGCGACCACCACGAGCTCGCGGCCGAGGATCCGGCCGATACCGGCCACGAGCCCGGCGCCCGGCGCCTCGTCGCCGTACATGCCGCCGGCGGCCAGCGGCGCGATTTCGAGGAACGGGCTGCCCGGGTCGAGCAGGGCCTCGATGCGGTCGCGCGGCAGCAGCTTGCCGCGCGCCAGGTGTTTCGCCCGCGCCTCCTCGCCGCCGCCGGCCGCGGCCGCGGCCAGGCGCCGGCGCAGATCGCCGACCAGCGACGCCATGTGCGCCGCGTTCTCGCGATATTCCGCGCTGCCGGCATCCACGCGCGTCGCGATGCGCGTCACGGCGTGGTCGCCCTGAACAGCTCGCGGCCGATCAGCATGCGGCGGATCTCGTTGGTGCCGGCGCCGATCTCGTAGAGCTTGGCGTCGCGCAGGATGCGCCCGGCGGGATAGTCGTTGATGTAGCCGTTGCCGCCCAGCATCTGGATCGCCTCGAGCCCGGCCCGGGTCGCGCGTTCGGAGGCGACCAGCAGGCAGGCGGCTGCATCGTAGCGCGTGGTTTTGCCCGCGTCGCAGGCGCGCGCGACCGCATAGGCGTAGGCGCGCGAGGCGTTGCAGCCGGCGTACAGGTCGGCGAGCTTGGCCTGCATCAACTGGAACGTGCCGATCGGGCGGCCGAACTGCTCGCGGTCGTGCAGGTAGGGCACGGACAGATCGAGCGCCGCGCGCATCAGGCCGAGCGGCCCGCCCGTCAGCACGACGCGCTCGTAGTCCAGCCCCGACATGAGGATCTCGGCGCCGCCGCCCTCCTGGCCGAGCAGGTTGTCCTGCGGTACGAAGCAGTCCTCGAACACGAGTTCGCAGGTGTCGGAGCCGCGCATGCCGAACTTGTCGAGCTTCGGCGCGGCCCGGTAACCCTTCATGCCGCGCTCGACGATGAATGCCGTGATCCCCGAGGCGCCCGAGCCCGGGGCGACGGTGGCGTAGACGACGGTCGTGTCGGCCTCCGGCCCGTTGGTGATCCACATCTTGCTGCCGTTGAGCAGCCAGCCGCCATCCCGGCGTTCGGCGCGGGTGCGCATCGAGACGACGTCCGAGCCCGAGCCCGACTCGCTCATCGCGAGCGCACCGACGTCCTCGCCGCTGACGAGGCGGGGGAGGTAGCGCCGCCGCTGCGCCTCGTTGCCAAAACGGCGCAGCTGGTTCACGCACAGGTTCGAGTGCGCGCCATAGGACAGGCCGATCGAGCCCGAGACGCGGCTGATCTCCTCCATCGCCACGACGTGCTCCAGATAGCCAAAGCCGAGCCCGCCATGGGCTTCGGGAACCGTCATGCCGAGCAGGCCCATCTCGCCCATCTCGGGCCAGAGTTCGCGCGGGAAACGGTTGCTGCGATCGATGTGGTCCGCCTGCGGCGCAATGCGCCGCAGCGCGAACTCGCGCACCGCCTGGCGCAGCTCGTCGACGCGTTCACCGAGCTGGAAATCGAAATCGACCTGGAACATGCCGCGACCCCCGACCCTGCCGGTCTTGCTTCAGGCATGGTATTGTCCGACAATCCGACAGGCAAGTCCATGCTGCAAAAAGGGTGACCCATGTTCGAGCCCCTGGGCTACGCGCCGGCCTACCTGCGGGTATCCGAGGAGATCCGGGGCCGGATCCTGCGCCGGGAACTCACCGAGGGTGAGGCCCTGCCGACCGAGACCGAGCTCGCGCGCCAGTTCGAAGTCAACCGTTCGACCGTGCGTGAGGCGCTGCGCAAGCTCGAGAGCGCCGGGCTGCTCAGTCGCCGTCGCGGCGGCAAGCGGCTGTACGTCACCCGCCCCACGCGCGAGGCCGTGGGCGGTGGTCTGTCGCAGGCGCTGGCCCTGCACCGGGCACGCGTGGTGGACGTGTGGGAAGCCCTGCAGGCGGTGCAGCCAGGAATCGCCGCGGCCGCCGCCGTTCGCCGCGACGAGGCGGCGCTGCAAAGGCTGGAGGCGGTGGCGCAGCGCTTCGCGGGCCGCCAGGGCGATCGTGCGCAGGCGGTGGCGGACGTCGCCGGGTTTTTCGACGCGCTCGGCGAGGCGAGCGGCAACCCGGTGTTCGTGCTGCTGAACGAGCCGCTGCTGCGGCTGCTGAAGCCGAGCCTCGCCGTCATCATCGACCGCGTGCCGCAGGCGCGCGCGCGCATCGAGGCGGCGCAGGCGAAGGTGGTGGCGGCCGTGCGGGCGCGCGACGCGGCGGCGGCCTCCGACTGGATGGCGCGCCACGTGCGGGATTTCCGCCGCGGCTACGAGGTCGCGGGCATTGCGCTTTCGACCGGGGTCGGCGAATCGCCCGATGCCGCGGTCAGCTGAGCTCGAGCGCGACCGCGGTCGCCTCGCCGCCGCCGATGCAGAGCGCGGCGACGCCGCGCTTGCCGCCGCGGCGCCTGAGGGCGTGGATCAGCGTCGTCAGGATGCGGGCCCCGGTCGCCCCGATCGGATGGCCGAGCGCGCAGGCGCCGCCGTGGACATTGACCTTGTCGTGCGCGATGCCGATGTCTTTCATCGCCGCCATCGTAACGACGGCGAAGGCCTCGTTGATCTCGAACAGGTCCACGTCGCCGGCCTTCCAGCCGGCCGTTTTCAGGACCTTGGCGATCGCTCCGCCGGGCGCCGTCGTGAACCATTCCGGTTCGTGCGCATGACTGGCATGCGCCACGATGCGGGCCACGGGCGCGAGCTTCACGCCGGTGGCGGCCTCCTCGCGGGCCAGCACGAGCGCGGCGGCGCCGTCCGAGATGGACGACGAGCTCGCGGCGGTGACCGTGCCGTCCTTGCCGAAGGCCGGCTTCAGGTTCGGGATTTTCTCGATCGAGACGGTGAAGGGGGTTTCGTCGCGGGCGATGACGCGCTCGCCCTTGCGGTCGGCGATCGTGACGGGAGTGACCTCGGCCTCGAACGCGCCGGACTCGACCGCGGCCAGCGCACGGCGCACGGATTCGGCCGCGAACGCGTCCTGGTCGGCGCGCGTGAAGCCATACTTGGCGGCGGTCGCGTCGGCGAAGCAGCCCATGAGCTTGCCGTCCCAGGGGCTCTGCAGGCCGTCGTAGAACATGTGATCGATGATCTCGCCGTGGCCCATGCGGTAGCCGGCGCGCGCCCTGGGCAGCAGGTAAGGCGCGTTGGTCATGGACTCGAGGCCGCCGGCCACGATGAAATCGGCACCCCCGGCAGCGAGCTGGTCGGCGGCGAGCATCACGGCCTTCATGCCGGAGCCGCACATCTTGTTGACCGTGGTCGCGGGCACGGACTTCGGCAGTCCGCCGGCCAGCGCCGCCTGGCGCGCCGGCGCCTGGCCCTGGCCTGCGGGGAGTACGCAACCCATGATGGCCTCGTCGACCCTGTCCGGCCTCAGGCCGGAATCCGCGACCGCAGCCCGGATCGCCGCGGCGCCGAGGGCGTGGCCCGCGAGCGGGGTCAGTACGCCGAGCATCGCGCCGATGGGCGTGCGTCGGGCCGAGAGAATGACAACGGTGTGGTTGGCCATAGGCCGGCATTTTGCCCTGCAAAAGAGCGCTTGTCTCCCCGCCAAAGAGGCAGGCCGGGTGCGAGTGGATACACTGTAAAGTCCTGCTGGAGGAATGCATGAGCAGTCCGGCCGAACGCATCGCCAAGGACGCCCTGCCGGCCCGAGGGCCGCTGCGCTTCGTGAGCGCGGCCTCGCTGTTCGACGGCCATGACGCGGCCATCAACATCATCCGGCGCATCCTGCAGGCGCATGGCGCCGAGGTGATCCACCTCGGCCACAACAGGAGCGTGGCCGACATCGTCCGTGCGGCCATCCAGGAGGATGCCGACGGCGTCGCCGTCAGCAGCTACCAGGGCGGCCACAACGAGTATTTCCGCTACATGGTGGACATGCTGCGCGAGCGCGGCGCCGCTCACGTGAAGGTGGTGGTCGGCGGCGGCGGCACCATCGCGCCGCACGAGGTGGAAGAACTCGAGGCCTACGGCGTCGAGAAGATCTACACGCCGGACGACGGCTTGCGCCTCGGCCTCGACGGCATGATCGACGACGTGTTCCGCCGCGTGCTGGCGATGCCGCGCCCGGCCTGGGACGGCGGCCCGCTGTCGGCGGCCGACCCGGTGGGCCTGGCGCGCGCGATCACCGCGCTCGAGCTCGGCGCGGATGAGGACCTCGTCGCCCGCCTGCGCAAGGAGGCCGGCAAGACGCTCAATCGCCCGCCGGTGCTCGGCATCACCGGCACGGGCGGCGCCGGCAAGTCGTCGCTGACGGACGAGATCCTGAACCGGATCGTGCGTTTCTTCCCCGACCGCCGCGTGGCCGTGGTCGCCATGGACCCGACCCGGCGTCGCACCGGCGGCGCGCTGCTCGGCGACCGCATCCGCATGAACGCGCTGGCGAACGAGCAGCTCTTCATGCGCTCGCTGGCGACCCGGCGGCAGCACCTGGCGACCGCGGCCGTGCTCGCGGACACCGTGCAGCTGCTGAAATCGGCGGGCTTCGACCTGGTCGACTTCCCGATGTACGTGATGACCAGCGACTTCGGCGCCCCCAGCCAGCTCGAGAAGATCGACATGCTCGATTACGCCGAGCTGGTCGTGCTCAACAAGTTCGACAAGCGCGGCGCCGAAGACGCCCTGCGCGACGTGCGCAAGCAGTGGAAGCGCAACCGCGTCGCCTTCCAGATGAAGGACGAGGACATCCCGGTCTATCCGACGATCGCCAGCCAGTTCAACGACCCCGGCATCAGCTGGATGTTCGCCAACCTGTGCCGCCTGCTGCGCGAGAAGCTCGGCAAAGCGGGCAGCGCGAAGCAGGGAAGCGAAGCCGCCGGGCTGGTCACCGCCCACTGCGACTTCAAGCCGGACATCGACACCTCGCTGAAGGAACCGCGCGCCACCGTCCTGATCCCCGGCGCCCGCGTGCGTTACCTCGCCGAGATCGCCGAGCAGGGCCGCGGCATCAACAGCAGGATCGAATCGCAGGCGGAAGTCGCCGACCGCGCGCAGAGCTACTGGCAGTCGCTGCATGACCTGGGCGACGGCAAGCTGCCCAAGGCGCTCGATCTATACGCCGCCGACGCTCTGCTCCTTCCCCCGCGTGCGGGGGAAGGCACTACCAATCTCCTCCCCCCGCGTGCGGGGGAAGGCGCTACCAATCTCCTTCCCCCGCGTGCGGGGGAAGGCCGGGATGGGGGCAAGGCGGCCGACCAAGCCTCCGCGAGCGCACACCCCCACCCCAACCCTCCCCCGCAAGCGGGGGAGG
>DASTOQ010000088.1:0-10879 GCA_035720205.1 Steroidobacteraceae bacterium | reverse complement strand
GGCCCGCCGCCCCTTTTTGCCGATGGACGCAGTGCGAGCTTCCCCATGGGACGACGGACACCGCTCTACGACCTGCACACGGCCGCCGGCGCGCGGACCGTCGACTTCGGCGGCTGGGACATGCCGGTCGACTACGGCTCGCAGATCGAGGAGCACCATGCGGTGCGCCGCGACGCGGGCATGTTCGATGTTTCCCACATGTGCACGGTGGACCTGCGCGGCAACGGCGCGCGGGCCCTGTTGCTGCGCCTGCTCGCCAACGACGTCGGCCGGCTCACCGCGCCGGGCAAGGCGCTCTACAGCTGCATGCTGCGCCCGGACGGCGGGGTCGTCGACGACCTGATCGCCTGTTACCTCGACGAGAAGTGGTTCCGCGTGGTGGTCAATGCCGGCACCGCGGACAAGGACCTCGCCTGGATCAGGGAGCACGCCTCACCGCTCGGCGTTGCCGTGGTCGCGCGGCGCGACCTGGCAATGATCGCGGTGCAGGGACCGCAGGCGCGCGCGAAGGCGGGTACGGTCCTGCCCGCGGCCTGCCGCAAGCCGGCCGCCGGACTCGGGGCTTTCTTCGGCGCGCCCTGCGACGAGTGGTTCGTTTCCCGCACCGGGTACACGGGCGAGGATGGCTTCGAAATCGCGCTGCCGTCGGAGGAGGCGCCGGCGTTCTGGCAGGCGCTGCAGTCCGCCGGCGTGCGCCCCTGCGGGCTCGGCGCACGCGACACGCTCAGGCTCGAGGCCGGCATGAACCTCTACGGCAGCGACATGGACGAGAGCGTCTCGCCGCTCGAGTCGGGCCTCGCCTGGACCGTGGTGCTCGAGGGCAACCGCGACTTCGTCGGCAAGGAGGCGCTGGCCGCGCAGAAGGCGGCCGGCGTCGCCCGCAAGCTCGTGGGACTCCTGCTGCTCGAGCGCGGCGTATTGCGCTCGCACCAGAAGGTGATTGCGGGCGGCGCCGGCGAGGGCGAGGTCACGAGCGGCACCTTCTCGCCGACGCTGGAACGCTCGATCGGCCTGGCGCGCGTGCCGGCGGCGGCCAGCGGCCAGGTCGAGGTCGACATCCGCGGCAAGCGCCTGCCCGCGAGGATCGTCAAGCTGCCGTTCGTGAGGAACGGCCGCGCCATGATCGAACTCTGAGACGGAGAACCGCATGAGCCAGATTCCCGCCGACCTGCACTATACGAAGAGCCACGAATGGGTGCGCAGTCTGCCGGACGGCAGCGTCGAGATTGGCATCACCGACCATGCCCAGCATTCGCTCGGCGACCTGGTGTTCGTGGAAGTGCCCGAGGCCGGCCGCAGGCTCGCGGCCGGCGACGCCTGCGCCGTGGTCGAGTCGGTCAAGGCCGCTTCCGACGTCTACAGCCCGGTGGCCGGCGAGGTGGTCGCAGGCAACGCCGAGCTCGCGGCCCGGCCGGAGCTGATCAACCAGGATCCTTACGGGCAGGGCTGGATCATGCGCCTGAAGCCGGCCGCTGCCGGCGTCGCCGGCCTGCTCGATGCGACCGCCTACGCGGCGGAAGTCGCCGCCGCCGGCTGACATGCCCTACATCCCGCACACCGCCGCCGACGTGCGCGCCATGCTCGAACGCATCGGCGTGAGCGCCATCGAGGACCTGTTCGACGAGATTCCGCAGGACCTCCGGGTGGATGCGCTGCCGGGCGTGCCCGAGGCGCAGAGCGAGATGGAAGTGAGCCGGCTCGCGGCGGAACTCGCCGCCGCGGACGGCCGGCGCCTGAACTTCATCGGCGCGGGCGCCTACGAGCACCACATCCCGGCGCCGGTCTGGCAGCTGGTGACCCGCGGCGAGATCTACAGCGCCTACACGCCGTACCAGGCCGAGGCCAGCCAGGGCACGCTGCAGATCATGTACGAGTACCAGTCGATGATCGCGGCCCTGACCGGCATGGACGTCTCGAACGCCTCGCTCTACGACGGCGCCTCCGCGCTGGCGGAAGCCTGCCTCATGGCGGTGCGCGCGCACCGCCGCTCGCACGCGGCGCGCATCCTGATGCCGGCCACGGTCAACCCGGCCTGGCGCCGGGCCTCGCGTGCGATCACCGAGGGGCAGGGCATCGAGATCGAGGAGCTGCCGTACGACCCGGCCCGCGGTGTCACCGATCCGCAGGCGCTGGCGCGCCACGCGGGCACCGACGTCACGGCGCTGGTGGTGCCGCAGCCCAATTTCTTCGGCCAGCTCGAGGACGCGGATGCGATGACGCGCTGGGCGCACGGGAACGGCGCGCTCGTGATCGGCGCCGTGAACCCGGTCGCGCTCGCGCTGATCGCCCCGCCCGGCGAATGGGGCGAAGGCGGCGCCGACATCGCCGTCGGCGACGCGCAGCCTTTCGGCGTGCCGCTGTCCTCCGGCGGGCCCTATGTCGGCTTCATGGCGAGCCGCCTGGAGCACGTGCGCCAGATGCCCGGCCGCATCGCCGGGCGCACCGTCGATGCGGACGGCAGGACCGGCTACACGCTGACGCTGCAGGCGCGCGAACAGCACATCCGCCGCGGCAAGGCGACCTCCAACATCTGCACCAACCAGGGCCTGCTGATGACGGCCGCGACCGTCCACCTGGCGCTGCTCGGGCCGGTGGGGCTCGAGCGCGTGGCGGGCGCCTGCGTCGCGCGCACGGCCGAGCTGGTGGCGGCGCTGACCGGGATTGACGGGATACGCTGTGCCTTTGCAGGACCGCGATTCCACGAAGCGGTGCTGCTGCTCGACCGGCCGGTCGCGCCGCTGCTCGAGGCGCTGGCCGCCGAGGGCATCATCGGCGGCTACGACCTGTCGCGCGAGTACCCGGAGCTCGGCCACGCGCTGCTGGTCTGCGCGACCGAGACCCGCACCGCCGCCGACGTCGGGCGCTACGCGGACGCGCTCGGGCGCCTGCTCGGCCGCGCCGCCGCGGCCTGAGGGAGCGAGGATGAGGAAGCCCGAACCGCTGATCTTCGAGCTGTCGCAGCCCGGCCGCGGCGCGACGGCCCAGCACCCGCCCGTCGCGCAGGCGGAGCTGCCGGCGGCGCTGCGGCGCCGCAGCCGCCTGCCGCTGCCCGAGGTCTCCGAGCTGCAGGCGGTGCGCCATTACACGCGCCTGTCGCAGATGAACTTCGGCATCGACACGCAGTTCTACCCGCTCGGCTCCTGCACGATGAAGTACAACCCGCGCGTCTGCAATTCGCTCGCGATGCTGCCGGAGTTCCTCGGTCGCCATCCGCTGGCGCCGGCCTCGACCGGGCAGGGGCTCATGTCCTGCCTGTTCGAGCTGCAGGAGATGCTGCGCAACGTCACCGGCATGGCGGCGGTGTCGCTCACGCCGATGGCGGGCGCCCAGGGCGAGTTCGCCGGGGTGGCGATGATCCGCGCCTACCACCGCGCGCGCGGCGACACGGCCCGCAACGAGATCATCGTGCCCGACGCCGCGCACGGCACCAATCCCGCGACCGCGTCGATGTGCGGCATGAAGGTGCGCGAGATCGCCTCGCGGCCCGACGGCGACGTGGACCTCGCGGCGCTGGAGGCCGCGCTGTCGCCCGCGACCGCGGGCATCATGCTGACCAACCCGAGCACGCTCGGCGTGTTCGAGCGCAACATCGTCGAGATCGAGAAACAGGTGCATGCGGCGGGCGGGCTGCTCTATTACGACGGCGCGAACCTCAACGCGATCCTCGGCAAGGTGCGACCGGGCGACATGGGCTTCGACGTCATCCACATGAACCTGCACAAGACCTTCTCGACGCCGCATGGCGGCGGCGGCCCGGGCTCCGGCGCGGTCGGCGTCGGCCCGCGGCTCGCGCCCTACATGCCGGTGCCGGTCGTGGCGAAGGAGGACGGGCGCTACCGCTGGCTGGACGAGCGCGACCTGCCGCAGTCCATCGGCCGGCTGTCGGGCTTCATGGGCAATGCCGGCGTGCTGCTGCGCGCCTGGGTCTACATGCGCGTGCTGGGGGCGGAAGGCATGCGTCGGGTAGCGGAATACTCGACGCTGAACGCCAACTACCTGCTGGCGCGCCTGGTGGAGGCCGGCTTCGAGGCGGCCTACCCGGGGCGGCGCGCGAGTCACGAGTTCATCATCACGCTCAGGCGCCAGGCGCGCGAGACCGGCGCCAGCGCGATGGACTTCGCCAAGCGCCTGCTCGACCATGGCTTCCACGCGCCCACGACCTATTTCCCGCTGCTGGTGCCGGAATGCCTGCTGATCGAGCCGACCGAGACCGAGACCCGGGAGGAACTGGACGCCTTCGTCGAGGCGATGGCGGCGATCCTGCGCGAGGCCGGGACCGACGTCGCCACGCTCAAGGGCGCGCCGTACACCATGCCGGTGCGCCGCCTGGACGACGTGCGCGCGGCGCGCCAGCTTGATGTCGCCTGGAAGCCCGCGGCGGCATGAGCGGACGGACCGACAAGAAGACGGGGCCCGCGCGCATCGCGCGGGCCTTCGGCAGCACCTGGCGCGGATTCCGTGCCGCCTGGCGGGAGGAGGAGGCCTTTCGCCAGGAATGCGCGCTGGCGGCGGTGGTGCTGCCGCTCGGAGTCTGGCTGGGCGAGGACGGGGTCGAGCGGGCGCTGCTGATCGGGCCGATGCTGTTCGTGCTCGCGATCGAGCTCGTCAACAGCGCGATCGAGGCCACCGTGGACCGCATCGGCATGGACGTCCACCCGCTCTCCGCCATCGCGAAGGAACTCGGTTCCGCCGCGGTGTTCGTCGCCTTCGTGCTGCTCGGCGCCAACTGGCTGCTGGTGCTCGCTTGGCCGCGCTGATCTGCGGCTCGCTCGCCTACGACACGGTCATGGTCTATCCGGGCCGCTTCCGCGACCACATCCTGCCGGACCAGATCCACCTGCTGAACGTCTCGTTCATGGTGCCCACGCTGCGCCGCTATTTCGGCGGCTGCGCCGGCAACATCGCCTACAACCTGCGCCTCCTTGAGACCCCGGGACACGCCATGGGCGCCGTCGGTCACGACTTCGGCCCCTATCGCCAGTGGATGATCGACAACAGCATGTCGCTCGCCCACGTGCACGAGATCGAAGGCGAGTACACGGCGCAGGCCTACATCACGACCGACCTGGACGCCAACCAGCTGACCGCCTTCCACCCGGGCGCGATGAACCATTCCTGGCGGCTCGAGGTGCCGGCGGACGGCAGCGTCACGATCGGGGTGCTCGCCCCGGACGGGCGCGACGGCATGATCGCGCACGCCGGGCAGTTCGCCGCGGCCGGCATCCCGTTCGTGTTCGACCCGGGCCAGGCGATGACGCTGTTCAACGGCGACGAGCTCCGGTCCTTCGTCAAGCAGGCCGCCTGGGTCACCGTCAACGACTACGAGGCGCAGTTGCTGCAGGAGCGCGCGGGCCTTTCGACCGCGGACATCGCCGCGCGCGTGAAGGCCTACATCGTGACGCAGGGCGCGCAGGGCTCCGTGGTCCACGCGGGCGGGCGGCGCATCGAGATCCCCGCCGTGCGCGTGCGGGAAGTCGTCGATCCGACCGGCTGCGGCGACGCCTACCGTGCGGGGCTGCTGTACGGGCTCGCGCGTCACCTGGACTGGGAGACCACGGGCCGCGTCGCCTCGCTGATGGGCGCGATCAAGATCGCGGTCGTCGGCACCCAACATCACCGGTTCACGATGGACGAATTCCAGGAGCGATTCCATGACGCGTTCGGCTACCGGCTGGGCTGAGGCCGCGCGCCGCGGTACGGCGCTCGCCC
Organism: Steroidobacteraceae bacterium; assembly: GCA_035720205.1. Taxonomy (GTDB): domain Bacteria; phylum Pseudomonadota; class Gammaproteobacteria; order Steroidobacterales; family Steroidobacteraceae; genus SCUD01. The sequence continues at coordinate 5,170 of DASTOQ010000088.1, read as the reverse complement.
TGCTCGCGGCGCTGCTGGCGCCGGCGGCGGTTGCGCAGCAGCAGGAGGAGTCCTCGCGCTGGACCCGCACGCTGGAGCGCATCTCGACCGGGGTGGTCGCGATCCAGATCGATGCGACGCGCGCCTTCGACACCGACTGGAACACCTCGTCGCAGGCGACCGGGTTCGTGGTGGACGCGAAGCGCGGCCTGATTCTGACCAATCGGCACGTCGTGACGCCGGGCCCGGTGACCGCCATGGCGACCTTCATCAACCGCGAGGAGGTCGAGCTCACGCCGGTCTACCGCGACCCGGTGCACGACTTCGGTTTCTATCGCTACGACCCGTCCAGGCTGCGCTTCATCGAGCCGGTGGAGCTGCCGCTCTACCCGCAGGGCGCGCAGATCGGAGTCGAGATCCGCGTGGTCGGCAACGATGCGGGCGAGCAGCTCTCGATCCTCGCGGGCACCCTGGCGCGGCTCGACCGCCAGGCCCCGGAGTACGGCGCCGGCAAGTACAACGACTTCAACACGTTCTACTACCAGGCGGCCTCCAGCACCTCCGGTGGCTCCTCCGGCTCGCCGGTCATCGACATCCAGGGCCGCGTGCTCGCGTTGAACGCGGGCGGCTCGAGCGGCGCGGCCTCGAGCTTCTACCTGCCGCTGCCGCGCGTCGTGCGCGCGCTCTCGCTGATCCGGGCCGGGCGCCCGGTCGTGCGCGGCACGCTGCAGACGGTGTTTCGCTACACGCCCTACGACGAACTGCGCCGGCTCGGGCTGCCGGGGGCGATCGAGGCCGAGGCGCGGCGCATCGCGCCGGCCCGCACCGGCCTGCTGGTGGTCACCGAGGTGCAGCCGGGGGCGGCCGCCTTCGACCAGCTCGAGGTCGGCGACATCCTGGTCGCGGTCAACGGGCGCATGGTCGCGGACTTCGATGCGCTGGGCGCGATCCTGGACGACGGCGTCGGCTCGCGGCTCGAACTCGCCGTGGTGCGTGGCGGCGAGCGGCGCGCGCTGACGCTGCCGGTGCAGGACCTGCACGAGATCACTCCGGACGAGTACCTCGAGATCGGCGACGGCGTGATCCACACGCTGTCCTGGCAGATGGCGCGCCACATCAACGTGCCGGTCGCGGGCGTCTACGTCGCGAATCCCGGCTACATGTTCGGCTCCGCGGGCATCCCGCGCGGCGCGGTGCTGACCGAACTCGCAGGCAAGCCGCTGGCGTCGCTTGCCGACGCCCGCGCGGTGCTCGAGACCCTCGGGCACCGCGAGCGCGTGACGCTGCGCTACTTCACGCTGGAGGAGTCGCGCACGCCGCGGCTCACGACGCTGCGCGTCGACCGCGCCTGGTTCCCGGCCCGGCACTGCGTGCGCGACGACGCGACCGGCGTCTGGCCCTGCGAGGCCGTCGCGACGGGCCCGGACGCGCCGCCGCCCGGTCCGCGCACCACCCAGTTCGCGAAGAGCGGCGACCGCATCGTGGATGCGATCACGCCCTCGGTGGCGCTGGTGGAATTCAGCATGCCGTACTCGGTCTCGGGCGTGACGGAGCGCAATTACCACGGCACGGGCGTGGTGCTCGACGCCGGGCGCGGCCTGGTGGCGGTGGACCGCAATACGGTGCCCGTCGCGATCGGCGACGTGCGCCTGACCTTCGCCGGCACGATCGAGGTCGACGGCACGGTCGAGTACGTGCATCCGCTGCACAACCTGGCGGTGATCCGCTATGACCCGCGGCAGCTCGGTTCCACCCCGGTGCGTGCGGTGACATTCGCCGGCCGCGCGCCGGCGACCGGCGAGCGCGTGCACGTGGTGGGACTCAGCCGCGACAACCGGGTCGTCTCGCAGCAGGCGACGGTCGCCTCGCTGGGCCCGGTCGCGTTCCCGCTCTCGCGCACGCTGCAGTTCCGCGATGCCAATCTCGAGATCGTGACGCTGGTCAACGGCCCGCAGGACTACGACGGCCTGATCGTGGACCGCAAGGGCGAGGTGCTCGCGCTGTGGTCGAGCTTTGCCTACGAGAACGGACGCGAGCTCGAGCAGCAGAACATGGGCATCCCGGCCAGGATCGTGCAGGAAATGCTCGAGTACGCGCGCGACGGACGCACGCTCTACTCGGCGGAGGCCGAGTTCGGACTGCTGTCGCTCGCCGAGGCGCGCCGGCTCGGCCTCGACGAGGCCTGGATCGAGCGCATCGCCGCGCACAACCCGGAGCGGCGGCAGGCGCTCACGATCGAGCGGCTGGTCGCCGGTTCGCCCGCGGCGCGCCTGCTCGCGCCGGGCGACCTGCTGCTGGCGGTGGATGGCAGGGTCGTCAACACCTTTGCCGAGGTCGGCGCCGCCGTGCGGGCGCCGCAGGTGGAGCTCACGCTGTGGCGCTCGGGGGCGGAGCTGGCCGTGATCCTGCCGACCGTCGCGCTCTCCGGCCGCGACATCGACCGCGTGCTGGTCTGGGCCGGCGCCACGCTGCAGGCCCCGCACCGCGCCATGGCGGCGCAGCGCGCCATCCCGCCCGACGGCGTGTTCATCGCCTTCTTCATGTACGGCTCGCCGGCCTCGCGCTACAAGCTGTGGGCCGGCCGGCGCATCACCGAGGTCGACGGCGTCCCGGTTCCCGACCTCGATGCGTTCATCCGCGCCGTCGCCGGGCGGCCGGATCGCTCCTCGCTGCGCCTCAAGACCGTCAGCTGGAACGACGCGATCGAGGTCATCACGCTGAAGCTCGACCGGCACTACTGGCCGGCCTACGAGCTGCGGCGCACCGGATCGGGCTGGCGGCGCACGCCGCTCGAGTGATGCTGCCGGATCCCGCCCGGATCGAGGAGGCCGCCGGGCTGCTGCGCAGGGGTCAGCTGGTCGCGTTCCCGACCGAGACCGTCTATGGCCTGGGGGCCGATGCCGGCAACGCCGCGGCGGTCGCCCGCGTCTTCGCGGCCAAGGGCCGGCCGCCGGGCCATCCGCTGATCGTGCACGTGAGCGGACTCGAATCCGCGCGCGAGTGGACCGGCGGCATGCCCGAGGCTGCCGAGCGCCTGGCCGAAGCGTTCTGGCCCGGGCCGCTGACGCTGGTGCTGCCGAAGGCGGCGCAGGTGCTGCCGGCGGTCACCGGCGGCCAGGACACCGTCGCGCTGCGCGCGCCCGCGCACCCGGTCGCCCGCGCGCTGCTCGCCGCGTTCGGCGGCGGCATCGCCGCGCCGTCCGCGAACCGCTACGGGCGCATCAGCCCGACGCGGGCCGCCGACGTGCGCGAGGAACTGGGCGATGCGGTCGCACTGGTACTGGACGGCGGCGATTGCGAAGTCGGGCTGGAGTCCACCATCGTCGCCTGCCTGGGCGGGCGCGTGACCTTGCTGCGGCCGGGCGCGGTGTCACGTTCGCAGATCGCGGACGTGGTCGGGACCATTTCCGATCCGGACGCATCCGCGCCGCGCGCGCCCGGGCGGATGCGCTCGCATTACGCCCCGCGCACGCCGCTCGCCCTGCTCGAAGCGCCGGCGCTGGCCGCCGAGGCCGCCCGCGCCCTTGCGGCGGGCGAGCGGATCGCGGTGATGGCGCGAAGCCCGGCGCCGCCGGACTGGCCGCAGCCCGGCTGGCGCCGGATGCCGGAGCAGCCGGCGGCCTACGGGCGCGTGCTGTACGCGACGTTGCGCGCGCTCGACGCCTCCGGCGCGGAGCGAATCCTGGTGGAGGCGGTGCCCGCGACGGAAGGCTGGGCCGCGGTCGCGGACCGGCTCGCGCGCGCGGCGGCGGCAGGCAGCGGGCCGGCGGCGGAGGGCGACGTGCCGGAGGCGCCCTGATCAGCGCACCCGCACGCTCTCCGTCAGCAGGGCGTTGATCTCGCCGAGCCCCTGCGCATCCAGCGTGCCCGCCGCGAGCCGCAGCCGCAGCACGTTCAGCAGGTAGTCGTAGCGGCTGCGCGAATAGTTAGTCTCCGCCTCGAACAGCCTGCGGCGCGCGTCGAGCACGTCCACCGAAGTGCGCGTGCCCACCTCGTAGCCCGCCTCGGTCGCCTGCAAGGCAGTGCGCGCCGACTCCACGGCCTGCTTGAGGGACTGCACGCGCGCCATTTCGGAATTCACGCCGAGGTAGGCGTCGCGCGTCTCGCGCTCGGTTTCGCGCGCGGTGCGCTCGAGCCGCTCACGCGCGGCCACGTGACGGAATCCGGCCTGGCGCACGCGCGAGGCGGTCGCGCCGCTCGAGAAGATCGGGAAGGTGAACTGCAGCGAGTAGGTCGTGTCGTCGGAATCGCTGTCGACGTCGCCGGCGCTGGTGCCGATGATGGTCGCCTCCGACTCGAAGTGCGAGCGCGAGACCACGAGGTCGATGCTCGGCAGGTGCCCGCCGCGCTCCGCGCTGACGTTGTGGCGCGCGATGTCCGCCGCGAGCCGGCTGGAGATCAGCCGGGCGTTCTGGTCCATCGCCAGGCGCACCCAGTCCTCGGGGTTCGCCGGACTCGGCGCCGTCAGCGGCATGGCTTCGCCGGGTTTCGACAGCTCGTCGAAGGTGTCGCCGGTCAGTTCGCGCAGGCGCTCGCCGGTGGTCGCGAGGGTGCGCTTGGCCTGGATCAGCGTGGCGGTGGCGGAGTCGAAGGCCGCCTTCGCCTCCTGCACGTCGGTGACCGCGATCAGCCCGACCTCGAAGCGCTTCTCCGACTGCTCGAGCTGCCGGCCGATCGCGTCATGGGCCGCCTGCGCCGACTCGAGCGCATCCTGCGCGGCCAGCACGTTGAAATAGGACTCGGAGGTGCGCAGGATCAGGTCCTGCTGCGCGGACCGGTAATCGGCCTCGGCCTGCGCGCTCTCCGCGTCCGCGCGCCGCAGCGCCGCCCAGTTCTGCCAGCGGAACACGCTCTGGCGCAGGGACACGTCCCAGGCCGAGCTGTTGCCGTCCGAATCGCGCACCTCGGGCGTCGGCGGCAGGCCCGGCTGCACGAAGGCGCCGGTGCTGTCCGTTTCCTCCTCGTTGTAGCGCCCGCTCGCGGTGACCTGCGGCAGCAACGCGGCCAGCGCCTGTGGCTTCGACTCGCGCGCGGCACGCCGGTTGGCCTCCGCTTCGCGAATCAACGGATCGTTGGCGAGCGCGCGCTGGTACACGGCGCCGAGGTCGGCGGCGGTTGCGCTCGTCGCGGCCGCGGCGAGCAGGATCATCGGGATCAGGAGTCGGGTTTTCATGCGCGGTCGTTCCTTCAC
>DASTOQ010000087.1:0-17819 GCA_035720205.1 Steroidobacteraceae bacterium | reverse complement strand
CGGCTGGCAGACGGAAGTGGCAACCCTGCTCGGCGACGAGCGCATGCGCCGCATGGCGCTCGACTACGCCGGGTACTACGTCGGCATGCTGCGTGAGAACGGCGGCAAGAGCGCGGAGTGCCTGCCCGGTCCCGGCTGATCAGTCGGCATGCGGGGCGCGCCGCGCCGATTTCACCTCGATCGCGATCACGCGGCCGCTGCCGGCAATCGCTTCCCAGGAATGCCTGCCGCCTTCCGGAAGCCACAGCACCTGCCCCGGATGAAAATCGTGGATTGCGGTCTTGCCGTCCGCCAGCGTGAGCTTCAGCCGGATCCAGTCCTGGCTCACGAGCAGCGACGGCGGATGCGAATGCATCGGGCTCCGGCGGCCGTGCGAGGTGCGGCCCTCGAACACGCGCACATGCTCGTTCTCGAACAGGACGTGATGCGCCTCCGGATCCGCGATCGTCGAGTCGCCGCCGTCGCGCGTGGCAGCCGCAGGCGGCGCGCCCGGGCCCTGCGCCGACTTGATCTCCACGCCGATGGCGTGCAGGTCCCCCACGAGCAGTTCCCAGGAATGCTCGGTACCCTGCCCGCTCCAGAGTACCTGCCCGGGATTGAGATCGAAAACTGCCTGCGTGCCGTCCGGGCGCCCCAGCCGGAAACGCGCCTGGCCGATGCTGACCAGTACCAACGGCGGATGCGTGTGCATCGGGCTTTTCATGCCGCGCGCGGCGCGCGCATCGAACACGCGCACGTGCTCGTTGTCGACAATGACGCGATGAACATCGCCGTCCACGATGGTGGCATCGGTGGCGGCCGGCGCATCCCCCAGCGCCAGCGCGGGCAGCGCCGTCAGGACGGCAATGGCAGCGATCTCTTTCATGGGTCCCTCCTCGCCAGCGGGAATGAGTGGCGATCGTAACCCAGGCCCGCGCGCCGAAACGAATCCCGCCGGACGGCGTCTCATGACTTACATTGGAGCCTGGCGCACCGCCGGTTCATGCAGGTGGCCCCGCTGAACACCCCCTACGGAGACTCCGGCCAGCGGACCGCGACACTGTCGCGGCGGCGGCGCGTTTTCTACGGCGCTCTGCTCGTCGCCGTGACCGCCGGCAGCCTCTACGTGGCCTGGCTCGATCGCGTCATCGCGGTCCAGTTCGAGGGCCGTCGCTGGAACGTGCCGACCCAGGTGTATGCGCGGCCCTTCGAGTTGCGGCCCGGCCTGCCACTGACCGCCTCGGTGTTCGAGCAGGAGTTGAAGCGTCACGGCTACCGTCCCGGCCGCGACGCCCGGCCCGGCAGCTACCGGCGGCAGGGAACGCGGTTCGACGTCGTGCTGCGCCGGGCGCGATTTGCGGACCGCCTGCGGGAGGCGCAGTCGCTGCGCGTCGTGGCCGACGGCGCGTCCATCCGGTCGCTGCGGGATGCGGCGGGCAACGACCTGCCGGCCGCAACGCTCGAGCCGCTGCTGGTCGGCAGTCTGTTCCCGGTGCACGGCGAGGATCGCATCGTGGTGCCGCCCGACGGCGTGCCGCCGCTGCTGCCTGCGTCGCTCAAGGTGGTCGAGGACCGCAATTTCGACTCGCACCCCGGCATCGACGTCAAGGCGATTGCGCGCGCGGCCTGGGTCAATCTGCGCGCCGGCCGCGTCCAGCAGGGCGGCAGCACGCTGACGCAGCAGCTCGTGAAGAGCTACTTCCTCGACGACCGGCGTTCGCTGGGACGCAAGCTGCGGGAGGCAGTCATGGCGCTGCTGCTCGAGCGTCGCGCGGGCAAGGCCGAGCTCATGAACGCCTACGTCAACGAAATCTACCTGGGCCAGGACGGCGAGCGCGCGATCCACGGCTTCGGGCTCGCGAGCCGGTTCTATTTCGGCAAGCCCCTCGACGAGCTCGACCTCGCCGAGACCGCGCTGCTGGTCGGCATGGTGCGCGGACCGTCGTATTACAATCCCCGCTCGAATGCCGAGCGCGCGCTGGCGAGGCGCAACTTCGTGCTCGCGCGCCTGGCCGAGTTCGGCGTCGTCCCGGAGCAGGATGCGAAGGCCGCTTCGAAGCGGCCGCTGGGCGTCGTGCCGCGCCCGACGGAAGGCTACTACCCTGCCTTCCTGGACTTCATCCGGCGTGAATTGCGGCGCGAGTCCGGCGGGGCGGAGCCGGATCGGGAGGGCATGCAGGTCTTCACGACCCTCGATCCGCGCATTCAGTCGATCGCCGAACGCGCCCTCGGCGAGCAGCTCGAGCGCCTCGACCGCCGCCGGCCGGCGCAGGACCGCCGGCTGGAAGGCGCCGTCGTCGTCACCCAGCCCGCAACCGGCGAGGTGCTCGCGATCGTCGGCGGACGCCGGTCGCGGATCGCGGGCTTCAACCGGGCGCTGGACGCTCGGCGTCCGATCGGGTCGCTGGTGAAGCCCGTCGTGTACCTCGCGGCGCTGGAGTCCGGCCGCTTCCATGCGGCGAGCATCCTCCATGACGAGCCGATCGAGGTACGCATGTCCGGCGGCCGGCAGTGGCGGCCGCAGAACTTCGACCGCGAGATGGAGGGACCCGTGCCCGCGCTGCGGGCGCTCGCTGAGTCGCGCAATCTCGCGACCGTGCAGCTCGGCCTCGAAGTCGGCCTCGATCCGGTCGCCCGCAAGTTCCGCGCGATCGGCCTCGATCGCGAGCCCGCACGGCTGCCCGCGCTGCTGCTGGGCGCCGTGGAACTGACGCCCATGGAAGTGGCGCAGGTCTATGGCACGTTCGCGGCCGGCGGCATCGCGCGCACGCCGCATGCGGTGCGCGCGATCATCATGCCGGATGGCCGCACGCTGCGTCGGGCGGTGCCGGCGACGCGCCTCGCCGCCGACCCGGTCGCCGTGTACCAGCTCAACCGGATGCTCACGCACGTCATGACGCACGGCACCGGCAGCGCGGGCACGGCGGCGCTGCCCCGCGGCCTGGTCACGGCGGGCAAGACGGGCACGTCATCGGACCTGCGCGACAGCTGGTTCGCCGGTTTCTCGGGCAGCCATCTCGCGGTGGTGTGGGTGGGCCACGACGACAATTCGACCACCGGGCTCACGGGTTCGCAGGGCGCGCTCCCGGTCTGGTCGGCGGTGATGGCGGCGGCCGGGGCCACCTCCTGGCGGGCGCCGATGCCCGGGGCGCTGGAGGAAGTCTGGATCGATTACGCGAGCGGTCTGGTCAGCGAGCCCGCCTGCGGCGAACAGGCCGTCGCTGTGGCGTTGCCGCGCGATGCGCATGTCGACACCCAGTACGGCTGCGGCTCCGGGTTCGAGCTGTTCGCGCGCCGGCTGCGGGACTGGTGGCGCCGGTTCGGAGATTGATGCCCGCCCCGATCACCGTGCGCGGATCCCGGTGATGAGCCTCGCGCCGCGTTCGAACGCGAAGTACGACCACAGCCACTGCGTGACGACGATCAGCCGGTTGCGCAGGCTCACCAGGAAATAAATGTGTGCGGCGCCCCACAGCCACCATGCCGGCCAGCCGCGCAACCTCAGCCCTCGGTACGCGATCACCGCCGACTTGCGGCCGATGGTCGCGAGCAAGCCCACGTCGCGATAGGCGAAAGGCGCCGTCGTTCGTCCCGCCAGTCGCGCCCGGATCGACCCCGCGACCCAGGCGCCCTGCTGCTTGGCGACCGGCGCGATGCCCGGCAGCGGCCGGTCGCGCGCGTCGCGGGCCAGCGCCGCGTCGCCGATGACATGGATCCTGTCGAAACCGGGCACCGTCAGGCCGGCGCCCACCGCCACGCGCCCGGCCCTGTCGCCCGCGATGCCCAGCCATGACGCGACGGGCGAGGCCGTCACGCCCGCCGCCCAGAGTACCGTCGCTGCCGGAATGAACTCGTCGCCGACGGTCACGCCCTCGGCATCGCAGGCTGTCACCGGCGCGCCCAGCCGCACTTCAACGCCCAGCCGCTTCAGGGCATCGGACGTGTAGTGCGACAGCGATTCCGGGAATGCCGGCAACAGCCGCGGCCCGGCCTCGATCAGCAGCACACGCGCGCGCGTCGGATCGATGGCGCGAAAATCCGCAACCAGCGCCCGTCGCGCGAGCTCGGCGATCGCGCCGGCGAGCTCCACGCCGGTCGGCCCGCCGCCGACGATGACGATCGTGAGCAGCCGGCCGGCGACCGCAGGATTGGACGCCATCTCGGCGTGTTCGAATGCCAGCAGCAGGCGGCGTCGGATCGCGGTCGCATCGTCGAGGTCCTTGAGCCCCGGCGCATGCGCGGCCCAGTCGTCGTGGCCGAAATAGCCATGCGTCGCTCCGGTCGCGAGCACCAGCCAGTCCCAGGCCACGGGTCCGTCGCCCAGCATCACGACCCGCCGCGCAGGGTCCACGCCCGTGACCTCTCCCATCAGCACGCGCGTATTGGGCTGGTCCCGCACCAGGTGGCGCACGGGCCAGGCGATGTCGGCCGGCGACAAGCCTGCGGTGGCGACCTGGTAGAGCAGCGGCTGGAACAGGTGATGGTTCTGCCGGTCGATCAGCGTGACGTCGACCGGCGTCCGTGCCAGGCCCCTGGCGGCGGACAGGCCGCCGAAGCCTGCCCCGACGATGACCACCTGCGGACGACTCACGTAAAGCCTTCATCATGAACGACTTTCCGCCAGTATAGCCGCGGCCCCGCCGGCGCGGATCGCGCCGCAGCCGCCTTGCCGGGGGGCGTGGGTGCGGGGTACGCTGCCGGATCGGCCACGAGGGTGACGGCGTCATGCGTCGCATCGTCCTGCTCAATCCCAAGGGCGGTTCCGGCAAGTCGACGATCGCGACGGGCATCGCCGCGATGTACGCGTCGCGCGGATTCAGCACGGCGCTGATGGACTTCGACCCGCAGGGCACCAGTTCGCGCTGGCTCGAGCGGCGCGGCCGCACGCGCGCCGCGATCCACGGGGTCGAGGCTTTTTCGCGCGCCATCGGCGTGACCCGCAGCTTCCAGTTGCGCGTGCCGCCGGGCACGGAGCGCGTCGTGGTGGACACGCCCGCCGCGCTGCCGCCGCAGAACTTCAATGAGCACGTCCGCGATGCGGACGCGGTCCTGGTGCCGGTGATGCCGTCGGACGCCGACATCCATGCCTGCTCGCGCTGCATCGGACACCTGCTGATCTCCGGCAAGATCAAGCGGCGCGAGAACCGGCTCGGCGTGGTCGCGAACCGCGTCAAGCCGAACACCATCATCTTCCGCACGCTGATGCGCTTCCTCGACCAGATGCAGATCCCGGTCGTCACCACCCTGCGTGATTCGCAGAGCTACGTGTTTGCGGGCGAGCATGGCGTCGGCCTGCACGAGATGAACCCGGCGCGCGTGCAGCCGGAACTCGCGCAGTGGGACGCGCTGTGGTCCTGGCTCGAATCGCGTCAGCCGTTCGCGCAGCCGGCTCCTGCGTTCGGCGCAACCGGAGTCTAGAATCCGCGGATGGCTGTCACCGCCTGCCGGCTGCTCGCCGGCATCCTGATCGCGCACGCCTGCCTCGTGAATGCCGCCGGCGCGGCCGGGTCTCCGCGCTACCAGGGCAGGCCCGTCGCCGAGGTGCTGGCGGAACTGCGCGAGCCGGGTCTTGGATTCATCTACAGTTCCGAACTGCTGCCGCCGACGCTGACGGTCGTGGCGGAGCCCCGGTCGCTCGACCGCCTGCTGCTCGCTACCGAGATACTCGCGCCGCACGGGCTCGCGCTGGACCTGGTGGGACCCGGTCTGTATGCCGTCGTGGCGGCGAAAGACCGGCCCGCGCATGCGGCGGTGCCTGCGCCCGACACGCGACCGCTGCCCACGCGAACGGAACTGGCCGAGATCATCGTCTCCACGAGCCGGTACTCGCTGGATCACTCGACCATGGGCGGCTCGGTGCGCATCGGCGGCGAACTGCTGGTCGCCCAGCCGGTGCTGGGAGAAGACGCCATTCGCGCGGTCGGTCGCCTGCCGGGCATCGCGCAGGGCGGCCTGTCGGCGCAATCGAGCATCCGTGGCGGAGAATCGGGCGAAGTCCTGACCCTGCTGGACGGCTTCCCGCTGCGGCAGCCCTTTCACCTGCCGGGCTACCAGAGCGTGTTTGGCGTGCTGGACCCTGGCCTGATCGCGGCCGTCGATGTCTTTACGGGCGGATTCCCCGCCCGCTACGGCAACCGCATGGCGGGCGTCTTCGACCTCGAAACCATTGCTGCGACGGATGAGCCGCGAACGGCACTGGGCTTGTCCGTGTTCAATGCGATGGCGCGGCGTGGCGGCCGGCTCGGCGGCGCGGACTGGCTGGCTGCAGCCCGTGTCGGCACGCTCAAGCCTTTCGTCGACGCATTCGCGCACGACGCCGGCGAGCCGACCTATGCGGATACCTACGCGCGTGCGGGTTTCGGCGGTCCCGAAGGCCTGCGCGTCACCGCCAACCTGCTGTGGTCGCGGGACGAGCTGACGATCGCGCGCGAGCACCAGGACGAACGGGCGCAGATCGAGAGCCGCTCGCGGTATCTCTGGCTGCGGGCCGACCGCAGCTGGGGCGACGCCGTGAGCGGCTCGCTGTGGCTGGGTCACAGCCGCGTGCACGCGTCGCGCATCGGCAGCGTCGATGATCCGGATTTCGCGATGGCAACCGTGGACGACCGGCGCTCGTCTGAGTACCGCGAATTGCGCGCACGGATCGACTGGGACGCGGCTGCGGATCACTGGCTCGAAGGCGGCTTCGAGTGGACCGAGGAGAAGGCCGATTACTTTTATGCCGCGCAGGCGGCCTACCCGGCGGCAGTCGCAGCCCTGTTCGGCCGGGACGCGACCCTGTCGCGCGCCGCGACGATCTCTCCCCGCCGTGAACGCGTGGCGTTGTTCGCGACGCACCGCTGGCAGATCGGCCGCGACCTGATCTCGGAGCTGGGCCTGCGGACGCAACGGACCCTCACGGAAGGCGCCACCACGGAGAACTGGTCCTACGACCCGCGCGTCAACCTGCGCTGGGAAATTTCCCCGACCACCAGCCTGCGCGCGCACTGGGGCCGCTTTCACCAGACGGATGAAGTGCACGAACTCAAGGTGGAGGACGGGCTCGCCGAATTTCCGGACGCGCAAAGCTCGGATCACTTCATCGTCGGACTCGATCACCGGCTGGCAAGCGGTCTCGGCATGCGGCTCGAGTGGTTCCGCAAGCTGCAGACCGAGCCGCGGCCGCACTTCGAGAACCTGCTGGATCCGCTCTCGCTGGTGCCCGAGGTGGCGCCCGACCGGGTGATGATCGCGGCGCAGTCCGCGGACATCCGCGGCGCGGAGCTGTCCCTCGTGTCCGAGTCGCGGCAGCTCGGCTGGTGGGCCTCGTTCGCCTGGTCCGAGGCCAAGGACATCATCGACGGACGCCGCGTGCCGCGCAGCTGGGACCAGTCCTGGGCCGTCACGGCGGGCATCGACTGGACGCGCGGCGACTGGCGCTTGGGTGCGGTCGCGGCTGCGCGACGCGGCTGGCCGACGACGGCCGTGCTCGCGACCTCGCTGGGAGCGCGAAATGCCGCCCGCTTTCCGACCCGCGTCGGCCTCGACCTGCGCGCCGAGTACCGCAGGCCGCTCGCCGTCGGCCGCCTCGCGGTCACGATCGAGGTGACGAACGCGCTCAACCTGGGCAACGCCTGCTGCCAGGAACTGATGTCTTCCCCCGGCGATGCCGGCGGCGTCATTTTCGCCTCGAAGCGCAGCGACTGGCTGCCGGTCGTGCCCTCCATCGGCGTGCTGTGGGAGTTCTGACGAGGCAGCCTCGACCGGTGGATTTCGGCCCTTGCCGCCGTCCAACCGGTCATGCCACGAAGGTTCAGGCTCATCATCGCGCTCGCGCTCGCGAGTCTCGCGATCGGAGCAGCGGCGCGCGCGCTGCTGTGGATGAATTTCGGCGCCGCCGCCGGCGTCGGCGCGCTGGCGCTGCCGGCCATCCTCGCCGGCGGCCTGGTCAACGACGCGATCGTCGCGCTGTACCTGTTCGCGCCGCTCGCGCTCTATACGGCGCTCCTTCCCGACCGATGGTATCGCACGCCGGCGAATCGCCGCGTCCTCGCCGTCGGCAGCTGGCTCTCGCTCTTCGCGCTCGTCTATCTCGCGGTCATCGAGGCCTATTTCTTCCAGGAATTCGATTCGCGCTTCAACCTGGTCGCATTCGACTATCTCGCCTACCCGACCGAGGTCGCGGGCGACGTCTGGGCGGAGTACCCGGTGATATGGGCGGCGCTCGCAGCGGCGGCGGTCGCGACGCTCGGCCTCGGGTGGATGCGCCGCTGTATCGGCGACGGCAGCGAGGCGCGCGCGGGCCGGCGCGAGCGCTGGAAGCCCTTCGCCGCCCACGCCTCGGCTGTCGCGCTGGCGGCCGTGTTCTGGCCGACCGACATGCTGTCGCTCGCCGACAACCGCGTGGCCAACGAGCTGGTGCAGAACGGCATCAGCAGCTTCATGCGGGCGGCGATCACCTCCGAAATCGACTTCCACGCCAATTACGAGACCGGCGACCCGCGCGAAAACCTCGCATTGATCGCGCGCGAGCTGTCGCGCGGCGGCGGCAGGTTCACGCACCTCGCCGAGGGCCGGCTCGACCGCGTGTTTCCGGCACGCAAGGACGGCCTCGGCCGCATGAATGTCGTGCTGATCTCCAGCGAGTCCTTCGGCGCCGAATTCAGCCGCCTGTACGGCTCGCGGGAGGACCTGACGCCCAACTTCGACGGGTTCGCGCAGAAGGGCATCTGGTTCCCGCACGCCTACGCTTCCGGCACGCGCACCGTGCGCGGCCTCGAGGCGCTCACGACCTCGATCCCGCCGATTCCCACCGTCTCGATCCTGCGCCGTCCAGGCAACGAGAACATCGCGACCTGGGGCGCCGTCATGCGCTCGCTCGGCTACCACACCAGCTTCCTGTATGGCGGCTACGGGTATTTCGACAACATGAATGCCTTCTACGAGGGCAACGGCTTCGAGATCCAGGACCGCCGCGCCATCCAGGCGGTCCGCTTCGAGAACATCTGGGGCGTCGCCGACGAGGACCTGTTCGACCACGCGCTGGGCCACTTCGACAGGCTCCACGGCGAGGGCAAGCCGTTCTTCTCGATCGTCATGACGACCTCGAATCACAAGCCTTTCACCTTCCGGCAGGGCCTCGAGCAGTACGGCATCCCGGCCGAGGGCGGCGGGCGTCCTGCAGGCGTGCGCTACGCCGACTACGCGCTCGGCCAGTTCCTGCGCGCGGCCGAAAGCCATCCCTGGTTCGAGGACACCGTGTTCGTGTTCGCGGCGGACCATGGCGCGCGCGTGTACGGCCGCGAGCAGATTCCGCTCAAGACCTACGAGATTCCGCTCATGATCTACGCGCCGAAGCGCATCCGGCCGCGGCGCGTGGAGACGCTGATGACGCAGATCGACGTGGCGCCGACGGTGCTCGGGCTGCTCGGGCTGCCGTACGAAGCGCCGTTCTTCGGCCAGGACGTGTTGCACGCGCCAGCCGACGGCCGGGTCGCCTTCTTCAACCACAACCACGACGTCGCGGTGTATCGCGAGGGCGAGATCGTCGTGTTCGGCCTGAAGAAGTCCGTGCATACCTATCGCTACGACGAGGCGACGGACAGCTACCGCCCGGCGCCTGCGGATCCGGAGCTGGAGCGACTGGGACTGGCCTATTTCCAGACCGCGTATGAGCTCTTCGAGGCGCGCCGTTACCTGCCGGCGCCCGCGCCTTCCAGGCCGGCGCGAATCGCGCGCGGGAACTGATGCGCGGCGCATGCGTCGCCTGGCTGCTGGCGGCGGCGCTGCCCGCCGCCGCAATCGCCGTCGATGCCGCAGCGCCGGCACCCGCGCCATCCTGGCCGGATGACGTAACGCTCGTGGCGCAGGGGGCCCGCATCGGCACCATCACGGTGCGTGACCTGCCGATCTTCGATCCCGCGGTGCCTGGCGAGAAGAAGGCCATCTACCGCGTGGCGGATCGCCTGCACGTGGACACGCGCGACAAGGCGATCCGGGCCCAGCTGTTGTTCAGGCCAGGCGATCTTTACTCGCGCCGCCTGCTGGACGAGACCGAGCGCAACCTGCGCGGGCTGCGCTACGTCCGCGAGCCCGGGATCCGCATCGTCGCCTATCACGACGGCGTGGTCGACCTCGAGGTCGCCGTGCACGAGGTGTGGACCACCAATCCGGGCCTGTCGTACGGCCGCAGCGGCGGCACGGACAAGACCGGCATCTCGATGGAGGAGCTGAACCTGTTCGGCTTCGGCAAGCACCTCGCCTTCGACTACAGCAACGACGTGGACCGCAGCAGCTATTCGGTCCACTGGCACGATCCGAACATGTTCGGCAGCCGCTGGCGCAGCGACGTGATCCTGCGCGACAGCGACGACGGCGCCGGCCGGTGGCTGGCCGTCGAGCGGCCGTTCTACGCCCTGGATGCGCACTGGGGCGCCGGCATCGCGCTCGCCCGCGACGAGACAGTCGAGCACGTCTACCGCCTCGGCGAGGACGTCGCGGGCTACGGGCAGCGCCTCGAGTTCGGCGAGTTGCGTTACGGATGGTCCACGGGCCTGCATGACGGCTGGACCCGGCGGATCACCGCCGGATTCCGGCGGGATCATGCGGATTTCGAGTTCGATCCGGATGAGACGGCGCCGGCCGCGCTGCCGGCTTCCCGGCGCCTGGACTACCCGTGGCTGCGCCTCGAAGTCATCGAGGACGACTTCGGCACGACGCGCAACCGCGACCAGATCGCGCGCACCGAGGACTTCGAATTCGGCATGCGCTTCATGTTCGAGTTCGGTTGGTCCTCGGGGACCTTCGGCGCGGACCGCGATGCGGCGCTGCTGCGCGCCGAGGCGTCGCGCGGCTTCCGGCTGGGCGACGACCATGCCCTGTTCCTGGACGCGGGGCTGTCGGGGCGGCAGGATTCGGGCAAGTTCCGGGACGCGCTGCTGACCGCGGGCCTTCGCTACTACGTCCCGGACGGGCCGAAGCGGACCTTCTACGCATCGCTGACCGCCGAGGCCGGGCACCGCCTCGACGCGGACCACGAGCGGTTGCTCGGCGGCGACACGGGCCTGCGCGGGTACCCGCTGCGTTACCAGGTCGGCCAGGGCCGCGCGCTGCTGACGCTCGAGCAGCGCTTCTACACGAAGTACTCGCTGTGGCGGCTCGCCGACATCGGCGGCGCAGTATTCCTCGACGCGGGCAGGAGCTGGGGAAGCTCCGCCTTCGGCCCCACCGGGAACCAGGGGCTGCTGAAGGACATCGGCTTCGGCCTGCGCCTCGGTAGCAGCAAGACGGGCCTGGGAAACGTGCTGCACATCGACGTCGCTTTTCCGCTGGATGGCGACCGCTCCATCAGCGGCACGCAGGTCCTGGTCCAGACCAAGCGCAGCTTCTGACCATGCGCGCCACCCGCTTCTGGATGTCGCACGCCTGGATTCCCGCCGCCGTCTTCGTTGCGGCACTGATCGCGATCTCCGCCTTCGACCTCGATCGGCGCATCGCCGGCGCCTTGTTCTTCGACGCCGCGACCGGGACCTGGATCGGCGCGGACCGCTGGTGGGCCGTTGACCTGATCCACTCGGGCGGTGCGCTGCTCGTGCGGGTCGTCGGGCTCGCGGTGCTCTCGGCCTGGGTCGCGAGCTTCTTTTTCACGCGGTTCAGGAATCTCCGGGCCAGCGCGGGGTATGTCGTCCTCGGGCTCATCCTCGTCACGTCCATCGTCGGTGGCCTCAAGCAGGTGACCGGCGTGGACTGCCCGCGAGACGTCTCCGGCTTCGGCGGCAGCCGGCCCTATGCGCCGTTGCTCGCAGGCGGGCCCGATGGCCAGGCTCCGGGCCGTTGCTATCCGGGCGCTCACGCGTCATCCGGGTTCGCGCTCATGGCGTTCTACTTCGCGCTTCGTGGCCGGCAGCCGCGCCTGGCCCGGAGGCTGCTGGCCGGGGCGATCGCGATGGGCGTCGTGTTCTCGATCGGCCAGCAGGCACGCGGGGCGCACTTCCTGTCGCACGACCTGATGAGCGCGGCGATGGCCTGGTTCCTGCTGCTGGCCCTGTGGCACCAGCTGCTAGAATCGCCGGCGCCGGATGTGCGGCGGTGGACTTCGCCGGCGCCGCGCGTCCAAGTACCGGATGGGACCCCGCCGCATGGACCAGGACCTGCCGAAAGACCGGGAGCTCATCCGGCGCATGCTCGCGGGGGACGAGCGGGCCTACGAGTCGTTTTTCGACGCCTATTTCCCGCGCGTCTACCGTTTCGCGTTGCCGCGCCTCAATGGCGACGTGGAAGCCACGCGCGACGTCGTGCAGGCGACGCTCGCCAAGGCCATGCGCAAGATGGCTGACTTCCGCGGCGAGTCGGGCCTGTTCACCTGGGTCTGCCAGATCTGCCGGCGCGAGGTCGTGGACCATATCCGCGCGCGCAGGCGCCACACACGTCATGTGGTCCTGATCGACGACCTTCCGGACGTGCGCAGCGCCATCGACTCGATCGAGGCACCGGAGCAGTACGACCTGGTGCGCGCCCATGGCCGTGGCGAAGTTGCGCGCCTGGTGCGATCGGTACTCGACCGGCTGCCGTCCAACTATGGCGACGCGCTCGAATGGAAGTACATGGAAGGCCGCTCGGTGGAGGAGATCGGTGAGCGGCTGGGGATCGGGACGACGGCCGCCCAGTCATTGCTGGCGCGCGCCCGGACAGCGTTCCGGGAGGCGCTGGAGAAAGTGTTCGGCGCGGATGCCGCCGACATTGCCGGTAGCCTCGGCGCATGAGGGGAAGGACATGCACGGCGACGACATCGAACGGGTATTGAAGGCCGCCGGGCCGCGCGAGAAGCCGCCGGCGGAGATCGAGCGCGAACTGCGCGAAAGCCTGCGGCGCGAATGGCAGGCGGTGGTCGCGGAACGCCGCGGCCGCCGCCGCACCACATACGCGCTTGCGGCCGGCGTCATGGCGGCCGCCATCGGCGCGTGGATCGCGGTCCCGCAGCTCACGGCGCCCGCGCAGGCGGTCGGCACGATCGTGCAGGCCACGGGCGGGCTGCGCGTCAGGTCCGGCTGGCTCGGGCGCTGGCAGGAGGCCGGCAACGGCCGGACCTTGACCGAAGGGGAAATCCTGGCAACGGGATCATCGGCGCGGGGCGCGCTTGAGCTCGCGGATGGGATCTCGGCGCGACTGGACCAGGATACGCAGCTGCGCGTGGCGGCCGCCGACCGCCTGGTCATCGACCGTGGCGCAGTCTACGTGGATGCCGGGATCGATGCTGCGGCCGTCGCGCCGCTGGAAATCGTCACGCCCGCCGGATCGGTCCGTCACCTGGGCACGCAGTACGAGGTGCGCGTGCTGGACGGTGGCCTGCGACTGCGCGTGCGCGAAGGCCGCGTCGAGTGGCGTTCGGGTACTGCCAGCGCCACGGGCCTGGCCGGTGAGGAACTGACGATCGGCGGCGACGGCAGCATCGGTCGCGGCCCCGTGGCGATTCACGGCGAGGCCTGGGTCTGGGCTCTCGAGGCTGCTCCCGCGATCGACATCGAGGGACTGCCGCTCACCGGCTTCCTGGGCTGGGCCGCGCGCGAACTCGGATGCCGTGTGGAGTACGCGACGCCGGAGATCGAGCGGGAGGCGGCCGGCGTGATCCTGCACGGCTCGGTCGCCGGTCTGGCGCCATCGAGGGCACTGGAAGCGGTCTTCGCGACGACGCGAATGCGGGCCGTGGTCAAGGACGGCCGGATCCAGGTTTCCCAGCAGCCCTAGGTCCCCGAAACCGGCCACGATTGGTTTGCGGGTTTCGACGCGTCCAACCCGTGATGATGGACGCGGTCGCCGGCTTCGGAGAACTTTCGGGTCCGGTCCCGCGCACGGACCGCCCGTCACGGCGAAGCGAAATCGACGCCATGGCCGGCCTCCTGGCCTGTCCCAGGTGCCGCTCGGGCCTGGCGATCGGTGCCGAAGCCCTGCGCTGCGGCGATTGCGGGACCCGGTACCCGTTTCACCAGGACATCGCCCTGCTCGCCGTCGGAGGCACTTCCGAAACCTGGGGCGAACCGCAGGCAGCCGCGCAGAGCGCGGCGTACCAGGCCGAGTACCAGCGCGTCGAGAATGCAGCGACCTACAACCTCGCGTACCGGGACAAGCTCCTGAAGCGCAGCAGCACGAGGCGCGAATTCGAGCTGATCGCCCGGCACCTCGCGCGCGTGGGTCGTTCCCAGGTGATCCTCGACCTGCCCTGCGGCGGCGGGCGCCTGACGCCGGCATTCGCCGCGTCCGCCGACCTCGTCATCGAGGCCGACATCGCGCTCGGCCAGCTGCTCTACGGGCGGCAGGCCTCGTCGGTCGAGACACCGCGAGCCTGGATGACCGCTTCGGCCTTCCACATCCCGCTGCGCGACCAGGCGGTCGACGGCGCGATCAGCGTGCGCCTGTCGCACCACCTGCCGACGGAAGCCGAGCGCGAGCGGCACCTGGCCGAGCTGCTGCGCGTGTCGCGGCGCTTCGTGATCATGACGTTCTTCGATCAACACTCACTCAAGAACCGGCTGCGGCGGCTGCGACGCCCATGGGATCGCCAGCCGCCGAAGATGACCATGACGGTCTCCCGCGTCGCCGACATCGCGCGCGCGCGCGGCGCGCGCCTGGTGGATGCGCCACCCCTGTCGCGGATCGGCTCCGGACATCGCTACGCGCTGATCGTCAGGGACGGCGCGTCGGCGTGAACGACGCGGTTTCCCTTGCGCAACAGCACCTGTACAAGGCCGAGCCGGGCACGCTGATCTGGTCGGAGCCGCTGGCGGGCGGCGGCAGCGCGGTCGTGAAGCTGTACCGGCGCCGTGGCCTGCTGGATCCAGTGCGCCGCCGCTTCGTCGCGTACCGGGCCGAACGTGAGTACCAGCTGTTGCAGCGGCTGCGCGAGCACGGCGTTGCCTGCCCCGAGCCGCTTGGCTGGTCGCACGGCAGCTGCCGCGCCCACGGCCGCTTCGAGCGTCTCGACACGCGCGAGATCGAGCGAGCAGTTCCGCTCACCGACCTGTTCGGCAGTCCGGCGTCCCCCGACCTCGCACCGCTGTTTGCGCTCGTGCGTCGCCTGCACGCGGCGGGCATTGCGCACGGCGCGCTGTATGCGCGCAACGTGCTGGTCGCCCGGTGGTCCGGTACCGGGCCGCAGTACTTTCTCATCGATCTTGCGCATGGCCGCACGTTCTCGCGCGATCTCATGGGCTCGCGTCCTGCCGACTACGACCTGCTGGACCTGCTATTGAGCCTTGCGCGCCAGGGACCCCTCAGCGCGGCCGGGGAATGGCTTGCCTCCTATGGCCTGACGCCCGACGCCGCCAGGGCGCTGCTCGAGCGCCTCGCTCATCACCGCAACGAGCGCCCGTGGCGGCACTTCCGACGCATCGAGACCGATGCCCGCGCCATGCTCGATGCGCTCAGGCCGGGCGCCAGCCGAGCGCCAGCAACAGCACGCTGAAGCCGGCGACGTAGGCCACCGCCACCAGCCAGCCCTCGCGCAGCCAGCGCCCCGTGGAGCGCGCCTCCGGGTACAGCGTGCAGATCGCTACGCCGGCGGACGAGCCGAACCACAGCATCGACCCGCCAAAGCCCACCGCGTAGGCCAGCATGCCCCAGTCGTAGCCGCCCTGCTCCAGCGCCAGTGCCGTGAGCGGGATGTTGTCGAAGAAGGCCGACACGAACCCCAGGCCGAAGGCCGTGAGCCAGGACGGCTCCGGCAGCGATGCCACCGGCATCAGGGACGCGCTCGCGACCAGGCAGAGCAGGAACAGCGAGCCGCGAAGCGCCGCCGGCAGCACGCTCCAGTCGGGGCTTCGCAGCCAGGCCGTGCCGATCAGCGCGAGCGCGACCGTCGCACCGATGAACGGGAAGCGGTCCGCGAGCGCGGGCAGGCGCAGGTTGACCGCCACATTGACGGCAATCGCCGCCCCCAGCACGAACAGCGTGAGCGCGAGACGCAGCCAATCGACGCCGGCGCCGGCATCAGGATCCTTGACGATGGGTGAAAACACCTGCTGGCGGCGCGCGGCCGCGATCCCGAATACCACGAGCGCGATGATCGCGGCAATGTAGGCGTGCAGGACTTCGTAGGGCGCGATCCCCTGGATCCACATCATCGTGGTCGTGGTGTCGCCGACCACGCTGCCGGAGCCGCCGGCATTGGACGCCGCGACGATCGCCGCCACGTAACCGACGCCGACCCGGCCGCGGAACAGCGTGTGCGCCATCGCCCCGCCGATCAGGGCGGCGGCGATGTTGTCGAGGAAAGCGGACATCGTGAACACGATGACGAGCAGCGCGAATGCGCCGGTCCAGTCGTCCGGCAGCCAGCGCGGCAGGACCGCAGGCAGGCCGCTCTCCTCGAAATGCCGGGCGACCAGGGCGAAGCCGTTCAGGAGCAGGAACAGGTTGACGAGCGTGACCCACTCGTGGCCGAGATGCGCGGCCAGTCCGGTGATCCCGGCGCCGGCCGGGAACTGCGTGAACAG
Source organism: Steroidobacteraceae bacterium (assembly GCA_035720205.1). Classification (GTDB taxonomy): domain Bacteria; phylum Pseudomonadota; class Gammaproteobacteria; order Steroidobacterales; family Steroidobacteraceae; genus SCUD01. Next base: position 1,374 of record DASTOQ010000087.1, on the reverse strand, counting down.
CCACTCGAAGGCGACCGCGGCGGCGAGGCCCGTCGCGGCGATCGGCAAGGCGTGCCGGTGGAACAGCGCGACGCCGGCGAGCGTCAGCCCGAAGATCAGGAATTCATGGGGCAATCGCGCGCCATTATGGCCATGGCCAGTCGGCGGCGGAAGCCCGGCAGCCGCCGTCCGGCCAGCCGGTCCAGGCGCGGCCGCGCACGAAGCGCCCGGGCCGCGCGTCGGTAGGCTCGCCATCGTCGAGCGCGAGCTCGCCGTTCACGATCACCTGCGAGACGCCGGTCGCGTACTGGTGCGGCCGCTCGTAGGTCGCGTGGTCCTGGATCCTGGCGGGGTCGAAAACGACCACGTCCGCAAGGTAACCCGCGCGCAGCAGCCCGCGCTCGCGCAGGCCCAGCACGGCGGCCGGGTGGCCGGTCATGCGTCGCACCGCCTCCTCGATCGGCACGATCTTCTCGTCGCGCACGTAGCGCGCGAGCACGCGCGCGAAGTTCCCGTAGCCGCGCGGGTGCAGGTTGCTTTTCAGGAATACGCCCTCCGCCGACACCGCCGAGCCGTCCGAGCCGAAGCTCATGAACGGCAGCGCGACCTTGCGGCGCACTTCGTCCTCGGACATCAGGAAGTAGATGGACTGCACCCGGCTCTGGTCTTCGGCGACCAGGTCCATGGCGGCCACCTCGGGCGTGACGCCTCGCTGCGCGGCGATTGCGGCGAGGGTACTGCCGATCAGCGGCTTGAGCGCGGGGTTGCGCAGGCCGACGACGAGCACGTTCTCCGCACCGCCCGCCTCGCGCAGCGTATTGGACCAGCCCGGTTCGTCGCGCTTCATTTCCTCGGCGACGCGCGCCCGAATGGCTGGATCGCGCAGACGCGCATACCAGGCCGCGTTGCCGCCCTCCTGCACCCACGGCGGCATGGCTGCGTCGAGGCCGGTCGAAGCCGCGGGGTAGGCGTACATGTCGGTCGTGATGCGCAGGCCTTCCTTGCGAGCCGCCTCGACGCGCGCGATCACCTGCTCGAGCTTCGGCCAGTTCTCGCGCCCGGCGGCCTTGAGGTGGTAGATCTCCGCCGGTGCGCCGGAACGCCGCGAGATCGCGATGGCTTCCTCGAGCGCCTCCAGCAACCGGCGCCCCTCGCTCCTCATGTGCGTCGCGTAGATGCCGCCGCAGCGCGCCGCGGCCGACGCCAGCGCCACCAGCTCGTCGGTCTCCGCGAAAGTGCCGGGCACGTAGATCAGCGACGAGGCAACGCCCAGCGCGCCCTCCTCCATCGCCCCTTGCACGACCTGCTGCATCGCGGCGAGCTGCTCCGGCGTCGGATCGACGTCCTCGGAACCGAGCAGGTTGATGCGCGCGGTGGCCGCGCCGATGTGCGAGG
>DASTOQ010000086.1:0-9058 GCA_035720205.1 Steroidobacteraceae bacterium | reverse complement strand
CGCATCCGAAAACGGCGTCAGTGGCTCATCGCCCTCAGCCGCCACTGAGATAGAAGTGTTAGTGAGGATTGCGGCAACCACAAGACTGGTAAGGCTTGTCATAGGTGACACCTAACTACAATTAGTGGTCATTAATGACTTGCAGAAATACGTCATTTCGGCCAAATAGTCAGCCGACGGGGATGCAACTCTTTGAATAGCCTCGGGCATGAGTTGATCTAGCCAAGTCCTTTTGGGAGCCATGGATGGCCCAGCCGCCCCGCCTGCTCGATCAGGCCCGAGCCTGCATGCGAACCCGGCACCTGAGCTACCGGACCGAGAAGGCGTACCTGTATTGGATACGCCGTTTCATCCATTTTCACAAGCTCCGGCACCCCCGTGAACTGGGCGCCGCTGAAGTGGAGGCCTTCCTGACCTCCCTGGCGGTGGATCGGAGGGTCTCGGCCTCCACCCAGAACCAGGCCCTGGCGGCGCTCCTCTTCCTTTACGGCACCGTGCTGGAGCTCGATCTGCCCTGGCTGACGGACGTCACGAGGGCGAAGCGGCCGGTGCACCTGCCTGTCGTGCTGACGCGCGACGAAGTCCACCGCGTGCTCGCCAACCTCACCGGCACCGAATGGCTCATCGCCTCGCTGCTGTATGGCTCGGGCATGCGCGTGACTGAGTGCCTCCAGCTCCGCGTCAAGGACCTGGAACTCTCGCGCCATGAGATCGTGATCCGCGACGCCAAAGGCAACAAGGACCGGGTGACGGTGCTGCCGGCAAAACTGATGCCGCACCTGCGTGATCATCTTGAGCGCGCGCGCGTGCTATTCGAATCAGACCGCAAGGCGGACAGGCCGGGAGTCGCGCTGCCGTTCGCATTGCGGCGCAAGTATCCGCAGGCGGCGACCAGCTGGGCCTGGCAGTGGGTCTTTCCGGCGCGCCTCTTCTGCCGCGATCCGTATTCCGGCGAGTCGGCGCGCCATCACCGTCTGCCGCAGTCGGTGCAGCGCGCGGTCCGCGAAGCGCTGCACAAGGCGGGCATCGAGAAGCCCGCGAGCTGCCACACCTTCCGCCACTGCTTCGCCACGCACCTGCTGGAGGACGGCTACGACATCCGCACGGTGCAGGAACTGCTCGGCCACTCGGACGTCAAGACGACCATGATCTACACGCATGTCCTGAACCGCGGCGGCCGCGGCGTGGTCAGCCCGTTGGACGCGTCACGCCGCTCAGGCGAGTAGGGCGGCGATCGCGTCCGCGAAGCGCGCGGGTGCGGCAGGGTCCATGCGCAGGTACAGTGCGGGTTCGACCAGCTCGAGTTCCATGACGCGGAACTCCGCGCCGTGGCGTACGAGGTCGGCGCGCCCGTAGAGCAGCTGCTCGCCGACGGCCGCCATGGCGGCATCGGCGCTGGTGCGCAATGCGAACTCGGGCGTCGCGGGAAGAATCTGGGCGCCGTGTTCCTCCTGCACGCGGAAATCGCCGGCCTTGGGCAGCTTGCGGATTGCGTGGCTGAATTCGCCGTTGAAGTACATCAGCGAGAACTCGCCCTCTTCCAGGATCGCGCGCTCGAAGGCCTGCATCATGAGCGGCCGTTTGCGAAAGTAAGCTTCGATCACGCCGGCGAGGTCGTGTGCGTGTTCGCGGTCCAGACGCCATGCGCCCTCGGCGTTGCCGCTCATGACCGGCTTGATCACGGCCTCGTCGCTGCCGAGTTCGTCGAACAGTATGCGCAGGCCGCCGCGCGCGAGGCCGTCGCGCCAGATGGTCGGCACGGTCGGTACGCCCCTGGCGGCCAGGTCCTTCAGGTAGGTCTTCGCCATGTTCCAGCGCGTGATGGCCGAGCTGTTATGCAGGCGTGTGACCGACTCGATCGCGTCCAGCGTCTCGAGGAAAGCGAGGCCGTGGTGCTGGTAGTCCCAGGTGGAGCGGATGACGACCAGGTCGTAGCGGCTCCAGTCGACGTCCGGCTGGTTCCAGGGGAGGGTTTCGACGGCGATGCCGCGCGCGGCGAGCGGGGCGACGGCACGTTCGTCGTCGATCACGAAGTCGCCCTGCTCGGCGAGCGTCAGGAACGCGACGCGCTTCACGCGCCGTCCTTGAGGATCAGCGTCGGCCGCAGCATGCCGTACTGCGCCGCGAGCTCGGCCGGATGGCCGGCGTCCCAGACCACGAGGTCCGCGCGCTTGCCGGCTTCGATCGTGCCGCGCTCCCCGGCGAGCCCGAGCGCCGCGGCGGCGTTGCGGGTGACGCCGAGCAACGCTTCCTCGGCCGTGAGCCGGAACAGCGTGCAGGCCATGTTGACATTGAGCAGCAGCGAGGCGATCGGCGCGCTGCCGGGGTTGAGGTCGCTCGCGACCGCGATCGGCACGCGGTGGCGGCGCAACAGTTCCACCGGCGGCAGCTTCGTCTCGCGGAGGTAATAGAGCGCCGCGGGCAGCAGCACCGCGACGGTGCCTGCCTTCGCCATCGCGCGGATGCCGTCCTCGTCGGCATGCTCGAGGTGATCGGCGGAGAGCGCGCGGAACTTCGCGGCCAGCGCGGCGCCGTGCTGGTTGCTCAACTGCTCGGCGTGCAGCTTCACGGCGAGTCCGAGTTCGCGCGCGCGTGCGAAAACCCTTTCGACCTGCGAAGCGCTGAATCCGATGTTCTCGCAGAAAGCATCAACCGCGTCCGCGAGCCCGGCCTTGGCCGCGGCCGGCAGGATCTCGTCGCATACACATTCTATATAGGCGTCGCTGCGGTCTTGGTACTCGGGCGGCAGGGCGTGGGCGGCGAGCAGCGTCGTGCGCACCGTCACCGGCAGCCGCTCGCCGATCCGCCGCGCGACGCGCAGCATCTTGAGCTCGTGGTCGCGGTCGAGTCCGTAGCCGCTCTTGATCTCGAGGCTGGTCACGCCTTCCGCGGCAAGCCGAAGCGCCCGCGGCAGCGCGAGCGCGAGCAGCTCGTCCTCGCTCGCCGCGCGGGTCGCGGCCACCGTCGAGACGATGCCGCCGCCGGCGCGGGCGATGTCCTCGTAGCTTGCGCCCTGCAATCGCTGCTCGAACTCGCGGGCCCGGCTGCCGGCCCAGACCAGGTGCGTGTGGCAGTCGATGAGTCCCGGCGTCACCAGTGCGCCGCGCGCATCGGTGACCTCGACGGCGGAAGGCGTGTGGGCCGGAAGTTCCCGATCCGGCCCGGCCCAGGCGATGCGCGCGCCGGCGACGGCCACCGCGCCCTGTGAAATCAGGCCGTAAGGCGCGCTGCCCGCGCAGGTGGCAACAGCGCAGTTGCGGATGACCCGGGTCCAGTCCTGCGTGTCGGCGCCGCCCACGCGCGCAGTTTACCGGAGGCCGTCGCCGGCGCGTTATGCTCTGCATCTGCACTGCCCCGTCGGAGCCCTCGTGCCGGACCGGAAGATCACCAAGGAGTTCATCGCCGCGCTGCCGAAGACCGACCTGCACGTGCACCTGGACGGCTCGCTGCGCATCCCGACGCTGATCGATCTGGCCCGCGCGCACCACGTCCAGCTGCCGAGCTACACGGAGGGCGGCCTGCGCGAGACGGTCTACACCGAGCGCTACACCAGCCTCGGCGACTACCTGAAGGGCTTCAAGTACACGGTCGCGGTGATGCAGGACGCGGAATCGCTCGAGCGCATTGCGCTGGAGCTCGCGGAGGACAACCAGGCCGAGGGCGTGCGCTACCTGGAGGCGCGCTTTGCGCCGCAGCTGCACGTGCGTCCCGGGCTCGACGCGGTCGCGGTCATCGCCGCGGTGGACCGCGGACTGCGCCGCGCGCGCGACGCCTACAACCGCCGGCCCGCGATTGCCGCGGGCCACGAGCCGCCGTTCGAGTACGGCATCATCTGCTGCGCGCTTCGGATGTTCACGCCGGAGTTCTCGCGCTACTACGCCACGCTGTTCGACGCGCATCCCTACACGCGCCCGAAGGACCTGTTCGCGATGGCCTCCATCGACCTGGCGCGCGCGGCGATCATCGCGCGCGACCGCGAGGGACTGCAGGTGGTCGGCTTCGACCTTGCGGGCGAGGAGGCCGGCTACCCGGCGGGGGCGCACAAGGACGCCTTCGACTACGCCCACAAGCACTTCCTGAAGCGCACCGTGCACGCCGGCGAGGCCTACGGGCCGGAGTCGATCTTCCAGGCGATCACCGACCTGCACACCGACCGCGTCGGCCACGGCACCTACCTGCTGGAGGCGGACCAGATCCAGGACCCGGAGATCGAGGACCGCGAACGCTACGTGGACAAGCTCGGCAACTACATCGCCGACCGGCGCATCACGCTCGAGGTCTGCCTGACCAGCAACCTGCAGACCAACCCGAAGCTGCGCTTCCTGGACGATCACACCTTCCGCAAGCTGCGCGAGAAGCGGCTCTCCACCACGCTCTGCACCGACAACCGGCTGATGAGCAACACCAGCGTGACCAACGAGCTCTGGCTGGCCGTGAAGCACCTCGGGCTCGACCGGCACGACCTCAAGTCCATCATCATCTACGGCTTCAAGCGCAGCTTCTGGCCGGGCGATTACCTCAGCAAGCGCCAGTACGTGCGCCAGGTGATCGACCACTACGACGCGGTGGAGCGGAAGTTCGCCTCATGAAGGGCAGCCTGCAATCGGCGCTCGCGCGCTGGACTTCGGCGGGCCTCGTGGACGCGGCGCAGGCAGATCGCATCCGCGCCTGGGAGTCGGAGCACGGCGGCGAGGCGCAGCGCAGCCGGCTCGCGATCCTGGCTTTCGCGTTCGGCGGCATCCTGCTGGTGGCGGGCGTGCTCTTGTTCGTCGCCGCGAACTGGGACCGGCTCGCGCCCGGCGGCCGTTTCGCGCTGGTGCTCACGATGATCGCGGTGTTCCATGTGGGCGGCGCCTTTGCCGCGCGCACGAGCGCGGCGCTGGCGGCGACGCTGCATGCGGTCGGCACCGGCGCGCTCGGCGCGGGCATCTACCTCTCGGGCCAGATCTTCCACATGGCGGAGCACTGGCCGGGCGCGCTCATGCTCTGGTCCATTGGCGCAGCCATTGCCTGGTGGCTGCTGCGGCAATGGCCGCAGGCGTTGTGGCTCGCGCTGCTGGCGCCGGCCTGGCTCTGGGGCGAGTGGGTGGAAGCGCAGCCGCCGATGGCGGCCTGGCGCGGCATGACGCCGGCAACGGTCGGCATCTTCATGCTGGCCTGCGCTTACCTGATGGCCTCCGCGCCGGAGGCGCGCGAGCCGTGGCGGCGCGCGCTCACCTGGTTGGGCGCGATCGCGATCATTCCCGCGGCCGGCGCCATGGCCTGGTCGGATTTCGCGGCCGCGCAGGCCATGGATGCAGCGCAGGCCGAGCTCAGCACCCGGAGCCTGGCCGCGGCCTGGTCGCTGGCCGTCGTGATCCCGGCGGGTGTGGCCTGGGTGCTGCGCGATCGCGACGCGGCGTGGATGGCCGTCGCGCTCGCCTGGGCGCTGGCGCTCACCTGGGTGAACCCGCGGCCGGACTCCGGCGAGCTGCTGCTGTGGCTGCTGTACGCGGCAGGTGCGGTGCTGCTCGTGCTGTGGGGCATCCGTGACCGGCAACGGCTCGCGGTCAACGTCGGCGTGCTCGCCTTTGCGTTCGCGGTGTTCGGCTTCTACTTCTCGAGCCTGTACGACAAGCTCGGTCGCGCGCTCGGCCTGATCGGCGTCGGCGTCATCTTCATCGGCGGCGGCTGGCTGCTCGAGCGCGCGCGCCGGCGACTGCTGGGGCGCATCGCGAAGGCGCCGTCATGAGCCCGCTCGCGAAAGGCCTCGTCATCGCCGCCGCGCAGGTCGCGCTCGCCGCGAGCGTTGGCGCGAAGTTCCTCTACGACCGCTCGAACTACCCGCGCGTCTGGGCCGAGACGGCGCCCTACGACCCGGACCTGCCGATCCGCGGGCGCTACGTGCGCATCGCGGTGCTGGTCGAACCGGCCCGCGCGCCGGCCAGGGACGGCGGCGAGCTCGCGGACATGTACATGGCGTACCTCGACGTGTTCAACGACCGCCTGTACGCGGTCGAGGACGAGAACGGGCGCAACTGGGTGACGAAGCGCCGCTGCGGCGAGGCCGATTGCTGGCAGCTCGCGAATGCACTCGCCTTCTTCATCCCGGAACACGCGGTCGATCCCTCGCGCCGGCCGGCGGGGGAGACGCTCTGGGTCGAGGTCACGGTCCCGCCGACCGGCCCGCCGCGGCCGCTGCAGCTCGGCGTGAAGCGCGAGGGCGACGCGGAGGTCACGCCGCTCGAGGTGCGGAAGGCGGATTGATCGCATGCCGCGCCGCATCCTGATCATCGAAGGTCACCCGGACGCAGACGCGGCGCGCTTCGGCCACGCGCTGGTGGGCGCTTATCGTGACGCGGCGCTGGCGGCCGGCCACGACGTGCGCACCATCGCGGTGGGGAAGCTCGACTTTCCGCTGCTGCGCACCGGCGAGGACTTCCAGAAGGGCGGTCCGGTGCCCGCGATCGCAGCGGCACAGCGGGACATCCTCTGGGCGGAGCACCTCGTGATCTTCTATCCGCTGTGGTTCGGTTCCATGCCGGCGTTCACCAAGGCGTTCTTCGAGCAGTGCCTGCGGCCCGGGTTTGCGTTCGAGGAGGCGAGCGGCCGCGGCTTGCCGAAGCAGAAGCTGAAGGGCCGCTCGGCGCGCGTGGTCGTGACCATGGGCATGCCGGGATTCTTCTACAAGTGGTTCTACCGCGCGCATTCGCTCAAGAGCTTCGAGCGCAACATCCTGCGCTTCTGCGGCATTGCGCCGGTGCGCGACACCGTGGTCGGCATGGTGGAGAGCGCGGGCGCCCGCAAGCGCGCGCTCGCGGAGATGAAGAACTCGGGAACGGCTGCGCGCTGAGATTCCCATGGTCGATGGCGACATGGATTACAGCGGGTACTCTACGTCGGAGCTTCAGGAGGCGCTCGCGGGTATCGATCGCGGGAAATTCCCGCGCAACTACGAGAAGCTGGTCGAGACCTTGCGTGCCCGGGACGCCTCTTCGGCCGCGACGAGTCTCTTCCATGACGACGCGGCCCGGGCCTCGCCGGCCGTCTTCGACGTCAAGTACACGCTGACTCCGCTCGTCGGCGCGCCGGACAACGACTTCGGACTGGCGGGGCGCGGCAGGATCGAGTTCTCCGGGTCGTTGGTGCACCTGTCCGGCAAGGACACGAATCTCTGGTGGCGACGGCCATTGGCAGTTGCGTTTCCTCTTGGCGCTGTGGCCGCTGCAGCGCGGTCCGGAAGTTCGTTCCGGATCGAGTTCGCGCCAGCGGGCGAATCGCCTGTCCAGGCGGCGTTCCGCACGCGCGATGCGGACGCCGACGCGCTCGCAAGACTGCTACCGTCGCCGGCCGCAGCGCCTGCGCCGGTTCCAAGGGGGATCGTTGCGGAGTTCGAGCAGCGCCTGGCGGCTGTCGGCCCGCGCACGCCGGTGACTTTCTGCCTGATTGCGGCCAATGCAGCGGTGTTCGCGGCAATGGCTTTTGACGGCGCAGGCATCATGGTTCCCGAACCCGCGGCTCACGTGCGTTGGGGATCGAACGTGGTGCCCCTGACCGTGGACGGCGAGTGGTGGCGACTCGGCACCGCGATGTTCCTGCACTTCGGGCTGATGCACCTGCTGGTGAACATGTGGGTGCTGTACGCACAGGGGCGGCTTGCCGAGCGGCTGTTCGGCTCCGCGCGGTTCCTCGCGCTGTACTTGCTGTCGGGACTGGCGGGCGGCGTGACCAGTGTCTGGTGGAATCCCGCCGTCAACAGCGCCGGCGCATCCGGCGCGATCTTCGGGGTGCTGGGTGGGCTGCTGGCGATCATGCTGGCCAGGCGACATGGGGTGCCGCTGCCGGTGATGAAGACTCACCGGGCGAGCCTGCTCGTATTCGTCTTCTACAGCCTCGTCTATGGGGCATCGCGAGAAGGCATCGATAATGCCGCACACCTGGGCGGCCTTGTAGCGGGCGCGGCGCTCGGATTCATGCTTGCGCGTCCCGTGCATCCCGCGGCGCGGGAACAGGCTGCGCCCCTGCGGGTCTCGGGCACCGTCTTGGCGGCCGTGCTGCTGCTCGGACTGGCGACACTCGGCACGGTGCGTACGCGCGACCGCCTGGGTGCGACGGAGCAGTTCGAAGCGACGCTCGTCTGGTTTGTCCACCGCGAGCCCGAGGCCGTGGACGCGTACAATGCGCTGGTCGAGCGTGCGCACGCGGGCGACCTCGCCGACGCCGACTTTGCGGCGGCGGTCAGCAGCGAGGTCGTCCCGCTGTACGCGGACGCCTCGCGGCGTTTCGATAGCGCTGTCGCAGCAATGTCGTCACCTGGTGATCGCGAGACGCGGCTGCGCGAGTATGCGCAGCTCAAGCATCGCAGCTTTGTCGCGCTGGACGAGAGCCTGCGCACCCGGAACCTGCAGGGAGTGGAGGAGGCCATGCGCTCAATGCGCGCGGCAGATGCACTGTTGAACGGGCTGGGCGGAGGAAACGGCAAGGCGCCGTCACCCGACTGAACGGTCAAATTGCGATCTCCGTCGCGCTTGGGCGCGCGCTCGACCTCGAAATGTGCGGGGAATTGACGACGGGGTCGGGCCGCCGCTCGTCTGCGGCTGCAATCGCGCGCTTTATGGCTGGCGGCGGATTATGCTCTCGTTCGCGATTGGCTGCCATCGCGCTATCCTTCGGTCCCATGAGTGCCCAACCGAAGCCTGCCGCCGGCCCGCGCCCCGTGCGCGCGCCGCGCGGCGCGAAACTGAACTGCCGCAGCTGGCTGACCGAAGCGCCTTACCGGATGATCCAGAACAACCTGGACCCGGAGGTTGCGGAGCACCCGGACCGCCTCGTCGTGTACGGCGGCATCGGCAAGGCCGCGCGCAACTGGGAGGCCTTCGACACCATCCTCGCCGTGCTGCGCCGGCTCAAGGACGACGAATCGCTCCTGGTGCAGTCCGGCAAGCCGGTCGGCGTGTTCCAGACGCATCCCGATGCGCCGCGCGTCCTGATCGCGAACTCGAACCTGGTGCCGCACTGGGCGACCTGGGAGCAGTTCCATGAACTCGACCGCAGGGGCCTGATGATGTTCGGGCAGATG
>DASTOQ010000085.1:0-13478 GCA_035720205.1 Steroidobacteraceae bacterium | reverse complement strand
GCTCGAGCCACTTCATGCGGCGCGCTCCGCGGCGGCGCCAGCGCGCAGCCTGGTCGCCGCGACGAAGACGTCCTCGAGCGAGGCGCCGACGCGCTCGACGCGCGCATCCGGGCAGTGCGGCACGAGCGCCGCCGCGAGCCGGCGCTCCGGCTCCGGCGCGTCGCGGGACAGCAGCACGTGCAGGCGGTGGCCGAGCTGGGCGACGCTCCTCACTTCCGGCAGCGTCGCGAGCGCGCGCCGCGCCGCGACCAGGTCGTCCGCCTCGATCTCGATCACGGCGACCTCGATGTCGCGCGCCAGCTGCCGCGGCGTCCCCTCGGCCGCAATGCGGCCGCGGTCGAGGATCGCGAGCCGGTGACAGCGCTCGGCCTCGTCCATGTAGTGGGTCGAGACCAGGATGGTGGTGCCCGCGGCCACCAGCGCGAACAGGCTCTCCCAGAAATCGCGCCGGCTCTGCGGGTCCACCGCGCTGGTCGGCTCGTCGAGCAGCAGCAGCTCCGGCGCATGCAGCGTCGCGGCGGCGAGCGCGAGCCGCTGGCGCTGGCCGCCCGAGAGCGTGCCGGCGCGCTGCCCCACGATCGCGCCGAGGCCGTACTCCGCGACGCGCGAGGCGATGCGCTCGCGCCGCTGCGCGCGATCGAGCCCGTACACGCGCGTCATGAAGTCGAGGTTCTCGGCGACCGTGAGATCGTCCCAGAGCGAGAAGCGCTGGGTCATGTAGCCGAGCTTGCGGCGCACGACCTCGGATTCGCGCGGCACGGCATGGCCGAGCACGGTCACCGTGCCGCGGGTCGGCACCAAGAGCCCGCAGAGCATGCGGATGGTGGTGGACTTGCCCGAGCCATTGGGACCGAGGAAGCCGTAGATCTGCGCGCGCGGGATGTCGAGGTCGATGCCGGCGACGGCGACCACGGCGCCGAAGTGCCGCGCGAGCCCGCGCGCGGTGATCGCGGCGTTCACGGCCCGGCGGCGAGCCGCACCTCGACCGGCATCCCGGTCGGGAGCCGGTCCGCCTCCGGCTCCGTCAGCACCGCCTCGGCGAGGAATGCGAGACGGCCGCGCTCACGCTCGTTGAGCGCGTAGTAAGGCGTGAAGGCCGCCTCCGACGACACGTAGCGCAGCTCGGCCTGCCAGTCGCGGTCCGAGCCGTCGACGCGCACCGTCGCGCGCGTGCCCGCGGACACGGACGCGCGCTGCGGCTCGGGAATGAACACGCGCGCGTAGGGCCGGCCTGCCGCCAGCAGCACGGCGACCGGCGCGCCCTTCGGCGGCCGCTCGCCGAGCTCGTAGGGCAGCGCATCCACCACGCCCGCGCGCGGCGCGCGCACCGCGTGGCGCTCGAGCGAGAGCTCGAGCTCGGCGGCCTGCGCCTGCGCGGCCTGCAGCGCCGCGGCGGCCTGCGCCAGGACTTCCGCGCGCGTGCCGCGCTCGAGCTCGAGCAGGCGCTCGCGCGCCGCCGCGAGCTCCGCCGCGGCGCCGTCCTTCTGCGCGCGCTGGCGGTCGAGGGCCGAGGCCGGCAGCATGCCGTCGGCGACCAGCTTCTCGACCCGGGTGAATTCCCGGGCCTCGGCCTCCGCGCGCGCGGCGGCGCCGTCACGCAGGGCGCGCGCCTCGCGCACCACCTCGCGGCGCGCGCCGGCGGCGAGCTCGGCATGGCGGCGCTCGGCCTGCAGCGCTGCCGAGCGCGCCTGCGCGAGGCGCGCGGCAGCGGCGCCGGGGTCCAGGCGCAGCAGCAGCGCCCCCGCGGCGACTGTCTCGCCTTCGCGCACGGCGACCTCGACGATGGGCTCGGCAGCCTCGGCGACGAGTTCGACGCGGTCGCGCTCGAGCGTGCCGAGCAGCACGGAGGCGTCGTCCCCGCAGGCGGCGAGCGCCAGCGCAACCGCCGCCAGGGCCGCACACCCGCCGATGTTCATGCCGGAACTCCCCTGCCCGCGGCGCACGCCGCTCGCCCGCCGTCCGCGGATTCGGGGATAATAACCGAACGATGAGAGCCGCAATCCTCCTGGGATTCTGGACCCTGCTGGCGCCGGCGCCGGCTGCCCTCGCAGCGGACGGAGACGAACCGATGATCGCGATCGCCATCCATGGCGGCGCCGGCGTGATCAGCCGCGCCTCGATGACGCCCGACAACGAGCGCGCCTATCGCGCCGACCTCGAGCGCGCGCTGGACGCCGGCTACGGGGTGCTCGAGGCAGGCGGCAGCAGCCTGGACGCGATCGTCGTCGCGGTGAAGATCCTGGAGGACTCGCCCTACTTCAATGCCGGCAAGGGTGCGGTGTTCAGCCACGCCGGCGTCAACGAGCTGGACGCCGCCATCATGGACGGCGCGACGCAGAAGGCGGGCGCAGTCGCCGGCGTGCGCCACATCAGAAACCCGATCGAGCTCGCCCGCATGGTCATGGAGCGCACGCCGCACGTGCTGCTGGCCGGCGAGGGAGCGGAGGAGTTCGCGCTGGAACAGGGGCTGACGCTGGTGCCCGGCAGCTACTTCCACACCGAGCGGCGCTGGAAGCAGCTCGAGGAGGCGCAGCGCAGCGATCGCGTCGCGAATGCCACCGAGGACACCGATTACTTCGGCACCGTCGGCGCCGTGGCGCGCGACCGCAACGGCAACCTCGCCGCCGCGACCTCCACCGGCGGCATGACCAACAAGCGCTGGGGCCGCATCGGCGACTCGCCGATCATCGGCGCCGGCACCTATGCCGACAACGCGACCTGCGCGGTGTCGGCGACCGGCAGCGGCGAGTACTTCATCCGCGCCGTCGTCGCGCACGAGATCTGCGCGCGCGTGCGGCTCTCCGGCGTCAGCGCCGCCGCGGCGGCGAAAGACGTCGTCCACGGCCGCCTCAAGGACATCGGCGGCGACGGCGGCGTGATCGTCGTGGACCGGGACGGCGTGCTGTCGCTCGAGTTCAACACCGAGGGCATGTTCAGGGCGGCGCGCGACGCGCGCGGCCGGCGCGAGGTCGCGATCTACTGACCGCCGCCGGCTCCGCCGGACTCGAAAATGCGGCGGTGGAAATAGCCGGTCTTCATCTGCTCGTACTCCGATCCCGTGGCCCGGGCCTGGTCGCGCCCGCCGTCCTTGGCGGCGTACAGCGCCTGGTCCGCCGCCTGCAGCAGGCCGGCCGCGCTCCTGCCCTTCTCCGGCTGCACGCAGGCGATGCCGATGCTGATGGTCAGCACGCCGCCCGGGGCCGGGTCCCCGTGCACGATGCCGAGCTCGCGGACGTCCCGCAGTATCTGGTCCGCGACCCGCAGCGCGTGCTCGCGGCTGGCGTCGTACAGCAGCACCGCGAATTCCTCGCCGCCGAAGCGAGCCGCCATGTCGAATGGCCGGCGCGCATGGCTCGCCAGCACGCCGGCAACCGCCTTGAGCGCCTCGTCGCCGGCCTGGTGACCGTAGCGGTCGTTGTACTTCTTGAAGAAGTCGATGTCCGCGAACAGCAGCGACACCGGCCGGCGGTCGCGCGTGGCCTGCTGCCAGGCGCGCTGCAGGTGGTCGTCGAAGCGGCGCCGGTTGCAGATGCCGGTCAACCCGTCGTGCAGCGCATGCTCGGCGAGCAGCCTGCCCTCCAGCCAGGCGGTGCGGCTCGCGTGCTCGAGCGCATAGGCGCCGACCGCGCAGATCACGGAGGACATCAGCAGCATCGAGACGTAGTGCTGCATCTCCACCGCCGGCATGCCCCTCGCCAGCGCGGCGACGACGAAGAAAACGGCGCCCGCGGCGTTGGCGGCGAAGGCGGCGCGGAACGACAGGCCCAGGACGAAGTAGATCGCGATGGTGGCGATGATCAGGCGTACGAACACGCGGCTCTCGCCCTGGCCGAGGGCCGAGAGCACGACCCAGGCGATCATCACGAGCGCGGCGGCCATCGCGACGGCCATCACGCGCGGATACCAGGCGGCGGCATTGCGCGCGAACGTCAGCGCCAGGCCGAGCAGCAGCAGCGGCGGCATCACGCCGATGCCCGCCACGCGCGGCGCGACCGCGCTGATGGCCGGCAGCACGGCCCGGTCGATCTGGTTGATGGCGAGGATCAGCGCCGTGAGCACCACCAGGCTCACGCGCAGGGACCGCAGGCCGTCGCGGAACTGCTCGGTGCGGTAGGCCGCCTCGAGGTCGGGGCCGAAGCGCAGCCAGCGGAAGCCCTGCTCGAGCTGCTCCGAGGGCGTGGACGCGGGCGGCGAGCCCGCGTCATGCCCCGCGGCGCCGCCGGGCGGCATCAGTCGGTGGCGTCCTTCCCGTCCCTGGGAGCCAGCCGCCGCATCGACCGGACGCGCGTGCGCCAGATCTCGAAAGGATCCCAGCCCTTGTGCGGGCGGGCGCCGGCGATCACCGGGTCATTTGCAGCGTCCAGGGTCTTGCCATCCAGCAAGCGTGTCTCGAATCCGTCCTGAGCTCTTTCCATGATCTCTGTTGCATCCCCGTGGCACGGCAAAGAGGGTCGCCGTGCATGCGATTCGATTATAGGGACCCGCCGGGGCGCAGGTTAAGTTGTTTCGCGGGTGATTACTCTAAGTAGTTGTTGGGATTGCAATATGTCAAACCAGCGCGTCCTCGAAATACCGTGCCACGAACTCCCCGAACGGCAGCGTGTCGGCAGCCTCGACCTGGCGTTGTTTCTCAAGCGAATCAGCGGCTTCCGTGGCGAACTCGGCGAGCCGCGCCTCATTGGGCGGGTACAGGTCGCGGAAGTAATCGCGATGCATGCGCGACATCGAGAGCGCCAGCTCGAAGAACGAAACCCGCTCCCGTTCCAGCTCGGCCAGCAGGCGCGCGGACGGCAGCCGCGCCGGATCGTCGAGCTTGGCGCGCTGCAGCGCGAGCGCGGTCGTGTAGGGCTTCGCCTCGTCGGCGCCATCCAGCAATTCGCAGATGCCCTGCATCTCGTCGAGCAGCTGCGCCGCCCAGTCCGCGAGCGGCTGCGGCGACGGCTCGTTCCACAGCACGAGTCCCGGCTCGCGGCCGCGGCTCGCGACCAGCACGTGGTTCGCCTCGAAGCTCGCCGACTGCGCGGCGGTGAGCGGCTCGCTGCCGCGCAGCAGGCAGAGCGCGGCGAAGGCCTCGAGGAAGCAGAGCTTGTTGCGGTTGACGCCGACCGGGTCCCAGGCGCCGACGTCCAGCGAGCGCATCTCGACGTACTGCACGCCCGCGCGCGTCAGCGCCGTGGTCGGGCGCTCGCCCGAGAACGCGATGCGCTTCGGCCGGATGAAGCTGTAGTACTCGTTCTCGATCTGCAGCAGGTTGGCGTTCAGCTGGCGCCAGTCGCCGTCCGCCTCGACGCCCAGGGCCTGGTAGGCCGGATGCGGCGTCGTGATCAGGAGCGAGAGATCGCGCACGTATTCCTGCAGCGAGTTTACCGACACGTGCACGCCGGCCTGGCTCTTGTTGCGGTAGCCGAGGTCGCTCATGCGCAGCGAGGTCGCATGCGGCGCGACCAGCGTGCCCGGGCCGAAGGGCTGCAGGCCCCCGGGGATCGCGCGCGCGCCGAAGAACGAACGGCACACCGCCGGCGAGCTGCCGAACAGATGCAGGATCAGCCAGCCGAAGCGCCGGTAGTTGCGCAGCAGCGCGAAGTAGGCGTCGTCCACCAGCGGCTGCCCGCCGCGCTTCGCCTCCGTCACCGCCTCCCACACCGGCCAGAACCGCTCCGGGAAGGAATAGTTGAAATGCACGCCGGAGATCGCCTGCATCACGCGCCCGTAGCGCAGGTCGAGGCCGACGCGGTACACGTGCTTCATGCGCCCGATGTTGGAGGTCCCGTAGCGCGCGATCGGGATCTCGGCGTCGCCGTCCAGCACGCAGGGCATGCTCGCGACCCACAGCAGCTCGTCGCCGAGGTGGCGATAGACGAACTGGTGGATGTCGCACAGGTACTGCGTCAGCTCCCAGGTCTCGGTGAAGGGCGGCGTGACCAGCTCGACCAGCGCCTCAGAGTAGTCGGTGGTGATGTGCGGGTGCGTCAGCGCCGAGCCGAGCGCCGGCGGATGCGGCGCCTGCGAGATGCGCCCGGCGGGCGTGACGCGCAGCGCCTCGCGCTCGATGCCCTTGCTCCCGCCCGACAGCAGGTCGCGCTCGCGGGCGTTCACCAGGCCCGTGAGCCGGCGATCGAACTGGCGGTCCAGGCGGCGCGCGGGCATCGGTCGCGCCATTCTGCGGCCCGCCGCAAACTTAAGGAACCGTGTCTTGGTTTCCGGGCCGGGGACGGCGTAGATTCAATGACATGAGCCTGTCTTCAGACGCCGTTCATCCGCCAGAGCGGATGCTGCCGCCATGAACCGGAATGCCCTCGCCGTCCTTGCCCTGGCGGGCCTGTCGTGGGCCGGCGCGGCGGGCGCGGACTCGTTCCGCTGCGGCGCGCGTCTCGTCACCGACGGCGACAGCATGGACAAGGTGGAAGCGCTCTGCGGCCCGCCGTCCGCCATCCAGCGCCGGGAAATACTCGCGCGACCCATCCGCTGGTTCCGCGGCCGCCCCTATTACACGTCCTGGGAGCCGGTGCCGATCCCGGTCGAGTACTGGACCTACAACCTCGGGCCCAACAAGCTGATGCGCCGCCTCAAGTTCGAGGACGGCCTGCTGGTGGACGTGGAGACGCTGGGCCACGGTTATCACGAGCCCCGTGACGACTGAACCCGTGATCAGGCCGATCCGGCCGCAGGACGACGAGGCGGTCGCAGCGATCATCCGCGACGTCATGGCGAGCTTCGGCGCGACCGGACCCGGCTATTCGAGCAGCGACGCGGAAGTGGACGCGATGTCCGCAGCCTACGACGGCGCGCGCGCCGCGTACTTCGTGCTCGAGCTGGACGGCCGCGTGGTCGGCTGCGGCGGCATCGCCCCGCTCGACGGCGCGGACGCCGCAACCTGCGAGCTGCGCAAGATGTGCCTGCTGCCGGTGGCGCGCGGGCGCGGCCTCGGGCGGATGATGCTGGATCGCTGCCTGGCGGCGGCGCGCGGGCGCGGCTACCGGCGCTGTTATCTCGAGACGCTCACGGCGATGGATGCCGCGCGCGGACTCTACGTCAAGGCGGGATTCCGCAAGCTGTCCGCGCCGCTGGGGTCGACCGGCCACAGCGGCTGCAACCAGCATTACCTGCTCGAGCTCTGAGAGATCCGCCGGTAGCGCCAGATCAGCAGCACCGCGCAGGTGACGAGCCCCGCGATCAGGCCCGACCAGATGCCGTTCGGCCCGGCGCCCAGGTGGATTCCCATCCACCAGGCGAGCGGAAAGCCGACCAGCCAGTAAGCGGTGAAGTTGAGCAGCATCGGCACGCGCGCGTCCTTGAAGCCGCGCAGCGCGCCGGCGGCGCCGACCTGCAGCCCGTCCGGGATCTGGAACACGGCGACGAACAGCAGCAGCGAGGTGGCGAGCGCGAGCACCTGCGGATCGGCCGTGAACGTGGCCGCGATCCCGGCGCGCGCCGCCAGGATCACGAGCGACGAGGCGGCCATCACGATCCCGCACATCGCGATGCCGGCCCAGCCGGCGTTGCGCCCGCCGGGCAGGTCGCCGCGGCCGAGCTGGTGGCCGACGTGGATGGTGGTCGCCGAGTGCAGCGACAGCGGGATCATGAACATCAGCGCCGCGTAGGCGATCGCCACCTGATGCGCGGCGACCTGCACCGTGCCGAGCGTGCTCATCAGGAGCGCCGCCACCACGAACAGCGCGCCCTCCGAGACGACCGAGCCCGAGATCGGAAGCCCCAAAGCCAGGATCTCGCGCAACATCGCCCGGTCCGGGCGGTCGAAGCGGGTGAACAGCCCGAAGCGGCGATAGATCGCATGGCGGCGCTGGTAGACGTGCATCGTCAGCAACATGGCCCAGCAGGCGAGCGCGGTCGCCACCCCGCAGCCCTGTGCGCCCAGCGACGGCAGGCCGAAGCTGCCGCGGGTGAACACCAGGTTGCCGGCGACGTTGACCGCGAGGCCGACCAGCGCCGTGTACATGACCGGCCGCGTCCAGCCGATACCCTCGCTGGTGTAGCGGTGCGCGAGGAACACGAGCATGGCCGGCATGCCGAAGCACATCGCGTAGACGTAGCCGGCCGCATGCGGGATCGCGCGCGCATCGGTGCCGAACCAGCGCAGCACCGGCTCGACGCAGGCGAGCAGGCCGACCAGCGGCACGGCGAGCATCAACGCGAGCCAGACGCCCTGGCGAAAACGGCGCCCGACCTCCTCGTCGCGTCCCGCGCCGTAGGCGTGCGCGACCAGCGGCGAGATGGACATCAGCACGCCCAGCCCGAACAGCCAGAACGCCTGGTAGTAGCTGTTGCCGACGGCGACGCCGGCGAGCGGCCCCGGTCCCAGCCGGCCGGCCATGACCGTGTTGGTCAGCATCATGCCGGCCAGCACCAGGTTGTTGACGGCGAGCGGCCCGGCGAGCGTCAGGATCGCGCGCGCGTCGCGCGGGAACGTGTCCTTGAATCGGGCTTGCTGGGTCATGGCGCGTCGCGGGCGCGCCGTGGCGGGCGCCGGTGGATGCTGGCATTCTAGCGGATAGGCACGCATCCAGAATTCACCGGAGCAGCACCATGCTGGTCGGACCACAGGTCAGGCGCGTCGCCGTCGTCGGCGGCGCCCGCATCCCGTTCGCGCGGGCGCACGGCGCCTACGCCAGCGTCGGCAACCAGGAAATGCTGACCGCCTCGATCAAGGCGGTCGTGGACCGCTACGGCCTCAAGGGCATGCGCCTCGGCGACGTGATCGCCGGCGCGGTCATGAAGCACTCGAGCCAGTGGAACCTGGCGCGCGAGTCGCTGCTCGACTCGGGCCTGGCGCCCGAGACGCCCGGGCTCGACGTGCAGCGCGCCTGCGGCACCAGCATCGAGGCGGCGATCGCGATCGCCAACAAGATCGCGCTCGGGCAGATCGACGCCGGCATCGCGGCGGGCGTGGACACCGTCAGCGATCCGCCGATCGTGTTCGGCAAGGCCTACCAGCAGCTGATGCTGCGGGCGTTTCGCGCCAAATCCGCGGGCGGGCGCATCAAGGCCTTTCTCGGCCTGCGGCCGCGTCACTTCAAGCCGCACTACCCCGGCACCGGCGAACCGCGCACCGGGCTGTCGATGGGCCAGCACGCCGAGCGGATGGCGCGCGAGTGGCAGATCACGCGCGAGGCGCAGGACGAGCTCGCGCTCGCCTCCCACCAGCGCGCGAGCAAGGCCTGGGCGGACGGTTTCATGTCGGACCTGGTGGTGCCCTACCTCGGGCTCAACGCCGACAACAACGTGCGCGCCGACACCAGCCTCGAGAAGCTGGCGAAGCTCAAGCCCTCGTTCGCGAAGGACGGCACGCTCACGGCCGGCAACAGCACGCCGATGACCGACGGCTCGGCCGCGGTCCTGCTCGCGAGCGAGGACTGGGCGCGCTCGCGCGGCTGGCCGGTGCAGGCGTACCTGACGTTCGGCAAGGTCGCGGCGGTGGACTTCGTCGGCGGGGAGGGACTGCTGATGGCGCCCGCCTGGGCCGTGCCGCGCATGCTCGCGGACGCCAAGCTGAGCCTGCAGGACTTCGATTTCTACGAGATCCACGAGGCCTTCGCCGCGCAGGTGCTGTGCACGCTCAAGGCCTGGGAGTCGGAGCCGTTCTGCCGCGAGAAGCTCGGCCTCACCAAGCCGCTCGGCGCCATCGACCGCGCCAAGCTCAACGTCAAGGGCGGCTCAGTCGCGGTCGGCCATCCGTTCGCGGCGACCGGCGCGCGCATCGTCGCCGCGCTCGCCAAGCTCCTGGCCACGCGCGGATCCGGGCGCGGGCTCATCTCCGTCTGCACCGCGGGCGGCATGGGCGTGACCGCGATCATGGAGCGGTGACATGAAGCGCTACCCGGGGCGCACGCGCGTCGAGGGCAAGGCCAGCCGCCAGGCGCACGCCGACCTGCCGCCCGGCACCTACGAGCGCGAGATGAGCAAGGAGGGCTTCTTCGGCCCGGCGTCCTTCTTCCACCACCGCCGCCCGCCGACCGGATGGACCTCGTTCGAGGGGCCGCTGCGCCCGCATGCCTTCGACCTCGCGAAGCTCGACGCCTCCGGCGCGGATCCCTGGGCCGCGGCCGACGTACTGCACAACGCGAGCTGCCGCATCCGCTTCTGGCGCACCTCCGGGAAGATGGATGCGCTCGCGCGCAATGCCGACGGCGACGACCTGCTGTTCGTGCACCAGGGCCGCGGCGAGATGTACTGCGACTTCGGCCGCATCGCGTTCGAGGCGGGCGACTACCTCCTGGTCCCGCGCGGCACGATGTGGCGCCTGGAGTGCGCGGAGCCCGCGGCCATCCTGATGATCGAGGCGACCAACGCCTCCTACCTGCTGCCGGACAAGGGCCTGCTGGGCGGCCATGCGATCTTCGACCCGGCGATGCTGGAGGCGCCCGCGGTGGACGACGCGTTCCTGGCGCAACAGGACGAGCGGCCCTGGCGCGTGCGGGTGAAGCGCCGCGGCGCGGTCTCGACCGTCACCTTCCCGCACAACCCGCTGGACGTGGTCGGCTGGCACGGCGACCTCTCGGTGTGCCGCATCAACGTGCGCGACATCCGCCCGGTGATGAGCCACCGCTATCACCTGCCGCCGTCGGCGCACACCACCTTCCTCGGTAACCGCTTCGTGGTCTGCACCTTCGTGCCGCGGCCGTTCGAGACCGACCCGGGCGCGCTCAAGGTGCCGTTCTTCCACAACAACGACGATTACGACGAGTTCCTCTTCTATCACGCGGGCGACTTCTTCAGCCGCGACAACATCCACCCGGGCATGGCGACGCTGCACCCGGGCGGCTTCACGCACGGCCCGCACCCGAAGGCGCTGGAACGCATGCTGGTGCAGAGCAAGCCCGCGACCGACGAGGTCGCCGTCATGGTGGACACGCGCGACGCGCTCGAAATCGGCGCCGCGGCCGCCCCGCTCGAATGGGCGGGCTACGTGGATTCCTGGAAAGGACCGGCAAAATGAAGCTGGCCTCGCTCGCGGGCCCCGGCCGCGACGGGGCGCTGGTCGTCGTCAGCCGCGATCTTGCGCGCGCCACCCGCGCCACGCGGGTCGCACCGACGCTGCAGGCCGCGCTCGACGACTGGACGCGCGCCAGGCCCGCACTCGAGTCGCTCGCGCAGGAACTCGAGGCCGGCCGAGCGGATTCGTTCGCGTTCGATCCGAAGCAGGCGCTCGCCCCGCTGCCGCGCGCCTATCACTGGGTGGACGGCAGCGCCTACGTGAACCACGTGGAACTCGTGCGCAAGGCGCGCGGCGCCGAGATGCCGGCCTCGTTCTGGACCGATCCGCTGGTGTACCAGGGCGGCTCGGACGACTTCCTGCCGCCCATGGCCGATGCGCCGTTCGCGGACGAGGACTGGGGCATCGACCTCGAGGGCGAAATCGCGGTCGTCACCGACGACGTGCCGATGGGCACCGACGCGCAGGCCGCGCGCGGGCACATCGTGCTCCTGATGCTGGTGAACGACTGGTCGCTGCGCAACCTGATCCCCGGCGAGCTTGCCAAGGGGTTCGGCTTCTACCAGTCGAAGCCCGCGACCGCGTTTTCGCCGGTCGCCGTCACGCCCGACGAGCTGGGCGAGGCCTGGCGGGACGCGAAGCTGCAGCTGCCGCTGGTGGTGCAGGTCAACGGCAAGCCCTTCGGTCGGCCGCATGCCGGGACCGACATGACCTTCGATTTCGGCCAGCTCATCGCGCACGCGGCGAAGACGCGCCGCCTCGGCGCCGGCGCGATCGTGGGCTCCGGCACGGTCTCGAACTACGACCGCAGCAAGGGCTCGACCTGCGTCGCCGAGCGGCGCATGCTGGAGACGCTCGAACAGGGCAAGCCCGTGACCCCATTCCTGTCCTTCGGCGACCGCGTGCGCATCGAGATGTTCGATGCCGCCGGCGGCTCCATCTTCGGCGCGATCGACCAGCGCGTCGCGAGGGCACCCTGATGCGCGCACAGGACGACAGCCGCCTCTCCAGCGGCGGGCTCAGGCTCGACGACCCGAAGCTGCTGAGGCAGCAATGCTGCGTGAACGGCGCCTGGGTGGATGCCCGCGGGGGCGCGACGATTCCCGTCTCCAACCCGGCGACTGGCGCGCAGCTCGGCACCGTGCCGGGATTCGATGCCGCGGACACCGAGGCCGCGGTCGCGGCGGCGCACGCCGCCTTCCCGGCCTGGGCCGCGAAGACCGCCAAGGAGCGGGCGGTCGTCCTGCGCCGCTGGTACGAGCTGATCATGGCGAACGCCTCCGATCTGGCGAAGCTCATGACCGCCGAGCAGGGCAAGCCGCTCGCGGAGTCGAAGGGCGAAATCGCCTACGCGGCCTCCTTCGTCGAGTGGTTCGCGGAGGAGGCCAAGCGCGTCTACGGCGACGTGATCCCGGGCCACCAGCCGGACAAGCGCATCCTGGTGCTGCGCCAGCCGGTCGGCGTGGTGGCGGCGATCACCCCCTGGAATTTCCCGGCGGCGATGATCACGAGGAAGGTCGCGCCGGCGCTCGCCGCCGGTTGCACCGCCGTCTGCAAGCCGGCGACGCAGACGCCCTATTCCGCGCTCGCGCTCGCCGAGCTCGCGAATCGTGCCGGCATCCCGGCCGGCGTGTTCAATGTCGTCACCGGCCCCGCGCGCGAGGTCGGCGGCGTGCTGACGGGAGATGCGCGCGTGCGCAAGCTCTCGTTCACGGGATCGACCGGGATCGGCAAGCTGCTGATGGCGCAGTGCGCCAAGACCATGAAGAAAGTGTCGCTCGAACTCGGCGGCAACGCGCCCTTCATCGTGTTCGACGACGCCGATCTCGACGCCGCGGTCGCCGGCGCGATCGCCTCGAAGTACCGCAACACCGGCCAGACCTGCGTCTGCGCCAACCGCCTGCTGGTGCAGGCGGGGGTTTACGACACCTTTGCGGCGAAGCTGGTGGCAGCGGTAAAGACGCTGCGCGTTGGCGACGGGCTCGCGGGCGAGACCGAGCAGGGGCCGCTGATCGACGCGGCCGCGCTGAAGAAGGTGGAGGAGCACGTCGCGGACGCCACTGCCAAGGGCGCGAAGGTCGCCACCGGCGGCCGGCGCCATGCGCTCGGCGGCACTTTCTACGAGCCGACCGTGCTCACCGGCGTGACGCCCGCGATGATGGTCGCGCGCGAGGAGACCTTCGGGCCGGTCGCGCCGCTCTTCAGGTTCTTTACCGAGGCCGAGGCGATCGCGATGGCGAACGACACCGAGTTCGGCCTCGCCGCCTACCTGTACACGCGCGACCTCGCGCGTTCCTGGCGGGTGTCCGAGGCGCTCGAGTACGGCATCGTCGGCCTGAACACCGGGCTGATTTCGACCGAGGTCGCGCCCTTCGGCGGCGTGAAGGAATCCGGCACGGGGCGCGAGGGCTCGAAGTACGGGCTGCTCGACTACACCGAGCTCTAGTACGTCTGCGTCGGTGGCGTGACACCCTGACGCGGCGCGCCTGAAGCGCGGAAACAACAACGCGCGTCTCGCTTTTCCGGG